>NZ_JBHYRN010000015.1:14807-158299 GCF_042749305.1 Nocardia sp. NPDC058705 | reverse complement strand
TGTACCCCGAAGGGCCTTACCGCTCGACTTGCATGTGTTAAGCACGCCGCTAGCGTTCGTCCTGAGCCAGAATCAAACTCTCCGTTGAAGACTCTTAACCAACCCTCCGAAGAGGGTCAATCAGAAATATCTAAACTAGAGTCCGAAAACCTAGCAAAACAAACACCAGCAAAAAGATTCGCTGTTGTTTAATGTCCAACTTCCTACCGACCGGGGGGTACGGAGAAGTTGGAACCAATAATAAATTATTGGCACTGACATTCATCGACACACTATTGAGTTCTCAAAGAACACACGCACAAGCAAACTAACCGGTGTCCGGATCGTCTGCAGGGCAACTGTTCCAGCCTAACCTCACGTCCAGACGAAGTCAATCGTAAGCCTGGTCACAAGATCTTCAGCTATGTCAGGCGCTTCCCCGTACTACCGCGTTTTCCCTTGGCCCGCCAGCCTCTCGGGCTAGCGTCTCCGCTCCGGGTTGGTGTCCGTGTCGCTCTGACTTCCAATAAGTTACGCGCCGGATAACGCCGCGTCAAATCGCCTGAACAACACCGGATCTCCGCAGGTCACGGCGGTGCGCTCGGCCGATGCGCGGGCCTGAATCACACGGATGTGACTCAGGCCTCGCCCAACGTCTTCAGGCTATCCGATGCACGCCGGCCATGTTCTTCTTTCCGCGGCGCAGCACCAGCCACTCCCCGTGCAGGTAGTCGCCATCGGACGGCGTCCAGTCCACATCGCTCACCCGCTGGTTGTTCACCGACGCACCGCCTTCGTTGACCACCCGACGGGCCGCGCCCTTGCTCTCGCACAGACCCGACGCCACGAGCAGGTCGACGATCGTGTTCGGCTCACCCGGCACCACCTCGGCGACCTTGCCGTCGACCGCGGTCTCACGCAGTGCGGCCCCGAGCGTGGACAACGGAAGTTCCCCCAGCTCGCCGCGACCGAACAGAGCACCGCTGGCCAGTTCCACCGCGCGGGTCTCGGCTTCGCCGTGCACCAGCGTGGTCATCTCCGCGGCCAGGCGCTTCTGGGCCTCGCGGGCGAACGGACGTTCGGCCGTCGCCTGCTCGAGCTCGTCGAGTTCCTCGCGGCTGAGGAAGGTGAACCAGCGCAGGTAGCGCACGACGTCGGCGTCGGCGGTGTTCACGAAGTACTGGTACCAGGCGTAGGGACTGGTCAGTTCGGGGTCGAGCCACAGGCTGCCGCCGCCGGTGGACTTGCCGAACTTCTTGCCGTCGGCCGAGGTCACCAGCGGCACGGTGAGCGCGTGCACGTGCGCGCCGTCGACGCGCCGGTTCAGCTCCACGCCGGCGATGATGTTGCCCCACTGGTCGGAGCCGCCGACCTGCAGCGTGCAGCCGTGTTCGCGGCGCAACTGCAGGTAGTCGTTGGCCTGCAGCAGCATGTAGCTGAACTCGGTGTAGGAGATGCCGTCGCCTTCGAGCCGCCGTTTGACGGTGTCGCGGGCGAGCATGACGTTCACCGAGAAGTGCTTGCCGATGTCGCGCAGGAAGTCCACGGTCGACAGCGGGCCGGTCCAGTCCATGTTGTTCACGATCACCGCACCGGTGGGCGAATCGTCGAGGTCGACGAATCGCTCGAGCTGGCCCCGGATGCGCTGGGCCCATTCGGCGACGGTGTCGGTCGAGTTCATGGTGCGTTCGCCCACGTCACGCGGGTCGCCGATCATGCCGGTGGCGCCGCCGGCGAGCACGATCGGGCGATGCCCGGCCAGCTGGAAGCGCTTGAGCGCGAGCAGCGGGACGAGATGGCCTGCGTGCAGGCTGGCGGCGGTCGGGTCGAAGCCGGCATAGAGCGTCAGCGGTGCGGCGGCCGCGGCAGCGCGCAGCTCGTCCAGGTCGGTGGACTGCGCGATCAGGCCGCGCCAGGTCAGTTCGTCGAAGATGTCGCCGGTCACGCTGACCCATCTTTCCGCATGCGGTTGTTCAGGCGCGTGCGCGGGTGATCCAGGCGAGCAGATCGGCTTCGACCTCGTCGCGGTTGGTTTCGTTGAGGACTTCGTGGCGGGCGTCCGGGTAGACCTGGTAGGTGATGTCGGTCAGGCCCGCGTCGCGGTAGCGCTGCACGAGCAGGTCGGACAGGCTCAGCTTGCTGTTGAGCGGGTCCTTGTCGCCGACCATCACGTAGATCGGCAGGTCGCTGCGCACGGTGCTCGGGTCGGCCAGGCGCGTCTGGGAGTTGACCGCGAGCAGGCCCATGTTGGCCTCGTCGATGGCGAAACCGCACCAGGGGTCGGCGTTGTAGGTGTCGACCTGGGCTTCGTCGCGGCTGATCCAGTCGGCGTCGGTGCGGGTGGGCTGGAATTCGGCGTTGAAGAAGCCGATCAGGTCACCGCCGGCGGCCGCGATTTCGCCGAAGAGTCCGTCGACCGCGGTCGTGCCGCTCAGGACGACTTCGTCGACGAGGTCGGAGTGGTCGAGGAGGTACTGCTGCACGGCGAAGGAGCCGAGGCTGTGGCCGATCAGCGTAACGGGCAGGCCGGGGTGGCGCTCGCGCAGGATTTCGGTGAGCGCGACCTCGTCGGCGACCAGCAGGTTCCAGCCGTCGGGGCCCAGATCTCCAGGCACGGGGCCCATGCTGAGGCCGTGGCCGCGATGGTCGTCGGCGTAGACGGCGAAGCCGAGCGCGGCCAGCCGTTCGGCCAGGTGTGCGTAGCGTTCGGAATGTTCGCCCATGCCGTGCGCGATCTGCACGACGCCACGCGGCTCGACGTCGGTGGGGAGCCAGCTCCGCACGTGGATCGAGGTGCCGTCGCTGCTGGGAAAAGTGAACACGGGCGCTCCTGGTCATTCTGTTGCGTGGTCCTCGATCCTCGCATCTCACAGGCATCCGCCCGATCGATTTCGCCTTGGTTTCGCAGACGAGATCGTGGCCGTGGTTTCGGCGCCGCAGCCGAACGGCTCGGCACGCCGATGATCGCCGGAACCCCCCGGGCTCCGGCGATCGTCAGCGTGTCGAGTGGTGGCTCATCGCACCAGCGCGGTGATGGTGTCGCGGCGCTCGTAGGCGATCCAGGCGAAGATCGCGGCCAGGACCAGCGGGAAGATCGCCATCGTCGGCTTGTCGGCGATGAAGGCCTGGGTCGCGGCAGCGAGCACGGTGAGCACGGACAGACCCGCGGCAGCGAGGCCGCTGACTCGACGCACCATCAGGCCGATACCGCCTGCGACCTCGACGACTCCGATGAAGATGAGCAGGCCCATGGGGATGGTCAGGTTCGCGGGGGCGTTCTCCATCAGGATGTGCGGGATGACGAGCTTCGGGCCGCCCGAGGCGATGATGAAGAACAGGCCGAGCACGATCTGCAGGGTCCACAGGACGCGGTTGCGGATCTTGCCGGGGGTGTGGGTGGCAGCGGTGGAGAAGTTGGCGGAGGGTGCGGCGGTGGTCATGTCGTGTCCTTAGAGTCGGTCGCGCTCGGTGGGGTAGCGCGTTCAACGGTTAAGACGGACCGTCACTCGAGAACTCATCGCCGACCGCGAAATAAATTTTCGGGGCCGCTGTCAGGCCAGCGGCGCGGGCGCGCGTGGACTTCGCCGATAGACCGAGACGGCGGGCGATGCGGGTAACCAGAATCGCCAGGGCACCTGCGCGGCAACACTCACGCCTACCCGTGGACCCGAAGCTGTATCAGCTTCGGGCACAGCAGGTTTCAGTTCGAGGTGCAGTGCCGAGAAGGGGTCGAACAGCTCGGTCCCGTAGTCGGACATGCTGACGCCGAGCGCGCTGCCGACATTGCCGGGCCCGCGCGCCAGGTCGGTGTCCTTGCGGGCGGCGGGCCTGCGTTCCCGTGCGATGTCGATGCCGTCGACCACCTCCCCCGCACGAACCAGCACCGCCCCGGCTTCACCGTCGAAACCGCCGGTTACGTTGACGCACAAGTGGATTCCGTATGAGCGGTAGACATACAGGCGCCCCGCCGGACCGAACATCACCGCGTTGCGGGCGGTGGGCCCAGGCCAGGAATGCGCGGCCGGGTCGGGCCACGGACCGTCGGGGTCACTGCCGTAGGCCTCGACTTCCACGATGCGCAGCGCCACCGGACCCGACCGGAGAATCGCGCCGAGCAGCCTGCGCGCGGCGGTGGGCGGATCGACGGCCAGTTCCTGTGCGGACACGCTCGCTATTGTCGCCTACTCGCGAAGGCGCTTCCGGGATCGACCTCGGCGCGGCCCGGTGCTGTCACCGATCCGGACAGGTCGCGTCGAGGTTCGGCGGCGTTGCTGTTCAGCCGAGCAGTTCGGTGCCCCGGTAGAGACCTGCGAGTTTGCCGGGGTTGACCTGGAATCGCAGGTTCTGGATGTGTCCGTCGACCAGGTCGAAAGTGAAGGCGGCGCCGGGGTTTCCGGCGAAAGAGGCCAGCGCGCCGAGCTCGCCGTTGATGTCGGCCGCGCTGAGTTCGAAGCCCGCGGACGACGGTTTGGCGAGGACGCCGAGGATCCAGCGAGCCACGTGGTCGGGGCCGTGCAGGGGGCGGCGCGCGGCGGTGACCACGCCGCCACCGTCGGACCAGCACGTGACATCGGGGGCGAGCAGGTCCATCAGTGCATTGAGGTCGCCGCCCGCGCAGGCGGCCATGAACTGTGCGGTGACCTGGGCGCGGGCGGCTTTGTCGGTGTCGAATCGTGGACGGCGTGACTGCACGTGACTCTTCGCGCGGTGGGCGATCTGGCGCACGCTCGCCTCGGGACGGTCGAGGGCTTCGGCGATTTCGGCGTGCGAGTAACCGAAGACTTCGCGCAGCAGGAACACCGCGCGTTCGACCGGCGTGAGAGTTTCCAGCACGACGAGCAGGGCGGTGGAGACAGTGTCGGCCAATTCGGTGTCCTCGGCGATATCGGGCGAGGTCAGCACCGGCTCGGGAAGCCAAGGGCCGACATAGCTTTCACGGGTCGCGCGGGCGGAGGTGAGGCGGTTGAGCGAGATGTTGGTGACTGTGCGGACCAGGTAGGCCTTGGGGTGGACGATCGCGGCGTGGTCGGTGTCGTTCCACTTGAGCCAGGTGTCCTGCAGGACGTCTTCTGCGTCGGTGACCGTGCCGAGCATGCGGTAGGCGGTCGCGAACAGCAGGCGGCGGTGCTCGAGGAAAGGATCCTGGTCCGGCATGAGTTCAACCATGGCGCATTCTCCGTCGGTCCGGCGAGTCGAGGTGCGCCGGTAGCGGTGGTTCCGCGATCTCGGCGCGTGGTCGGCCCTCATGCTGCGCGGCGAGTTACTTTGCCGCCCTTGGACAATTGGACGTTCATGGTCATCTTCTTGCTCGCCTTGAATGTCGGTACCGGGCTGCTGCTGACCATCTCCTTGTAAGTCCGCGCGGCCCAACCGGTGAGGTAGAGGCGGCGCGGGCTGTCGTCGGCCTTGGTGAACTGGATGACCGCGTCGCGGCGGCCGAGGCTGACCGGCTGGTGGAAGTAGCCGAACCGGAACGGCTTCACCGTCTTGCCGCGCAGTTCGGCGGCGATCGCGTCGGCGGTGTAGGCCGCGGTGGGCAGGCCGCTCTGGCAGGTGCCGTGCACCTGTCCCCACGCCTGACGGACCGCAGCCGCGTCACCGATGGCGTGAATCATGGGGTGCGACACCGACTTCAGTGTCGGGTCGACGACGATGAGGCCACGCGCATCGGTCTCGATGCCCGCCTCTGCGGCCAGCGGCGACACCCGAACGCCGGTCGTCCAGAGGGTGAGGTCGGCGCCGATCACCGTGCCGTCGGCGAGTACGACCGCGTCGGGCAGCACCTCGGCGACACGAACGCCGATCTCGCGGACGATGCCGAGCCGGTCCAGTGCCTTGTTCAGGTGCGCGCGAGCCTTGTCGCCCATCATCGCGCCCGCCTCGCCCGAGCTGATCAACGTCACGCGCAGGCCGGGGTGGCTTTCGGCGATCTCGGTCGCCGCCTCGATGCCGGTGAGGCCGCCACCGCAGACAGCGACCGCGGCACCCTGAGTCGCGAGGGTGGTCAGCTTGCCCGCGAATTCGTGGGCGAGGCGCGGGTCGTCGAGGGTGAAAGCGTGTTCGGCGACGCCGGGAACCAGGGCGGTCTCGGCAGTGCTGCCGAGTGCGTAGATGAGCTCGTCGTAGGCGAGATCGCCGCGGCCGTCGACGTGGACGCGCTGCGCTGCCGCGTCGATCGAGGTAACCCAGCCCTGGACGAACTCGATGCCGGTGCCGTCGAGGATCTCGGGAATGTCGTGGTGCGCGAGTTCCTGACCTGCGGCGATCTGGTGCATGCGCAGCCGCTCGGTGAAGCGCGCGGAAGGGTTGACCAGGGTGATCGCGACATCCAGCTTGCTGGTGCGGCGGGCCAGGCGGATCGCGGCCAGCATGCCGGTGTAGCCGGCGCCGAGGACGACGATGCGGTGCGTGGTGGTGGTCATTGTGGTGCTCCTTGTCCGTGGGATGTTCATGGGACAAAGCAGCCCGCCGAAACGTGACAACCCACGATAGTGATCCACATCACATGCCCTGCGCTGCGGAAAACCCCTGATCATTTCGGTGCGGAATCAGGGTCGAACCCGGGGCGCACCCTGATGTGGTGTGACGTTCGCGCCCCTAGCGTCGAAGCATGGCTTCTCCCCCACGTCGGCTGCGCCGCATCCTGCTCGGCGCGTGCGCCCTCGTCGTCACCCTGATCACCGCGATCGGCGCCGGGGTCACCTGGACGTGGGCCGGTGCCGACGTATCCACCGTCGGCACAACGCAATTCACACAGCCATTGCATATTCCGCCGCTGGCCGAGTCCACCGTCGACACGGCCGGCACGCGAACCTTCGCTCTCGATATGCAGACCGGGACAACAGCATTCGAGCCCGGCCGAGCCACCGAGACCTGGGGCTTCAATGGCAGCTATCTCGGTCCCACTTTGCGTGCAGCGCGCGGCGAACGCGTGCGAGTGCAGGTGCGCAACCAGCTGCCCGAAGCCTCGACGGTGCACTGGCACGGCATGCATCTACCTGCCGCCATGGACGGCGGGCCACACCAGATGGTCGAGCCCGGCGCCTCCTGGACGCCGGAATGGTCTGTGGCCCAAGCAGCTTCGACCCTCTGGTACCACCCGCACCCACACGGCGCGACCGAGGAACACGTGCGCCGCGGCCTGGCGGGCATGTTCCTGATCGACGACGCACCGAGCGCGCAACTGCCGCTGCCGAACACCTACGGCGTTGATGACATCCCGGTGATCGTGCAGGACATGCGCCTGCGCGGTTCCCGACTCGACGGCGCGCACGCGATTTTCCGCGATATCGGCTTCCTCGGCGATCGCACCATGGTCAACGGCACCCTGTCGCCCTACCAGGAGGTCGGCGACGAACTGGTGCGGCTGCGCCTGCTCAACGCCTCGACCGCGCGGATCTACACCTTCGCCTTCGACGATGTCCGCCCGTTCGCGATGATCGGTTCCGACGGCGGCCTGCTCGAACGCCCCGCCACCCTGAACCGCATCCAACTCTCGCCCGGTGAGCGCGCGGAGATCGTGGTGCGGATGCGACCCGGTGAGCGCACCGTGCTGCGCAGCGAGAAGCTCGAGGCGGGATTGGACTTCTGGTCGAGCCGGTTCTCGGGTGGTGACGACAGGTTCGATGTCCTCGAACTGCGCGCCGCGCCGACTTTACGACCGTCCGCCGCACTGCCGGAAACCCTTGTGCCGCCGTCGATTCCCGATGGTGCGGACTCGGTTCTACAACGTCGCTTCGACCTGACCCTTGCCGGTATCAACGGCGAGCGCATGGACATGGGCCGCATCGACACGACCGTCACCCGAGGCACCACCGAGACCTGGGTCGTCCACAACATCGACGGCATGCCGCACAACTTTCACGTCCACGATGTCCAGTTCCGGGTGCTCGACTACGACGGCGCACCACCTCCACCCGAGCTGGCCGGCGCCAAGGACACCATCTTCCTGCCGCCGAACACGGCCGCGACCCTGGTGCTGCGCTTCGACGGGCCCGCCGACCCGAACACTCCGTACATGTATCACTGCCATCTGCTGTGGCACGAGGACGTCGGGATGATGGGTCAGTTCGCCGTCGTCGAACCAGGCCAGCAAGCCACGCCCCCACCGGGACACGCTCATTGACCTTGCCGACTCGACATCATCGCGCTAAATTCATCACGTAGTGAATTCAACACTCGATGAATTGAGGCGACCATGTCGCACACAGCACCTACGCTCGCCGTCCAGGTCGAGGATCTGGTCGTCAAGCGGGGAAAGCGCCCTGTTCTCCATGGCTTGACCCTGGATATCCCCCGCGGCTCGATCACCGGACTACTCGGCCCGTCGGGCTGCGGAAAGACCACCCTGCTGCGCAGCATCGTGGGCACCCAGCTGGTGGAGTCGGGCATCGTCACCGTGCTCGGGGAGCCGGCCGGTAGCGCGGGGCTGCGCCGCCGGGTCGGTTACGTCACCCAGGCGCCGAGCATCTACTCCGACATCAGCGTCCGCGACAATGTCGCCTACTACGCCGCGCTCTACGGACGTGAGCGCGCCGATACCGAATCCGCGCTCACCGCAGTCGGTTTGGCCGATCACGCGGATCAGCTCGGCGATCAACTCTCGGGCGGGCAGAAGACCAGGGCGTCACTGGCTTGCGCACTCGTCGGCAAGCCCGAACTGCTGGTACTCGACGAACCGACGGTCGGCCTCGATCCGGTTCTGCGGGTGGAATTGTGGAAGCAGTTTCACGAATTGGCCGCGGCGGGAACGACTTTGCTGGTGTCGAGTCACGTGATGGACGAGGCCGAGCACTGCGACAAGCTGCTGCTGATGCGCGAGGGCGCACTACTCGCCCAGCTCAGCCCCGACGAACTGCGCGAGCGCACCGACGAACAGAACCTCGAGGCCGCTTTCCTGACCTTGATCACGATGGGAGAGCACGCATGACCACCTTGCGCCCCTATACCGCCACCACCGCCCGGATTCTTCGGCAACTCCGCAACGACCACCGCACCGTGGCGATGATCCTGGTGGTTCCGGCCCTGCTGATGACCCTGCTGTACTTCATCTACCAGGACGCACCGCGCGCCCCGCACTCCCCACTCACCATGTTCGACCGCGTCGGCATCACGATGCTCGGCATCCTGCCGTTCATCGTGATGTTCCTGATCACCGCGATCGCGATGCAGCGCGAACGCACCTCGGGCACCCTCGAGCGGCTGCTCACCACCCCGTTGAGCAAGGTCGATCTGCTCGCCGGTTACGGCAGCGCGTTCTCCCTGGCCGCCGGTGCCCAGGCCGCCGTCGCCTGCGTGGTCGCGTTCTGGCTGCTCGGGCTCGATGCCGCGGGTAGTCCCGGTTGGGTGTTGCTGATCGCGATGGTCGACGCGGTGTGCGGGGTCGGGCTCGGTCTGCTGGCGAGCGCATTCGCACGCACCGAGTTCCAGGCCGTGCAGTTCATGCCGGTGATCGTGGCGCCGCAGATCTTCCTGTGCGGGCTGCTGGTTCCGCGTGACCGGCTACCCGGCTGGCTCGAGGCGATCAGCAATGTGATGCCGTTGAGTTACGCGGTGGACGCGCTGCAGCAGGTGTCGGTTCACGCGGAGCCGACGGGCGCGATGTGGCGCGATATCGCGGTCGTCGCCGGGTTCGCGGTGGTGGCACTTGGCCTCGCCGCGGCTACTCTGCGTCGACGCACTCCGTAGGCCCACGACGAGAGGATCACCCATGAGTTACGGCGAATCCGGTTCGAGCACAGCGAAATCCGGACGCACCGGGCGCAGGCCCGGCAACGCCGACACCAAGGTGGCGATTCTCGACGCGGCCCGGGTCCGGTTCGCGGGCGCCGGGTTCGACAAGACCTCGATCCGCGCGATCGCGGCCGATGCCGATGTCGACCCGGCGCTCGTGCACCACTACTTCGGCAACAAGCAGCAACTGTTCGCGGCTGCGGTGGACTTCCCGGTCGACCCGGACGCAACGCTCGGGGCGGTCGACGCCGCACCACTCGACGAGCTGGGGCGCACCATCGTGCGCGCGGTCGTGACGGTGTGGGACTCCCCCGCCGGGCCCGGCATCGTGGCGATGGTGCGCAGCATCTTCGCCGGTGGCGACCAGAATCTCGCACGCTCGTTCCTGCTCCAGGTGGTGCTGGAACGGGTGCGGGCGCGCATCGCCACCCCGGACGACGACGGGCGGGCCAGGGTCTCGCTGGCCGCGTCGCAGATGGTGGGGGTGCTGACCGCCCGCAAGATCATCTCGCTGGAACCGTTGGCGTCGATGCCGATCGATGCGGTGGTCGATGCCGTGGGGCCGGTGATCCAGCGCTATCTGACCGGCGAGATCGACACGGACAGTTGGTGATTCACCGCGCGCAGACACCCGCGGGTTCGTCAGGATTCGGCGACGAAGAATTCGTGTTCGGCGGCGGTGACGTCGCGGGCCTCGTCGATCAGCAGCACCGGGATGCCGTTGTCGATCGGGTAGGCGCGGCGCAGCCGGGGGTTGTAGAGCACGCTCACATCGGCTTCGGTGCGCACCAGCTGCAGCGGGCCCTTGTCCTGGGGGCAGGCCAGCAGGCCGAGCAGGGTTGCGTCGATGGTGGATTCGTGCGCCATGTCCCTAACCTACCGCGCCCGGCGGAACGAGATGTAGCGGTGTCCGAAGAAGCTGAGTACCGCGACCAGACCCATCACGATCACCGAGGCGGGGGCGGCCAGGAAGCCGAGGCCGGTGACCGCGAGTTCGACGAGGATCACGTTGAGCACGAGCCCGCCCGCGTTCACCCCGCAGAAGGCCAGAAAATCGCGCACGAGATGGCCGTGCACGCGAAACACCAGAGTGCGATGCAGGACGAACGCCACGATCGTGCTGACCGCGTACGCCGCGACGACAGCGAGACCTGGCCTGCCGTCACCGAGCACGTGTAGCCAGAACACGACAAGTGCCATGCCGAGCAGGGTGTTGAACCCGCCGACGATCGCGAACGCCAGCTCCTGACGTTTCACGATCCGCAGCAGCGGGCCCGGTGTCTCGAGCACGCCACCCGCCGCCTCGGTCGTCATCGCGCCTTCGCTAGGGCGTCGTCGGAGTCGAGCGACTCGACCGCCGGGGCGCCCTGCTCCTCCTCGGGCTTTCGTCCGCGCACATACAGCCACTGGAACACCGCGAGGCCGAGCAGTCCGAGGCCGATCGCGGCGCCGCCGATCTTCCAGCCCGGCGGCCGCCAGGTCAGCTCGAGATCGCCGTTCTTCGTTCCGGCCGGAATGTCGACGGCGACGAAACTCTTCGCGACGACCTTGAACGGAATGTCCTTGCCGTCGAGGCTCACCCGGTACCCCGGCCAACCGAGCCGCGCGAACACCACGCTGCCGCCGGTCTCGGAGCTCACGGTAACCCGGCTCGTCGTATCGCTTTCCGACGTCGAGACCGCGGTGGTGTTCTGGACCGCAGAGACCCGGCCGTTGCGGGTGGAGATCAGCCCGTCCTCACGTTCGAGGACCGAGATGTAGTTCTCGTGGCCTGGGTAGTCGACCCACTTCCAACCGGCCGGTGCGGGCTCGGTGCGAGCGGCCGGGTAGAGCGCGCGCTGCAGGACGACCCGGTCGATGTTCATCAGGTCGACGACCGTTTTACCGGTCGACGGCTCGACCGCGAACGCGCGGCGGTAGGCGTCGGGGCACACGCTGGTGTCCCAGCGCATGCAGAGCATGTCGCCGAACCAGAAGTGGCCGTTCGGGGTGTAGCCGCTGACGTAGGTGCGCTCGATGTCCTTGGCGTAGTTGCCGAACACCAGCGAGCCGTAGGCGCCGTCGAGGGTGCGCTCGCCTGGCTGGATCAGGGCGCGATCGCCGAGCTGCAGCGTGGTTCCCGCGAACTCCGGGAACGCAGCGCGCGCCGCGGCCCGGTCGCTGGGCAGGTTCCAGCTCATCGGCGTCGGTTGCGCCCGCTCCACCTGGACGTAGGCGATCGGGGCCACCGCGATGATCGCCAGCGCGACCGCCGCCGAGACGCCCTTGTTCACCGCGAGCCACACCAGCGCGGCCCCGAGCGCGGCGATGGCCAGCGCGGCGATCACGTGCGCGATCCAGTTGTGCGGGTCGGCGGAGAACGACCGCACCCACAGCAGCCCGATCAGCACAGCCGCCGCGATCCCGCGCGCACGCCAGTCCTTGAAGGTCGCGAACCGACCGAGCAGCACACATACCAGCACCAGCAGGCCGAGCGCCACCATCGGCAGCACGCGAGCGGGCCAGCGCAGCGGGCCGATCGTGCCGGGACCGGCGGTCCACATCAGCACCGCGATCGCGAACAGGCCGATCCCGGAGAGCTCGCGCCAGGCCGCGCGCGCCTTGCCCCAGTCGATGAACGCCAGAGCCGGAATCAGGAACCAGGCGATGTAGACGACCGGCATCGGCTGCACGTATCCCCACCACGAGGTGAAGGCGGGCAGCGTCGAGGGCAGGCTCGCGTTCAGCGACTCCGACCACGGCACGGTGAGGAACTGGTCGTTGTTGATCTGGGCGGTGCCACGCCAGGTCACCTTCGCCGAGAGCATGCTCGGCAGATAGGTCGCCGCCCCCGCGAGCGCCGCCAGACCGGCCACCATCAGCAGCTTCAGTGACGGCCGCCAGGTGCGCTGGTAGATCAGCTCACCGACCGCGACCGTGGCGATCATCAGCCCTGCCTCGACGGCCGGGAAAACGTACTGCACCGAAATCGCCAGGTAGAGATACACGAACACCGAAATCGGCCCGCAGTACCCGATTCGCCCGCTCGGGCGCCCTGCGTGGTCACGCTCCGCTACCGCCTCCGGGCGCTGACCGAGCAGGCGGGGACCACGCGCATACCGCACTCCCGACGCCCATGCATGCACCATCCACGCGGTGCCGGTGAACGCCGTCATCCAGCTGGCCTCGTCGAAGAACAGCAGCCACCCGGTGAACGGAATCGACACACCGGCCAGCGCCGCCCACTGCACGCGCGAGCCGTAGGCCAGGCAGACCCGGTAGACGCCGAGGCCGAGGATGATCGCGAAGATCAGCTTCACCACGGTCGCGTACAACACCAGGTTGTCCACCGAGGGCGCGATCAGATCGATCAGCAGCTGCGGCGGATTCAGCAGGCCCGCTTCCTCGATGGCGTAGTTCCCGGCCATCCAGTGCTCGGGCACCATCACCGGCAGATCGCCGTTACGCAGCCGGTTGCCGAGCATCACCCACAGCGGGACATACTGGGATTCGGTGTCGTCGGTATAGAAGTGCCGAACGTTGGCGAGCAGAACCGCGCCATAGCCCGCGATCACTCCGAGGGAGGTGATCAAGCCCCAGATATAGACGGAACGTCGGGACGGGGTTCTACTTTCCACCACGAGGACCAGACCCTACAGGCACACGCTCCGACTGGCACCGTCGCACAGTGGGATCGCTTCCACCGACGGGTCACACCCCGGTGTTAAAGTGCGCACACTGTTGGGTCAATACTTCCGATTCACCGAAAGTCCGCCGATGCCGATTCCGTCCGCACCTTTGTCCAGGCCTGGCACCGTCGTGCGTGCGGGCGCGCCCGAGCGCAACGGGTCGAGTCCGGTGCACTCGGTGTCAGTGGTCGTTCCGGTGTATCGGGGTGAGGACACGATCGCCGCGCTGGTCGCGGAGCTCGAAGGGTTGACCGGCCCGAGCACGACAGCGGCGGGTGCGCGGTTCGCCGTCGAGGAGATCATCCTCGTGCACGACAACGGCCCCGACCGTTCCGATGTCGTCCTGCAGGAATTGGAAGGCTCCTACCCGCAGGTGCGCGCGGTCTGGTTGAGCCGCAATTTCGGGCAGGACGCGGCCACAATCGCCGGGATGGCCGCAGCGCAGGGCGACTGGATCGTCACGATGGACGAGGACGGTCAGCACGACCCCGCGTTCATCGCCGACTTCCTCGACGCGGCGCTGGCTTCGCGCGCTGACCTGGTCTATTCGAAGCCGTCCAACACCCGTCCGCACGGTTTCCTGCGCAATCTCACCTCGCGCGGCGCCAAGATCGTGCTCGCGACGGTGTTCGCGTTCCCGGATTCGACGCGATTCGAGAGCTTCCGGTTGATCCGCGGTGACATCGGCCGTCAGCTCGCCGAGGTCGCGGCCAACGGGGTGTACCTGGACGTGGCGCTCACCTGGGTGGTCGGCAATGCGGTGTCGGTGCCGGTGGTGCTGCGCGCGGAAGGCCGTGACGAATCCGGTTACAACTATCGGCGCCTGTTCTCGCTGTTCTGGAAGATGGTGCTGTGCAGCGGCACGCGCGGTCTGCGCCTGGTGAGCATGCTCGGTGTCACCCTCGCGCTGGCCGGGGTGATCATGGCCGCGGTCGTCATCGTGCAGGCGCTGACGCAGGACAACCACGATCCCGAGGGTTGGGCGTCGATCATCGTCGTGATGCTGCTGTGCTCGGGCGCGATGCTGTTCTCGCTCGGTTTGATCGCCGAGTATCTCGGTGTCGCGCTGCACATCCTGGTCGGCAAGCCGCTGTACCTCACCGTGCAGACCCCGACGCCGCGCCCGGATACGATGCACGCGCCGGCCGTCAACCATCGAGTCGACGCCGCGGTCCCGGCAGCCGCGACGGAGAAGGGTCAGCACGAGTGAGCGACCGCATCATCTTCAGCAGGCCGTTCCGCGCTGCCGCTGAGCGCCCCAACCTGATGGCCGTGCTCGATTCCGATCACAGTCACGGCGACGGTCAGTTCACCAGGTCGGCGACCGCGAAGATCAAAGCCATCACCGGCGCCGATCACGCGCTGCTCACGACCTCGTGCACGCACGCGCTCGAACTGGGCGCACTGCTGCTGGAACTGGGCCCCGACGACGAGGTGATCGTCCCCAGCTTCGCCTTCACCTCCGCGGCCACCTCGATGGCGCTGCGCGGTTCGACCTGTGTGTTCGTCGATATCGACGAGTCCACCGGCAATATCGACCCCGCTGCCGCGGCCGCCGCGATCACCGACCGCACCAAGGCCATCGTGGTGATGCACTACGGCGGTGTGGCCGCCGACATGGAGCCGCTGCTCGCGCTCGCCGCCCAGCACGGTGTGGCGATCATCGAGGACAACGCGCACGGCCTCGGCGGAACCTGGCGTGGTCGCCAACTCGGCACGATCGGCACCCTCGGCACGCAGAGTTTCCACGACACCAAGAACGTGCACTGCGGTGAAGGTGGCGCGCTGCTGCTCTCGGACGAGATCCTGATGGGTCGCGCCGAGATCATGCGGGAGAAGGGCACCGACCGCGCCCGCTTCCTGCGCGGCCAGGTCGACAAGTACTCCTGGCAGGACATCGGCTCGAGCTACCTGCCCAGCGAACTCAACGCCGCCGTGCTCGACGCCCAGCTCGCCGAGTTCGACACCATCCAGGCCAACCGCCACCGCGTATGGGACACCTACGCGGCCGCGCTCCCCGACTGGGCCTCGCGCAACGACGTTCGCCCCATGACGGTGCCCGCCGACGCAGGCCACACCGCGCACCTGTTCTACCTGCGCATGCCCACCGAGGACAGCCGCGACGGCATCATCGCCCACCTCGCCGAACGCGGCATCGTCGCGCCGTTCCACTACATTCCGCTGGATTCGAGCCCGGCCGGCCTCAAGTACGGCCGCACCCCGGTCCCGTGCACGCGGTCGGCGAACTTCTCGGCGACGATCGTGCGACTGCCGCTGTGGCCGTTGCTCAGCGAGGGTCAGCTCACCCGCGTGGTCGACGCGGTCACCGCGTACCAGGTGTAATCGCCGTCGGACCGAGCCCGAAAAGCACTGCGGCACAATCGCTTCGACCCCTACGAAGCAGGCTGCCGCAATATCGGGCTTCGACTTGCGACCGAAACTCACTGCCGCGCAGACGATTCGAACTGACGCACAGCCAATGCACGAACAAGGCCGCCCGGGTCACCGGGCGGCCTTGTTGTGCGCGTTGGGCCCGCGGCCGAGTTCGCCTGCCGGGGCCGCGGGTCAGCTGCCGCCGAACAACGTCGCCGCTGCCGCGTCGGTGAGCACCTCGTATGCCTCGGTTTCCCGGTTGTAGATCCAGGTACCCGGTCCGGCCTTGGGCAGGCCCGCGGCCTGGACCGCGGGCGCCGACGGACGGAAGCTGGAACTGCGCGGGATCTCGTCGACGACATAGACCAGGTCGGGGCGCTGACTACGTTCCAGCCCGCGCATCGCCTCGGTGACATCGCCGGGTTCGATCCGGAAACCGTGCCGCACGCTCAGCGCGGCCGCCGCGATGACGCCCGCCGGAGTCTTGAGCCCGAAGGCCACCTCCATGTCGACCGGCGTGATGTCGTTGAGCATGTCCACGATCGGCTGGGTGAACACCGGCCCGCGCGCGGTGCGGATCACCGTGTCGCGCCGGTCGACCAGCCAGTAGTCACCGTCGCTGTCACGCCGGAACAGGTTCTCCGTCGGCCACCACGCGTCGCCGGCCCGAAACACCCCGCGCAGCCCACCGTCGGAGATGTCGCCACCGTCGACGGCCTTGCCGAGCAGTAGTCCGGGTTCGTTGTCGGCGCAGCGGCGGGCGAAGCCGTCGTCACCGACGAGGATCTGCTCGCTGATCGGGTCGTAGGCAACCAGTTCGACCTTCGCGGTGCCGGGAACGGGCCTGCCCTTCGACCCGATCTTGGCACCGGTGACATTGGCCAGCACCACGTCACCGTCGATCGAGGCGTAGAACTCGAGCACCCTGGCCGGGGCGAACTGCTCGACGGTGCGCCGCCACAGCCCGGCGGGCATACCGGAGCCGATGAACAGCCGGATCGGGTGGTTGTGGCCGACGGGGAAGACCTTGGCGTCGAGCAGGTCGCGCAGCATCGTCCAGGTGTAGGTGACGACGGTGACGCCGTACCGGTGCACCTCTTCGGCGAAGCGGCCCGGATCCATGTCCCTCGGCCTGGCCAGCGCGATCCGGCTGCCACCGGCGATGGCCCCACCGAGACTCACCAGCAGTCCGGACGAATGGTGCAGTGGCGCAAGGCAGTACACAGTGTCACGCCGGTCGAGGTCGGCCGCGCTCGCGGTGCCGAACGCCGACAGCGCCCAGCGATGGTTGGTGATGTACTTCGCCTCCAGGCGCTCACCCGAGCCGAGCACGAGCACGAACGCCAGTTCGCGCGCCAGACCGGGGTTCGGCCGGTACCAGGCGGGCACCCGGACTTCGGCCGGATCGATCTGCTCGAGGTCGATCACCCGGTCACTGACAGGCACCGCGAGCTGGCGCGAGCCACCACCGCCGAGTACGAGTACCCTGGCCGCGGTCGCGGCAGCGGTGCGCAGGTTCTCCGGGTCGGTGATCAGCGTCTGCACACCGGTCAGCTCGATTGCCCGGTCGAGTTCGGCACCGGGCGCGAGCAGCACCGCGACGGCACCGATCCGTGACAGCGCGGCGACCGAGGCCAGTGCGCTCGGACGCGTTTCCATCATCACGCCGACCCGCATCGCGGGCCGGATTCCGACGGAGATCAGGCCGCGCACCACATTGTCGACACGCACCTCGACGGCGGCGTTGGTGTGCACCCGGTCGTCGAACAGCACCAGGTCCTTCTGCGGCGCGCGGTCGGCGTGCTCGCTGAGCAGTTTGCCGAGGGAGATTCGGGTGTGCGGCTGGATCATTCCGAGCCGTGCGAGCCGGGGCAGCGCACGCGCGGCCTCGCCCGCCATTTCGATAGATCCACGAATCGTGTTGCCCGCGATGCCTT
Organism: Nocardia sp. NPDC058705; assembly: GCF_042749305.1. Lineage (NCBI taxonomy): Bacteria > Bacillati > Actinomycetota > Actinomycetes > Mycobacteriales > Nocardiaceae > Nocardia > Nocardia sp. NPDC058705. The sequence continues at coordinate 140,610 of NZ_JBHYRN010000015.1, read as the reverse complement.
CCAGTACCTTACCGACACCGGCACCCGCCTCGGCCAGGCCCGCGGCGGTGTGCACCATCCGGGTGGCGGTGGTGCGCGGCGCGCTGTTCGCGACGTGCTCTTGCATGGGCACGATCTGCTCGGGCAGGGTGGCGCTGCCGTCCATCCACGCGATCCAGTCGCGCACCATCGGCCAGGTGTGATTGGTCGCCGTCGATCCGGCGACGAGACCGAAATGGCCTGCTACCAAACTGGCTTCGTACACCTCGGCATTGGGCGCGGCCCGCACGATGCCGCGCACCGCGGCGGGCTGACCGATGTCGTCGACCTCGCCGACAAACGCCAGGATCGGGCACTTCAGCTCGGCCAGCGAAACCGGATGATCACGAATCACGAAGCCGCCGAGCATCATCCGGTTATGGGCGACGAACTGCTTGAGCAGATCGGCCACCGCCGGACCCGAATACCCCACCCAGCCATCGCTGTTGAGGAAGCGACGCTGACGTTCCTTGGGCAGCAGCGCTTCCCGGTCGTGCAACTGCAGCAGGAAGTCGATGCGCGACTTGGCGGTCTTCACCGGGTCGAGCATCTGGAAGCCGATCCGCACCATCGACTCGGTGATCGGCAGCCGGTGCATCACATGGTCGGCCAGGAAGTCGGCGACCTCGGAGACCACGCCGTAGGGCAGCCCGAACGGCATACCGTTGACGATGTCGACGGGGCTACCGAAGGTGACGATGGAGGCCACGCCTTTGCCGTAGCGGTAGGCGGTGCTCTGGTAGGCGAACATGCCGCCCTGCGAGTACCCCATCAGGTGCAGCTGCGCGCCGGTGGCCTCGCAGACGGTGTCGATGGCGGAGTTCACCGCGAGCACGTGGTCGGCCAGATCACGTTCCCAGCCACCCTCTTCCGTGGCGGGTGAGCCGAAATCGATGACCCAGCAGTCGATTCCGCTGGCGTGCAGGATGCCGACCGCACCGCCCGCCGCGTTGACGTCCCAGATGTCGGCGTTCACCATCAACGGCGGCACCAACAGCGCCACCGGACGACCGGGCGTCGTATCGTCGGGGAAATAGTGCCGCAGCCGATACATGCGTCTGCGTTCGACGACCTCGAAGGGCGAGGACTCGACGTCGTGTGACAACCCGCCGAAGCGGATCACCTCCAGCCCGTTCTGCGCGGTAGCCAGCAACCGCTGCACCGAACCGACCACACCTTTTGGACTGATATCCACCGTTCCCACCTGGCCCTACCTGCTCATAGTGACACACCTCACACACCCCGATGTGCTCATATGAGCTTGCCACATCGGAGCTCCATTATGTGTCGGCTGTGACAGGCCGCATGTTCTCGCGATTCACCTCACACCTCCCCGCTCAGCGACCGATCACCTTGATGTGGGCGCTCTCTCGAACGGTTCGCGAACGGCGTCGATAAGGTGGCACGGTGACCGAGAAGCTGGCCGACCGCGAAACCATGCTCGTCGAGTTGGTCGACGACTCCGGCACGGCGATCGGAGCATCCTCGGTGGCCGATGCCCATCGGCCACCAGGCACGCTCCACCGCGCCTTCTCCGTGCTGCTGTTCGACCGGCGCGGTCACGTGCTGCTCCAGCAGCGCGCCGCGGTGAAAACCCGGTTCCCGCTGCAGTGGGCCAACACCTGCTGCGGGCACCCGACGCCCGGTCAGCCTGCCACCGAGGCCGCAGGCATCCGGTTGGGCGAGGAGTTCGGAATGACGGCCGAACTCACCGAGGTCGACGCGTTCACCTACCGCGCGGGCGACGAGACGACCGGACGTGTCGAATACGAATACGACCACGTGCTGATCGGCGAGGTCGGCGACCTTCCCCCGCGGCCGGACCCGGCCGAGATCGCCTGCTGGGCATGGATCTCCCCCACGACCCTGCGCGCCGATATGACCGAGAACCCCGCCAAATACACGCCATGGCTGGCCGAGGTACTCGCGATAGCCACCGCCGCGCACCGCCCCTGACCTCGCCGTCCTTGCCGTCTCTTTCTTTTCGCTCTCCCCCTTACGCACCTACCGAATAGATGCGCATATCTATATTTGCCGATGTGTTCGACTTCCTTGGGGAACTCACAGGCTCACCACAGTCGGCGAACAGGCCGCCCGGCGAAGCTGGATACCGAACGGTTCGCACGACGGTGAGTGAGGGTGATAGCGATGGTCGAGGTCGAGATCAATGACGACACGGTGACGGTCAATGTGCTCGGTGGGCATCGCCTGCTCGCCCTGCGCCAGCAGGTCGTGATCGACCGCGCCGCGATCACCGAGATCGCCACCGCCGAGGTGGACCTGCGGCCACCGTGGGTCCGCGCCCCCGGCACCTTCATCCCGGGCGTGATCGCCGCCGGTGTCTACCGCGGTAAGGGCCGGAAAGAGTTCTGGGACACCACCTTCGGCGGCAGCGCGGTCCGAATCGACCTGGACGGCCCCGATTTCACCCGCCTGGTCGTCGATGTCGACGATCTCCACGCGGTGCTGAATGCGCTCAACAGCGAAACCGCGGGCGTCTGAACCACACTCACGACCCGAACGATTCCAGTAGTCCCGAATAGGTCTTCGGCGGCGGCGTCGCGAACTCTCCCCTACCGGACTTGCGGAGTCCCATCGTCACCAGCGATTGCGCGGTCAGCGTCGCCGCCGCGACCCCGTCGATCACCGGCACTCCGACTTCGTCGCGAATGTGTGCGCACAGATCGGCCATGCCGGCGCAGCCGAGCACCACAGCGTCGGACCCGTCCTGCGCGACCGCCGTCCGGCACGCCTCGGTGACGATCTTGCGCGCGTCCGGATCGGTGTCGAGCGCGAGCACCGGAATCTCACATGCGTGGATCCCTCGGCAGAACCGTTGCATCCCATAGCGTTCCGCCAGATCCGCCGCCCGGCCGATAGTGCGTCCGAGCGTCGTGACGACGCTGAATCCGCGACCGAGATGACTCGCGGTGTGCATCGCCGCCTCGGCGATCCCGATCACCGGGCCCTTCGCGAGTTCGCGCGCTGCGTCCAAGCCGGGATCACCGAAACAGGCGATGACGTACCCGTCCACGCCCTCGGACTCCCCCTGCCGGATCGCGGCGAGCAGCCCGGGAACGCTCATCGCCTCGTCGTAGTGACTCTCGATCGAGGCGGGCCCGATCTCGGAGGTGACCGCGTCGAGCAGTGTGCCCCGGCCTGCGACGGCCAGCGCACACTGCTCGATCAGCTCGGTCATCGCCCGGGTGGTGTTCGGGTTGACGACCCGGATGTGCATCAGGCACCGACCTCCATGGCAGCGGCCGTGCGCTTCGCGCCGGTCAGCAGATAGTAGAGAACGAAACCGACGCCGCAGCCGATGAACCAGCTGTACTGGGCGGCGGTGTGCATGCCGGGCAGACTGTTGGCCAGCACGGGGAACACCGCGATCGCGGCGGCGACGGCGGTCGCGATGATCGCGGCGGGGTGATAGCCCTTCGTGTAGTAGTAGGTCCCCCGCTCCGACATCGTGAACAGGTCGTCGACGATCACCTTCTGCTTACGCACCAGGTAGTAATCGCAGATCAGTACGCCGAACAGCGGTCCGATGAAGGCGCCGAGCACCTCGAGGGTGTAGTGGATGACGTCGGGATTGTTGTACAGATTCCACGGTGTGATCAGCACCGATCCGACCGCCGCGATCATGCCGCCCGCCCGCCAGCTGATCCGCTGCGGATCCACATTCGAGAAATCGAATGCCGGTGAGATAAAATTGGCGACGATATTGATGCCGATGGTGGCAATGGTGAACGTGAGCGCGCCGAGCACGATCGCGAAAGTCGAATCGATTCTGGCGACGGTGGCGACCGGATCGGTGATGAGTTCGCCGTACACCGGCAATGTCAGCGACGCGGTGACCACGACCAGCACCGAGAAGACCAGAAAGTTCACCGGCAGCCCGAGGAAGTTTCCTTTCTTCACCGCGGCGAAACTCTTGCCGTATCGGGAGAAGTCGCCGAAGTTGAGCATCGGCCCGGAGAAGTACGACACGACCAAGGCGATTGCGCCAAGCATGACCGGTACCGACGACCAGCCGGTGTATTTCACCTCGCCCAGATTCAGATCGATGGCGCTCCAACCTGCCTTCGCGATGAGATAACCACAGAGCAGAAACATCACGACATACACCGCGGGACCACAGAAGTCGATGAACTTGCGGATCGATTCCATACCGCGCCAGAACACACAGGCCTGCAGCACCCACAGCAGCAGGAAGCTCCCCCAGCCGAGCATCGACAGCCCGGCGAAACCGTAGTCCGCGGTCACCGCATAGGGCGCGAGATCCGGGAACAGTTTGATCAGCACAATATCTAATGCCGCAGAAGCCAGGAATGTCTGAATTCCGTACCACGCGACCGCGATCAACCCGCGGATGATCGCGGGTACATTGGCGCCGAGCACACCGAAAGTGGTGCGACAGATCACGGGATAGGGCACCCCGGTCACCTGGCTCGGTTTGGCGACCAGATTGCAGAAGAAGTAGACGATGCCGATGCCGACGAGCAGCGCGACGAGCACCTGCCAACTGGCCAGGCCGAGCGCGAAAAGGCTTCCCGCGGTGACATATCCACCGACACTGTGCACGTCCGACATCCAGAAGGCGAAGATGTTGTAGGACGTCCAGGTCTGGTTTTTCAGGGGCGCCAGGTCATCGTTGGTCAGGCGCGGATCGTAGGGCGGCTCACCGACGGGTGTGCCCGTATGCGGTGTGAGTGTATCGGTCATGGTGCATCCGATCGGTGGGGGTGAATCAGCTGCACCGACCGTAGGTTTCAGCCATTGCCCGACCGTTTCCCGACGATTTCCCAGCTATTGCACGACAGATATATCCTCGGGCGCGAGCAGGCCCGTGTCGGTGGGCAGTGTGGCGATGACAGCTTCGAGCCGACGATGATGTTCTTCCGCGGCACCGAGCAGCCGCTCGACATCGCGGTCCAGGAATGCCTCGAGCATCAGAATGTGGTCGGTGTGCAGGCATTCGCGGTCGTGGCGCTCGATGTGCACCATCGACTGCACCGGCTCGGTGACATTCCACGCCGTTTCGAGCATGTGCAGCAGCCGGAACATGCGCGAGGGTCGCGTCATCGCGACGTGGAAGTGGCGCGACTGGCGCTGATAGGTCTCGGGATCGTCGTCGAGGATCGCGCGTTCGAGCAGCTCGTTGATCCTGAGGAGTTCGTCGCGGTCCGCCGTCTCGGCATTGGCGACCGCGGCGGCGAGCGAGGCCGACTCCAAAGTGTCTCGCACGATGTACATTTCGCGCAGTTCGGCGGCGGTCAACTGCGCGACGGCGTAGACGCGCTGCTGCCGGTGAGTGACCAGCCCCTCCCCGATCAGCGTCTTGAGCGCCTCACGCACCGGGATGTGGCTCACCCCGAACAGCTCGGCCACTTCACGCAACGGGATCACAGTGCCCGGCGGCACGGCACCGTCGAGGATCACCCGGCGCAGTTCGCCGAGGATCACTTGCGGTCGGCCTGGCTCATCGACCACAAGCCTTGCGAGCAGCGCCGATCGTCGTCTCGGGGGCATGCAGACAGGCTATGGACGGTGTATTGCGTGCGAACTGCTCGATGTGACAGTTGGGAAACGATCACCGTACCGACCGGTCGCCAGTGTGTGATGGCATGCTCGAGCGATGGGAGTTTCGACAGCGCAATCGGTGGATCGCCGTTTCGTCCGCTTGGTCACCGTCTTCGATCACCTGTTCCGCAAGCCCTCGCACGGCGGTGGCGCGCTGTGTGTGTATCTGCACGGCGAGCCGGTGGTCGATGTGTGGGCGGGATACGCGAGTCCGGGTGTGCCGTGGACGGCGGAGTCGGTGGCGCTGGGTTTCTCCACCGGAAAAGGCGTGGCCTCCACGGTGATTCACCAGTTGGCCGACCGTGGCCAACTCGACTACGACAGCCCTGTCGCCGAGTACTGGCCGGAGTTCGCGGCGGCGGGCAAGGCCGAGATCACCGTGCGCGATGTGCTCACCCACCGAGCCGGCCTGCATCGTTTGCGCGGTCTGCTGCCCGGTCCGATCGAGAGTTTCCTCGACGACAAGGCCGTCACCGAGGCGTTGGGCGCGGCAACGCCCGATCCACGGCACAAGATCACCAGCGGCTATCACGGAATCAGCTACGGGCACTTGGCCGCCGAGATCGTGCAACGGGTCACGGGCCGTGATTTCGTCGATGTCGTTCGCACCGAACTCGCCGAACCCCTTGGCGCCGAAGAACTCTGGTTCCGGGTGCCGCGCGACCAACGCCATCGCATCGCCACCACCTTCCCGCGCCTGCGTGCCGCGGGCATGGACTGGGACACCGGCTCCGACTTGCTGACCCGGACCCGCTTCGCCGCCGCCGCGGAGACGACGCCGCGCGGTTTCGCCGACCTGATCGTCGACGAGCGCGTGCACGATTCGGTCATGCCCGGTGTGAACGGTGTGTTCTCCGCCCGCGCACTGGCCCGCGTCTACGCGGCCCTGGCCAACGGCGGCCAACTCGACGGCACCCGCATCCTCTCCCCCGACTCGATCCCCCGCTTCGCTGCCCGGCAAGTCTTCACCCCTGACTATGTCCTGGCATTTCGAATCCCCTGGGCGATGGGCTTCCACGGCGTCCCGATGAAACCGTCCAAGGCCGACCCGATCTCCGCCTTCGGCCATTTCGGCCTCGGCGGCTCCGGAGCCTTCGCCGACCCCGAAACGGGCTTGTCCCTAGCCTTCGTCACCAACCGCCTCGGCGGCAAACTCACTCCCCTCGGCGACGCCCGCCTCACCCGCCTCAGCACCATCGCCCACAACATCGCCAAGCAGAGCCCTTAACTGGACAGTCGATCATCAGGTCATGGTGGCGGCATCGCCCGAGAAGGACTCTGCACAGAAGCCTGGTGATCACATGTCCAGAAGGACGTCCGTCGCCGAACCGCACATGTTCGCGCCCCAACAGGTGGATCCACCCGTTCCCGGGGCGGAGCCTGGCACTATGTGGCGGATGGAGACCGTGGGACTGGAGCAGATCGAGGCCGCCGCCGCACTGTTGGCACCGGTGATTCGGCGAACGCCGACCGTGGGGTCGCGGGTGCTGTCGGAGCGGGCCGGAACGCAGGTGCTGCTCAAATGCGAGAACTTGCAGCGGACCGGGTCGTTCAAGCCGCGCGGGGCCTACAACCGGATCGCGAATCTGCCCGCGGCGGATCGGGCGCGGGGCGTGGTGGCGGCCAGTGCGGGCAATCACGCGCAGGGAGTGGCGTGGGCGGCGAGTGAGCTCGGGATCGCCTCGACGGTGTTCATGCCGGTCGGGGCATCACTGCCGAAGCTGGTCGCCACGCGCGCCTATGGCGCCGAGGTGCATCAGGTGGGCGACACGATCGACGAATCCTTGGTCGCCGCAGTGGAATTCGCCGAGCGAACCGGGGCGACTCTGATCCACCCCTTCGACCATCCCGACATCGTCGCAGGTCAGGCAACGGTCGCACTCGAGATACTCGAGCAGGTTCCCGATGTGGGCACGGTTATCGTGCCGACCGGCGGCGGCGGGTTGCTCGCGGGTGTGGCGGTGGCCTTGCACGCGCTGGCGCCGTCTGTGCGGGTGATCGGCGTGCAGGCGGCCGAGGCGGCGGCGTGGCCGGATTCGCTCGCCGCGGGCACACCTGTTCGGGTGGCCCGCATGTCGACGATGGCCGACGGCATCGCGGTCGGGCTGCCCGGCGCGGTTCCGTTCGCCCATGTGGCGGAGCTGGTGTCGGAGATCGTCACCGTCGACGAGGACGCACTGTCGAGGGCGTTGCTGCTGTGTCTGGAACGAGCCAAGCTGATCGTCGAACCCGCGGGTGCGGCCGGTGTCGCGGCCCTGCTCACCTCCGCCCTGCACGACCTGCCCGGCCCGGTGGTGATCGTGCTGTCCGGCGGCAATATCGACCCGCTGCTGCTGACTCGGGTCATCGGCCACGGTCTCGCCGCCGCGGGCCGCTACATGGCCATGCGCGTCACCATCGACGACCGCCCCGGTGCGCTGTCCGCGCTGTTGGCCGTGATCGGCCGGGCCGGCGCGAGTGTGGTCGACGTCGTGCATTCGCGGACGGGTCCATGGCTGGCTGCCGACGAAGTAGAGGTGTCGCTCACCGTGGAAACGCGGGGCGCCACCCACCGCGACGAGGTGCTGTACGCGCTGCGCGATGCCGGCTTCCGAGTCCGCGCCGACCCCGAGAACTAGCCCGGTCGACGAACGCCTTCAGCCCAGCCAGGCGCGGGCGTCGTCGGCGGTTTTGCGGACCTCGTCGAGTTGTTCGGCCACGCGCACACCGGCGGTGCCGCCGCGGGCGTTGCGGGAGGCGATCGAGCCCTGAACCGTGAGGACTTCGCGCACACCGGCGGTCAGTGCCGGGTCGACGGCGGCGAATTCCTCGTCGGTCAGTTCGTCGAGACCGACGCCACGCGCCTCGGCCACCCGCACGCACGCACCGGCCGCTTCGTGGGCGACGCGGAACGGAACACCTTGGCGCACCATCCATTCCGCGATGTCGGTGGCGAGAGTGAAACCGGCAGGGGCCAATTCGGCCATCCGGTCGGTGTGGAAGGTGAGAGTGCCGACCAGGCCGGCGATGGCGGGGAGCAGCAGTTCGAGTTGAGCGACGGAATCGAAGACCGGCTCTTTGTCTTCCTGCAGGTCCCGGTTGTACGCCAGCGGTTGGGCTTTCAGTGTGGCGAGCAGGCCGGTCAGGTTGCCGATCAGGCGGCCCGCCTTGCCGCGGGTGAGCTCGGAGACGTCGGGGTTCTTCTTCTGCGGCATGATCGACGAGCCGGTGGACCAGGCGTCGGCGAGGGTGACGTAGCCGAATTCCGGTGTGCTCCAGATGATGACCTCTTCGGCCATCCGGCTCAGGTCGACGCCGATCATGGCCAGCACGAACGCGGCTTCGGCGGCGAAGTCCCGCGAGGAGGTGGCGTCGATCGAATTGGCCGCGGCGGCATCGAAATTCAGCTCCGCGGCGATCTGCTCAGGATCCAGTCCCAGCGAGGAACCGGCCAGCGCGCCCGAACCGTACGGCGAGATGGCGGCGCGCTTGTCGAAGTCGCGCAGGCGTTCCAGATCGCGCAGCAGGGGGTGCGCGTGGGCGAGCAGGTGATGCGAGAGGAGCACCGGCTGTGCCGCCTGCAGGTGGGTCTTGCCCGGCATCACCGCATCCGGGTGCGCGGCGGCCTGGGCGACGAGCGCGTCGACCACGTCGAGCACCCCGGCGGCAACCCGACGCACACCGTCGCGCAGCCACATCCGGAACAGCGTCGCCACCTGGTCGTTGCGCGACCGGCCGGCCCGCAACCGGCCACCGAGCTCGGTGCCGACCCGCTCGATCAGCCCACGCTCGAGCGCACCGTGCACATCCTCGTCGGAATCGGCGGGCCCGTAGGCACCCGACGCGACGTCGGCGGCGAGCGCGTCCAAACCGGCCAGCATGGCGGGCAGGTCATCGTCGGCGAGCAGCCCGGCCTTGTGCAGCACGCGGGCATGCGCCTTGGAGGCGCGAATGTCGTATGGAGCCAGCACCCAGTCGAAATGCGTCGACTTGCTCAGCGCCGCCATCGCCTCGGCAGGCCCGGACGCGAATCGCCCACCCCAGAGCGCACCTTCGTTGGTTCCGACGTGGGTCATCGCGGGTGTCTCCTCCGGGTTGTGTCGGGGTGGGGATCCAGGCATCCGGCGGCGCGGTGCCCGTTAGAAAATGTGCCCGTAAAAATACCGGCCGATCCGTGGGGACCGGCCGGTATCGAGCCTACGGTGTGAGCTCGCTACTCCTAGCCGAGGTCGCGGCGGGCGGCGACCTTCGAGGACAGGCCGTGGATCTGGACGAAGCCCTTGGCCAGCGACTGGTCGAAGGTGTCGCCCTCGTCGTAGGTGGCCAGGTTGAAGTCGTAGAGCGACTGCTCCGAGCGACGGCCGTTGACCACCGCGGAGCCACCGTGCAGCACCATCCGAATGTCGCCGGTGACGGTCTGCTGGGTGTCGGTGATGAACGCGTCGAGCGCCCGCTTGAGCGGGGAGTACCACAGGCCGTCGTAGGCCAGCTCGCCCCAGCGCTGCTCGACCTGCCGCTTGTAGCGGGCCAGTTCACGCTCGATCGTGACGGCTTCGAGGGCCTGGTGCGCGGTGATCAGCGCGATGGCACCCGGTGCCTCGTAGATCTCGCGGCTCTTGATGCCGACGAGACGGTCTTCGACCATGTCGAGACGGCCGACACCCTGGCGACCGGCACGGGTGTTCATCTCCTCGATGGCCTGCAGCACCGAGACGGGCTTGCCGTCGATGGCGACCGGCACACCCTTCTCGAAGCTGATGATGACCTCGTCGGGCGCTTCGAAGTTCACCGTCGGGTCGGCGGTGTAGTCGTAGACGTCCTTGGTCGGCGCGTTCCACAGGTCCTCGAGGAACCCGGTCTCGACCGCGCGGCCCCACACGTTCTGGTCGATGGAGAACGGCGACTTCTTGGTGACGTTGATCGGGAGCTTGTTCTCCTCCGCGAACGCGATGGCCTTCTCACGGGTCCAGGCGTAGTCGCGAACCGGCGCGATCACCTCGAGGTCGGGCGCGAGCGCGCCGATGCCGACCTCGAAGCGGACCTGGTCGTTGCCCTTGCCGGTGCAGCCGTGCGAGACGGTGGTGGCGTTGTGGAACTTCGCGGCCTCGACGAGGTGCTTGACGATCAGCGGACGGCTGATGGCCGAGACGAGCGGGTACTGGCCCTGGTACATGGCGTTGGCCTGGATGGTGGGCAGGCAGTACTCGTCGGCGAACTCGTCGCGCGCGTCGACCACGATGGCCTCCACGGCGCCGCAGTTCAGCGCTCGCTGGCGGATCGCTTCCATGTCCTCGCCGCCCTGGCCGAGGTCGATGGCGACGGCCACCACCTCGGAACCGGTCTCCTTCGCGATCCAGCTGATGGCGACGGAGGTGTCAAGCCCACCGGAGTAGGCGAGTACGACGCGATCGGACATGTCTGTTGTGCTCCTCGAAGTGGGGTCTTCCTTCGGCTCACGCCGTTGCTACAAATGATTATGCACGATGATGCAATCTCATTCATAACCGGGGGTTGCGAGCCCGGGCCGAAATCACCGATACGGCCGATTACCTGCGAAGACACTATCGCGCACCTTGGCGAGTACGCTCGGCTGTGAGACGCTGGTCACAGCGGATAGCCACCGGGTCGGGACCGAAGGAGCCATCATGCAGTCGCTACGTGATTTCGCCAACCAGAACTACGACCTGATCGCCACAGTGGTCGTCGGCCTGGGAGACCTCGGCCTGACCGTTGCCAAGGCGGTCATCGAGCTCAGCACGCCACTACTCCAGGGCTTCTTCGCCTGACCCGCCGCATCGACACCAGGAGCACATCATGGACGACGCCCTCCAGTACCTGTCCGACAACTACGACGCCATCGCCAACCTCGGGCTCTACGCCGTCGGCACCGTACTCGAGCTCACCAACCCGCTGACGATGCTGATCCTGAACTTCCTCGCCTCCTGATCCTTCGCGTGTGGCACGCTGGGAGAGCACTATTCGGCTCGCCAGACGTGAGGACGAACAAGATGCTCCATTACATCGCGCAGGAATTCTCGACGCTCGGCAACGGTGTTCTCGATGTCGGCAGGGCCGTCGTCGCGCTGGTCCAGGACATCATCGACATCGCCACACCGAACAACGGTGGCGGTGCGGGCGGCGGCCAGTACCCGTTCAACTGAGCCGCCGCTTTTTTCGGCGTGGACTGCCGCCCGTGATCGATTTGCGCCGCTAGTGTGCGAACGATGACCGACACTGTGCGGCTCGACGCAGGTTCCGCGGCGCTCACCATCGCCCCCGACGACGGCGGCGCGATCCACAGTCTCACCGTCGACGGCACCGAACTGCTCCGGCAGGATCCGGGAACCGGCTGTTTCGTCATGGCGCCGTGGGCCGGTCGGCTCGGCTACGGCGAACTGACCGTCGGCGATCACACGTATCGGATGCCGATCAACAATCCCCCGCACAGCATTCACGGCACCGCCCGTGACGGCGCGTGGGAGGTGGTCGCGACCTCGCCGACCGAGGCGACGATCCGGCACCGCCTCACCGATCCGTGGCCGTTCGCGGGTACCGTCACCCAGACGTTCACCCTCACCGATTCCGGCCTCACCCTGGCCATGCGCATCACCACCGACCACGACCCCTTCCCCGCCCAGGGTGGCTGGCATCCGTGGTTCCTGCGCGAAGTCCCCCCGGCGACCGGGCCGGTGCGACTCGACTTCGATCCGGCGTGGCAGTACGAACGCGGCGACGACTACCTGCCCACCGGCCGCAAAATCGTCCCCACCCCACCACCATGGGACGACTGCTTCGGCATGCCGAACGGTGTCCTCGCCCGCCTCACCTGGCCCGGCTTCCTGGAATTCACCATCACCAGCCCGGTCCACGACGTAGTCGTCTGGACGCTGCCCCAGGAATCGCTCTCGGTGGAGGCCCAGTCCGGCCCACCCAACGGCCTACAGACCGATCCCCGGATGGTCACCCCCGATTCGCCCCTCGACGTCCGCGTCGACTGGACATGGCAACGGTTGTCGCAGGGTTGACTTCGCCTCAGGTCGACCGCGCCGCGTCTTCACCGGTGTCTCCGATGTGAGCCATCGAAGCCTGTTCTCGGCAGCACCGCGACCGTTTACGGTGAGCACGTGCCGATCACGTTCGCCCACCCGGTCGCGGTGCTGCCGTTTGCCCGGCGTTTCCCGCTGCCGGCTCTCGTCGCCGGGGCCGTCGCCCCCGATGTCGCCTACTACCTCCCCATTCCCCTGTCCGGCACCGTAACCCACTCGGTTCTCGGAGTTCTGTGGTGGGACGTCCTGATCGGTCTCGTGTTGCTTCTTGCCTTCCGGCTCTCGGCGGGACCTGCCTCGATCCTTCTGCCCCCCGGCGCCAGACCTGCTGAGCGGGGGGCGGTTTCGACCGTCGCCGCCGTCATGATCGGCGCGGCGACGCACGTGGTGTGGGATTCCGTCACGCAGACAAACGGTTTCGCCGTTCAACACTGGGAGTTGTTGCGGACCTCGGTCATCGAGCCACACAAGACCTACAACGTTCTCGGCTATCTGTCCTCGCTCGCCGGAACCGCGGTCATCGCCTACCTCCTGGTGCGCCGCACCGCCTTCCCTCGCACGTGTCGGCACCGGGCCGTGGTCGCCGTCCTGCTCGCGGCGCTTGTTGTCGGCGCGGTGCTCGCCGTCGACGATCCGATCACCGAGGCCAGCACCTACGACCTCATCCGGCACACGATCGTCGGCGCGGCCAAGGCGATGATCTACACCTGGGCGCTGTACGCCGCGCTGTGGCACCTCGGTTCGCTGCGAACACGCTCATGCGACCGAACGAACGCTGCGGAAGGTGAGGGCAACCACGAAGGTCAGGGCGGCGATCACGGCGGCCGCGGCGAAGGCCGCCGTCATCCCACCGACCAGGGCGTGGGTGGGTGAACCTCCCGCGTCACGGGCGGCGGTACCGAAGATCGTCACCAGGATGGCGAGACCGAGCGCGCCGCCGGTCTGCTGCATGGTCTGCAGGGCGCCGCCCGCCGCGCCTGCCTCGTCGGGCGAGACCGTGGACATGATGACCACGTTCAACGGGGAGAACGCGAACCCGATGCCGCAACCCATCGTGACCATGGCCACGAACAGCAGCGGGAAGTACGCCGAATCCTCCGAAAGCTGGGTCAGCAGAACGAGTCCGGTGACCATGAAGACGGCGCCGGTGAGCGTTACCGGCTTCGGGCCGAAGCGGGCGAGCAGCCTCGGGACCAGCCGGATCGTCGTGAACATCAGCACCGCCGTCGGCAGGAACGCGAAACCCGTTGCCAGCGAGCTCATTCCCAGCACATCCTGCAGATACTGGGTGAGGAAGAAGAACATCGAGAAGCCCGCCATCGGGCCGAGGAACATGTTCAGATAGGCGGCGGCGCGATTACGGTCGGCGAACAGGTGCAGCGGCAGAAGTGGTTGCGGCGCACGCAGTTCGATCGCGATGAACGCGACGAGCAATGCCACCCCGACCGCGAGCCAGATATCGGTGCCCGCCGACGCCCACCCGTGCGAGGCGGCACTGATGAATCCGTAGACCAGCGCGGCCACACCCGCGGTCGCCGTCACCGCACCGGGCAGGTCGAGCCGGGCGGCGCGGCGCGGCAGATCGGGCAGGTACCGCAGCGCGAAGACCACGATGACCAGGCCGAACGGCACATTGATGAACAGCACCGAGCGCCAGCCGAACCACTCGGTCAACAGCCCACCGACGATCAAACCGATCGCGAAACCGGCGCTCGACATCCCGGAGAACAAGGCGAGCACCCGAATCCGCGCCTTGGGTTCGGTGAACGTGGTCGTCAGCAGCGCAAGGGTATTGGGCCCCGCCATGGCGCCGCCGATGCCCTGCAGCACGCGCGCCGCGAGCAACCACCCCGCCGACGGTGCCAGCCCACCGGCCAGCGAGGCGAGGGTGAACAGCACCACGCCCGCGATGAACATCCGGCGCCTGCCGAACAGATCACCCGCGCGCCCGCCGAGCAGCAGCAGCCCGCCGAAGACGAGTGTGTAGGAGTTCATCACCCACGACAGACCGGTCGCGCTGAACTCCAGGTCGGTCCTGATGTGCGGCAGCGCCACATTCATCACGGTGATATCGAGAATGATCATGAGCTGACAGGTCAGCAAGGTGACCAGGACGATCCGTGGCCGAACCCGGTCTACCTGGTCTTTTTCCGAGAGTGTGGTGGTAGTCAAGAACGCTCCATCAACAAGGAACTCAAACGGAGAGAGTCTCCGTTTATGACAGAGTTAGCATAGGGAGAAAGTCTCCGGTTCCGCAAGACTAAACGGAGACTTCATCCGTTTCCAGTGGAGGATCTCGTGGACGCACCGTCGCGGCCGATGCGCGCCGACGCACGCCGCAATTACGAGCGCATCGTCGACTGCGCCCGCGACGCGTTCGCCGAACACGGCACCGACGCGCCCCTCGACGACATCGCGCGCCGCGCCGGCGTCGGCCCCGGCACGCTGTACCGCCACTTCCCCAGCCGCACCGCGCTGATGGAGGCGGTCTACCGCGCCAATATCGAAACCCTCGCCGCGCGAGCGGCCGCCCTGCGCGAAACCCACACCCCCATCGACGCTTTCGATGCCTGGTTCGGCGAACTGGTCACGTACATTCTCGAAAAGCACGGCCTGGCAACCACTCTCAAGGCCGCCATCGACCGCACCTCGGACACCTTCACCGCCTGCTCCACTCTGCTGGCCGAGGCCGCGAGCAGCGTCCTGACCCCGGTCCAGGAAGCAGGCATCATCCGCCCCGAAGTGAGCCCCCGCGACATCCTGCGCCTCGGCCACGGCATCGGCGCGGGCTGCCAGGCCGCCCCCGCCTCAGCCCCACTCCTCACCGACGTGGCACTGGCGGGTCTACGGACCCGGTCCTAGAAACTCACATGCCAGACTGGTGATTCGCGGCTGGTGTCAGCTGGTGCTCCCGAGAGTTGTCAGCCGCGAACTCTTCGGATCCCCGCCGCGAAATCATCCAGGGCCGTGAGGATTCCATCAGCCTGCCAAATCCGGTTCCTGGTCCGTTGCGATACCTCCCGCAGCACACCGGATTCGACGAGTCGATCGATCGCCCGTTGCGCCGCGACTCCGCTGATGCCGAAGGATTCGACCACGTAGGTGCTGTTGACCACCGACTGAGCGATGAGACTGTCGATCAGCTTCCAGACGACGGAGTCGGCGCGGGCGACGGTCTGTTCGCGATACCCGGCACGCACCGCACGGAGTTCGTCGACAAGTCGGCGTCCGGTACCCACGGCGTAGAAGGTCGCGTCGACGAACTGCCGAACGATCGGCTCGGGATCTCCGAGGCGGTACCGGGTCAGCGCGTCGAAGTAGCTGCCCGTGTTCACCAACAACCCCGCTGAAATCGGCACGGTGATGTGTCCGGTCAACTGCCGGACACTCAACATCGCATGCACCAACGCACGACCGGTTCGCCCATTGCCATCGGTGAACGGATGGATCGTCTCGAACTGCGCGTGTGCCAGCGCCAGATGTACCAGCGCGGGAACATCGTCACGTCGTACGAAGCGGATGAGATCGGACATCGCCTCCGGCACCCGATCATGATGCGGGGGGACGAAGTCCGCGGCGTGTGGGCCGATGTTGCTACCACCGATCCACACCTGCTCATCGCGCCATCGACCGGCATGGGTGGGATCGGATTCGCCGAGCAATGCGTTGTGCATGGCGAGAATCGAGTCGCCGTCAACTGCGCGGCCGAGGTCGAGCGCGGCCTCCATCGCGCGCACATTGGCAGTGACGATGCGTGCGTTCTGGTTGGTGTGCTCACCGAGTTCGGCAAGAGCGAGTTGCCTGGCTCCGACCGTGAGGTTCTCGATCTGCGACGAGGCCGAGCTCTCGGTCCGCAGCAGGACCGAACTCATCGGGCCGAGTTCGCAGTCGGCGCCCAGTTCGGCCGACAAGTGCGCATCGAATCGGGCGAGTTCCTGTGCCGCCTCTTCCGCTTCGGTGAGCAATGCGACCGGCAAATCCACTGGCAGCTCGGCGATATCAACGAGCACCGCGGCGGAATAGGGCCCTGTGTGCCGACGAAGTTGCGTGCGCGACGCGTAAGGATCACCGATCACCCAGGCGTGCGCCTCGTACTCGACGGCGGGCCAGCTGCCCGTAGAAGGGTTAGCCATGAGCCCATAATACCTAACGTTACCTACATAAGGTTAGGTAAGAATTCCTTTTACCTAACCTTATGTAGGTAACGTTAGGTAAAAGGCACGACAGAGGACCGGTGTGGCGCTCAGGCCAGGTCTTCGATTTTCGCTGCGAGTTGGGCGCCGGTGAGGGGTTCGCGGGCTATGACGGCGATGGTGTCGTCGCCGGCGATGGTGCCGACGATGAAGGGGAGGGCGGCGCGGTCGAGGGCGCTGGCCAGGAAGTGGGCGGCGCCGGGTGGGGTGCGTAGGACGGCGAGGTTGCCGCTGGCGTCGGTGGAGACGAGGAGGTCGCCGAGGAGTTTGGACAGCCGTCCGGTGCCGCCGGTGACGCCGCGGACGGGGCTGCCGTCCTCGGGGACGATGTAGACGCCCGCGCCGCCGTCGGCCGCGCGGAGTTTCACCGCGCCGAGTTCGTCGAGGTCACGTGACAGGGTGGCCTGGGTGGTCTCGATGCCCTCGGCCGACAGCAGGGCGGCGAGTTCGGTCTGGCTGCGGACCGAATGTGAGGTCAGCAGTTCGATGATGCGCGACTGGCGGCCGGCGCGGGTGCGGGCGATGGCGGGCGAGCCCTTCTCGGGCGCGCTCATCGCTTCGCCTCCACGCCTGCCCCGGTTCGCGGTCTCACGCGGCGGCTTTCGCGAGCAGCCACACCAGCAGCGCCTTCTGCGCGTGCAGGCGGTTCTCGGCTTCGTCCCAGACCACGCTGTGATCACCGTCGAGGACCTCGTCGGTGATCTCCTCGCCGCGGTGGGCCGGAAGGCAGTGCAGCACAATCGCTTCCGGCGCGGCGTGGGCGAGGAGCTCGGTGTTGAGCTGGAACGGGCGGAACGGGCCGACGCGGTCGAGGCCGTCGTTCTCCTGGCCCATGGAGGTCCAGGTGTCGGTGACGAGCACGTCGGCGCCGGTCGCGCCGACGACGGGGTCACCCGTGACCGACACGGTCGCACCGGTTTCCGCGGCACGCTTGGCGGCGGCGTCGAGAATCCAGGGCAGCGGTTCGAAGCCCGCGGGCGCGGCGACGGTCACGTTCATGCCTGCCGTCACCCCGCCGAGCAGCAGCGAGTGCGCCATGTTGTTGGCACCGTCACCGAAGTAGGTGAGGTTCAGCCCGGCCAGGGAGCCTTTGCGTTCATTGATCGTCTGCAGATCGGCGAGTACCTGGCAGGGGTGGAACTCGTTGGACAGCGCGTTCACCACGGGAACTGTTGCGGTGACGGCCATCTCGTCGAGGCGCGACTGTTCGAAGGTCCGCCACACGATGGCGTCGACGTAGCGCGAGAGCACGCTGCCGGTGTCGCCGAGGGTTTCCTCACGGCCGAGCTGGGTGTCGCGTCCGTCGACGACCACCGCGTGCCCGCCGAGCTGGGCGATGCCGAGTTCGAAGGAGAAGCGGGTGCGGGTGGAGTTCTTCTCGAAGATCACGCCGACCCCGCGCGGCCCGTCGAGGGGCCGGTGCAGGAAGGGGTTCTTCTTCAGATCGGCGGCGATGGCGAGGATTTCGGCCTGTTCGGCCTGGGTCACATCGTCGTCGCGCAAGAAATGACGCAGGGTCACTTGGTCGCTCCCTTAGCATCGGCGGCGGCCTTGTCGAGGATCTCGGGCAGGTCGGCGACGAAATTGTCGGCCTGGGTTTCGGTGAGCACCAGGGGCGGTGCCAACCGGATCACGTTGGGCTTGGCGGGGTTCAGCAGGTAACCGGCTTCACGTGCGCGTTCGTCCACGTAGGCGGAGATGTCATTTTTCAGCACGATGCCGATGAGCAGGCCCGCGCCACGCACATGGTCGATTTCGGGATGCTCGAGCACAGCGATGCCGTCGCTGAGCTTCTTGCCGACCCGTTCCACGTGGGTCAGCAAGTCCTCGCTATCGATGGTGCGCAGCACCGCCAAAGCCGCTGCGGCACAGACGGGATTGCCGCCGAAGGTGGTGCCGTGCAGGCCCGGCGTGAGCAGTTCGGCGGCCCGGCCCTGCGCGAGCACGGCGCCGATCGGCAGACCACCACCGAGGCCCTTGGCCAGGGTGATCGCGTCGGGCACGATCCCCGCCGCCTGGTGCGCGAAAAATGTTCCGGTGCGGCCGATTCCGGTCTGTACCTCGTCGAGGATCAGCAATGCCCCTGCGCGCGAGGTGATCTCACGGGCCTTGGCGAGGTAGTCGAACGGCGGGACGACCACACCGCTCTCCCCCATCATCGGTTCGAGAAACACTGCGGCGGTGTCGGAATCGACGACCGCTTCGAGCGCGGCGGCGTCACCGTAGGGTACGTGCACGACACCGGCGGGCATCGGCTCGAACGGCGTCCGCTTGGCGGGCTGACCAGTGAGGGCGAGCGCGCCCATCGTGCGGCCGTGGAAAGCCTCTTCCGCGGCAACGATTTTGGAGCGTCCGGTGAGCCGCGCGATCTTGAACGCGGCCTCGTTGGCTTCGGTGCCGGAGTTGCAGAAGAACGCCTTGCCCTCGCCGTCACCGAAGTGGGCCAGGAGCTTCTCGGCCAGCTCGATCACCGGTTCGCTGGCATACAGGTTGGACACATGGCCCAGGGTGCCGAGCTGGTTGGTGACCGCCTCGAGGATGGCGGGGTGGGCGTGGCCGAGGCTGTTGACCGCGATGCCACCGAGGAAGTCGAGGTAGCGCTTGCCGTCGGCGTCGTAGAGCACCGCACCCGCGCCGCGCACGAGCGCGACCTTCGGGGTGCCGTAGTTGTCCATCATCGCGGCCGACCACCGCTGCTGCAGCTTGTCTGTCTCACTCATGATTGCGTTCCATCCGGCGCCCCGGCGGGGGTCACCATGGTTCCGATTCCTTCTCCGGTGAACAGCTCCAGTAGTACCGAATGCGGGACGCGCCCGTCGATCACGTGGGCACTGGGGACCCCGCCGAGCACGGCGCGCAGGCACGCTTCCATCTTCGGCACCATGCCCGCGTCCAGACGCGGCAGCAACTTCGCCAGCGCGTCGGCGTCGATCCGGCTGGTCAGCGAGGAGCGGTCCGGCCAGTCGGTGTAGAGGCCCTCGACGTCGGTGAGCACGACGAGTTTCTCGGCGCCGATACCCTCGGCCAGTGCGGCGGCGGCGGTGTCGGCGTTGATGTTGTGCACCACGCCGTCGGCGTCGGGGGCGATGGTCGAGACCACCGGGATGCGGCCCGCGTCGATCAGGTCGAGCACGGCGCCGGGGTTGACCTCGGTGACATCGCCGACCAAGCCGATGTCGGTGGCGACGCCCTCGACCGCGACGGTGCGCCGGGTGGCGGTGAACAGGTGCGCGTCCTCGCCGGAGATGCCGACCGCGTACGGGCCGTGCGCGTTGATCAGCCCGACGAGTTCACGGCCCACCTGGCCGAACAGCACCATCCGCACCACATCCATCACCTCGGGGGTGGTGACGCGGAAGCCGCCGCGGAATTCGCCTTCCATACCAAGCTTTTTCAGCATGGCGTTGATCTGCGGGCCACCGCCGTGCACGACCACGGGGTGCACGCCGACGGTGCGCAGGAACGCCATGTCGGCGGCGAAGGCCGACTTGAGTTCGTCGTCGATCATGGCGTTGCCGCCGTACTTCACGACCACGATCTTGTCGCGGAACTTCTGCAGCCACGGCAGTGCGTCGGCGAGCACGTGCGCTTTGTCCAGCGCCGAAAGACTGTGCACGACACTCATGAGCTGTACGCCGAGTTCTCTTCGACGTAGGCGTGCGAGAGGTCGGTGGTGCGCACCATCGCGGTGCCCTCGCCGACATTGAGCTCGATCAGCACGTCGATGTCTTCGCCGGAGAGGTCCACGTCGCGGGCGCCGGGCGCACCGACACTGTCGACACAGACGGGATTGCCGTTGAACGACACAGCAATTCGATTCGGGTCGAGGGTCACCGGCGCGATGCCGACGGCGGCGAGCACGCGACCCCAGTTCGGATCGGAACCGAACAGCGCGGTCTTGACCAGACTGTCGCGGGCGACCGCGCGGGCAACAGTGAGCGCCTCGTCCTCGGAGGCCGCACCGGCGACCGTGACCTGCACCCGCTTGGTGACACCCTCGGCATCGGCCATCAACTGCGCGGCCAGATCGTCACACACGGTGAACACCGCGGCGTCGAGATCCTCCTGCGAGGGCGCGACGCCACTGGCACCGTTGGCCAGGAGCAGCACGGTGTCGTTGGTGGAGCAGGAACCGTCCACATCGAGCCGGTCGAAGGTGTACTTCGTGGCCTTACGCAGGGCGGAATCGAGCTGCTCGGGCGTGGCGACGGCGTCGGTGGTGAGCACCACGAGCATCGTGGCCAGCGACGGCGCGAGCATGCCCGCACCCTTGGCCATGCCGCCGACATTCCACTTGTCCTCGCTGTGGAACGCCGACTCCTTGGGCACGGTGTCGGTGGTCATGATGGCGTGGGCGGCCTCGGTGCCGCCGGAGATGCCGCCGCCCATCTCGTGCACGATCTCGGTGATCGCGGGGATGAGCTTGTCCATCGGCAGGCGGTCACCGATGAGACCGGTGGAGCAGACCGCGATCTCGCCCGCCCCGGTCTCGGTGCCCCAATTGCTCAGTGCCGCAGCGAGTTCCTCGGCGGTCTTGTGGGTGTCCTGGAAACCGCCGTGGCCGGTGCAGGCGTTCGCGCCGCCGGAGTTGAGGATCACCGCGCGCAGGTGACCGGTCTTCAGTACCTGCTGCGACCACAGCACCGGCGCGGCCTTGACCTGGTTACTGGTGAACACACCTGCTGCCGAGTACTCGGGGCCCTCGTTGAGCACCAGAGCCAAGTCCGGCTTGCCGCTGGCCTTGATACCGGCCGCGATGCCCGCCGCGCGGAACCCCAGCGGCGCGGTGACGCCCTGGGTGTGGATCAGTTTGCCGTGGTCCGGGGTCTGCGGATCAGGGGTCGTCACGGTGCCACTCCTACGGTGGAAAGTCCTGCGGTCTCGTCGAATCCGACGGCCAGATTCATCGATTGCACCGCGGCGCCCGCGGTGCCCTTGGTCAAGTTGTCGATCGCGCCGATCACCACGAGTAGACCGGCGTCCTCGTCGACGGTGACCTGGAGGGTGATGGCGTTGGAGCCGATCACCGAACCGGTCTGCGGCAGTACGCCTTCAGGCAGCAGGTGGACGAAAGGTTCGTCGGCGTAGGCCTTCTCGTAGACGGCGCGTGCCTGCGCGGCGTCGACCTTCGTCGGGGCGGTGCAAGTGGCGAGGATGCCACGCGGCATCGGCGCGAGCACCGGGGTGAACGACACCGAGACATCGACGCCGCCCGCGGCTTTCAGGTTCTGCGCGATCTCGGGTGTGTGCCGGTGCGCGCCCGCGATGCCGTATGCCCGCACACTGCCCATCACCTCGGAGCCGAGCAGGCCGACATCGAGCTTGCGCCCCGCGCCCGAAGTACCGCTCACCGCAACAACATTCACTGCGGGTTCGATGATCCCGGCGGCGATCGCCGGTGCCAGCGCCACGCTCGACACGGTCGGATAGCAGCCGGGCACCGCGATCCGCCGGGCACCGGTCAGCTTCGCCCGCCCACCGGGCAGTTCGGGCAGACCGTAGGGCCAGCTACCCGCGTGCGGGCTGCCGTAATACTTCTCCCAGGCGGCGGCGTCGGTGAGCCGGTAGTCGGCGCCGCAATCGATGATGACCGTCTCGTCGGGCAGGGCCGCCGCGATCGCACCGGACTGGCCGTGCGGCAGGCCGAGGAACACGATGTCGTGGCCCGCCAAGATCTCGGGGGTGGTCTCCTCGAGGATGCGGTCGGCCAGGGGCAGCAGATGCGGCTGCAGCGCGCCGAGGGCGGTGCCCGCGTTGGATCCGGCGGTCAGCGCCCCGATCTCGAGGCGCCCCGCTCGATATTCGGGATGGGCCAGCAGTAGACGCAACACTTCGCCACCGGCGTATCCACTCGCACCGGCAACCGCCACCCGCAACACGGGTCCTCCCGACGTATCGACCATGTGATGATTATGCACGACTATGCAAGCTCATTCATGCGCGGGTGTGATCGCCTTCGCGTCGCGCGCCCCGATCAGACGCGCTACCAGCGGGAACACCAATACCGTCGTCGCGCCCGCCGCCACCAGAATCGAGGCGACATCGGCGCTCAACAGCCCGGTTTGGGTGGCGACCTGGGTCACCGCGACGATAATCGGTAGCCCCGTCGCCGCGTAGAGGGCCAACTCCACGCGTTCACGACCGGTCGGCAGATTGTCGCCACGCGGCACGAAACGCTCGCTGAGCCAGACAGGAAGCCCACGCGCGACAGCAATGGTGACCACGAACCACAACCACAGCGCCGGATTGCGGCCCACCGCCGCGACGTCGATCCCCATCCCCGACACCACGAAGAACACCGGGATCAACAGCCCGTACCCGATAGCCTCCAGCGCCGAGTCCACATCCGGGTGCCCCGCCGCGATGAGCCGCCGCAGGATCATGCCCGCCGCGAACGCGCCGAGCACCACGTCCAGATCGAAGACCTCGGCGACCACCATCAACACCAACAGCAGCAACACCACCCCGCGCACCGGCAGCTGCGAGGTGCCACCGCCCAGCTTGGCCAGCCCCGCACCCAGATCGGGGATGCGGTCGAACATCCGCAGCGGCACGAAGCCGACCACCGCGGCGGCCACCACGAACATCACGACGATCACCAGCGCGCTGCCCGGATCCCGGCTGGTGAGCAGCACCGACATCGCCACGATCGGGCCGAGCTCGCCCACCGCGCCGTGCGTCATCACCGCCCGGCCCAGCCGTGTGTCGACGATCCCCTGCTGCTTCAGGATCGGCAGCAGCGTGCCCAGCGCGGTGGAGGTCAACGCGATGGCGACCGCGATGCGCGTGCCGTTCGAGGTGTCCGTCGCCGCCACGACGATCGCGAACGCGAACAGCAGACACACGATCCACACCAGCCACGCCGTGCGCCCCGTCCGACCACCGAGCAGGCGCGGATCGAGCTCGTAGCCCGCCAGCAGGAACAGCATCCCCAGCCCCAACTCGCTCACCAGGTCGACACCGCCCGCACTGCTCGCCCACCCGAGCACGTGTGGCCCGACCACGGCCCCGGCCACCAGCAGGATCACCACATCGGGCAGATACCCGCGAACCAGCCGCGACAGCAGCGGAGCGAGGACCGCGACGAGCGCGATCCAGAACAGCGAGACGATCGGCGTTGCCTCGCCGACATCAGCGGACGCGAGCAGATCCATGCAGGTCATCGTGGCACAGCGACCTGACCGAACCCGGAAACCGAGCTCGATCTGTCACCCGGGCGTCATGCGCACGGCCGGTTCCGGCAGCAGGTGGGCGAGGAGCAGTTTGATCAGCAGGACGGGTCCGAACCAGAGCAGGAACGAGGGCACCGCGAGCATGGGTGGTGATCGCGACGCCGAAGACGGTGGCGGCGAAGGCGATCGGCGTGCGCAGGGCATCCGGCGCCGAGGTCACCACCACCGCAGCCGCGAGCACGAACCCGTAGATCGCGGCCGCCGTCCACCAACCGAACCCGGGCACCACCAGGGCGAGCAGGAACGGCTGGACGTGGATCGCCACGAACGCGAGGTGATGGCGGGCGTCGCGGCCGGGCCGATGGAACCAGCGTTTGGCCGACGCCGTCGCGTTCACCACCGCGCCACCGAACAGGTCGAAGCCGACCAGGGTGACCACGACGATGACCAGCACGGATGAGTTTTTCGCGAGTAGACCGGCCGTCACCGCGCCGACTGCTGCCGCCGAATAGCACAGAGCGGCTTCACTTCTCGTCGCGTTCGGGGCGATCAGGCGGTCGGTGATCGTCATTGGCGGATTCCTTCCACGCACACCTGCACAAGCGGTTCGGTCAGGTCGATCAGCCGGACCTGCTCGTCGGCGAGCCACTGCACCAGGCACCCTTCGATCGCGCCCACGATCACCGCCGCATGCCCTTCCCCGATCCCCGCCCGCAGTTGTCCGTCGGCACCCGCCTCACGCAACAGCTCCGCGACCGCCGCCCGGTATTCCGCATACACGGCGGCCATATCTATCGGAGTGCGGGCAGCCCACACATCCAGCAGCACGCGCGCGTAATCGGGATGAGCCGCCAGCATCGCGACAGTGGCCCGGATCAGCTCGGCCAGCCGATCGAGCGCTGACCCGGCGGCAGACATCGCAAGCTGTTCCTGCGCGCGTGCGCGGTACTGATCGAACGCCGCGGTCAACAACTCCTCCCGACTGCTGACCGCAAGGTAGACACTGCCTTTCGCGACACCCGCCTCAGCCGCGACATCCTCGATCCTGGACGCGGCGAAACCTTTTCTCGCGAACACCCGCACGGCCGCGTCCAGAATGTCGGCGCGCCGGGCATTCACATCCACCCTCTTCGGCATGCCCCTATTATGACTGACCGGTCATTCAAACTCAACGAGCCGCTTCAGGAATCCAGTAGTCCTCGCCGCCTTCTCGTCGATCCGCCTCGGGAATCCTGGGACTTACGGTCGCCGTCTTGTCGCATCGAGCCGCCTCGGGAATCCGGCGGGCTTACCGTCGTCGTCTTGCCTCGTCGAGCTGCCTTAGGAACCGGCGGGCTTACCGTCGTCGTCTTGCCTCGTCGAGCTGCCATAGGAACCCGGCGGGCTTACGGTCGTGGAGTGATCACCGATCCCGTGCTCGTCCGTGAACTGCTGTCCACCGCGCCGATGCCGCCCGTGCCCGCGGCATCGGAGGCCTCCGTCGCCTGGCTTCGCACCTCCGTGCCGCGGTTCTGCGACGGTGACGACCACGCGCGCAGGCGTGCCGCCGTGTGCGCGGAGTTGGATCGGATCGAGGTCGCAGACCTGTCCGGGAATACCGGCGAACCACTCGCCCACGTCCGAATCCTGCTGGGCGCGATGGAACTTCCGTCACAGCTCGCCGAGGCCGTCGCCGAAGTCGCCGCGGCATATCAGCCGCACGTCCCCGTCACGTCGACCGCCGACGCCGCTGTGCGGGAACTCGTCGCCGCGTGCGGCGGGCAGGCGAACGAGCCGACCGCGGCCCGGATCTGCGTTCTCGTGCAGGCCTGCGCGGCAACCGGCGAACTGATCGCGGCCGCCCGCGCCTCGGGCCAGGCGCCCGGGGTGATCATGGCGACGACACCACCGCTGCGATCGACCCGTCGGATGGTCGACGGCGTGGTCACCGAACTCGACCTGCGTCATCCAGGGCTCGGTTTCGGCGCCGGACCGCACCGCTGCCCCGCAAGCGACCATGCGCTCACACTCGCGACCGCAGTTCTGACCTCCGCCGACGACCACGCAACGCGCTAGACCATCACCGAACCGTCGGGATGGACCACTGGACAATTGATCACCAGGCCCTCAGCGGCCGATGCCACCATCGTTGCATGGTGATCAATTGTCCAGCGCCTCAGGCTTTGTGGACGACCTTTTCGCCCGCGCCGGGCTTCCAGACGGTGATGTCGAGACGATCATCGCCCGATTCGACCGTGGAGGCGCCGGTGAGGTCGGCGACGTAGAAATGGTCGAACTTCTCGCCGCGGATGTCGAAACCGCTGTCGTCGAACAGCTTTTGGGCGAAGCGGACGTGCACGGCTTCGTCTTTCAGGTCCGTGACGGCGCCGAAGAGTTTCGCGTCGCCGTCGGAGACCATGGTGTCGACGGTGGCGGTGTGCAGGCAGAAGCGTGGGTCGCGGGCGAGGTCGTCGAACTTTCGGGTGTTCGGCATGCCGGCCAGCACGAGCATGCCTTCGAAGATCATCGGTTCGATCGGGCTGATGCGCGGTGATCCGTCGGCGCGCAGGGTGCCCAGCATGCACAGGTTGCCGGTGGCCTGGTGGCGGCGCAGGAACAGGGCCGCGATGCTCGGTGCTTCTTCGGTGAACTGGCTCCACGTGGTCATATCTCGTACGGTACGACCCAAACTTGACATCTCCTGTCAGGGTTCGCGGCTAGTCTCGACGATATGAGAGCGAGCAGGCTGGTGCAGCTGCTGCTCCTGTTAGGCGAGCGGTGGTACGACCGCGAGCGAGCTGGCACGGGAGCTGGAGGTGTCGGTGCGCACGGTGTACCGGGATGTGGAGGCGCTGTCGGAGGCGGGCGTTCCGGTGTACAGCGAGCCGGGGCGCGGTGGCGGGGTGCGGTTGATCGACGGCTACCGCACCCGCCTCACCGGACTCACCTCCGACGAAGCCGACGCCGTCCTGCTCGCCGGTCTCCCCGGCGCCGCCGCCGACCTGGGTCTCGGCACCGTCCTGGCCACCGCCCAGCTGAAGATGCTCGCCGCGCTCCCGACCGAATTACGCGGCCGCGCAACCCGAATCGCCGAACGGGTCCATATCGACATGCCCGGCTGGTTCCAGCGCCCCGACGAAACCCCCACCCTCGCAACGGTTGCCGACGCACTCTGGCGCGACCGCCGCCTGGCGATCACCTATCGCCGCCGCGACCGCACGGTCGAACGCACCCTCGACCCACTCG
This sequence comes from Nocardia sp. NPDC058705, assembly GCF_042749305.1. Classification (NCBI taxonomy): domain Bacteria; kingdom Bacillati; phylum Actinomycetota; class Actinomycetes; order Mycobacteriales; family Nocardiaceae; genus Nocardia; species Nocardia sp. NPDC058705. The sequence goes on along the minus strand of NZ_JBHYRN010000015.1, from coordinate 113,394 downwards.
GTCTGGTCATGAAGGCAGGCACCTGGTATCTGGTCGCCCGCGACGACACCGACATCCGCTCCTACCGGGCAAGTCGCATAGCCACCGCCACACCGACCGGCGATTCCTTCACCCGCCCAACACCTTTCGACCTGGCCGACCACTGGCAATCCGCAGCCGAGGAATTCGCGCGATCAATGCTGCGAGTCAGCGCCGACTGCCGGATCTCCATCGCCCACCTGAGCCTGCTGCGTCTCATGAACGACCCCGCTGCTGTTCGCGAAGCCCTCGCCTCCCTCGGCCCTCCCGACAAAGACGATTGGGCCGACATCACCATCCCCGCCGAGTCCTACGAAGTCCTCGCCCACGCCCTGCTCCCCTTGGGCCAGCACATCGAAGTCCTCAGGCCTCCCGAGCTCCGCGCAACCATGACGACCACTGCCGCCGCCATGCTCGCGCGCTACCAACTATCGACGAGCACATAGACGGCACGGGCATCGCACCTCACCGCTGCGAGGCCTGGCTGAACTCGACGCAGTCCGGGCATTCGTCCACGATCGGGTGGGTGCAGCGCAGTACATGGGCGAGAAAGTCGATGGTTCGGGTGAGGTCGTCGACGCGAGCTCGTAGCTCGGCCTGCTTGTCCGCGAACAGTGCCACGCGGCGGGTGTGCGACCTGGTGGCGAAGAGATCTTTCATCTCGGCCAGGGACAGCCCCGATCGTTGAAGGAGCTGGATGAGGCGGCCCCGGACGATCAGTTCACCGTCGTAGATCCGTTGTCCGCCGGGCGCGCGCGGTGGCACGAGGACACCGACGTCCTCCCAGTGCCGCAGGACGTGCGTGGCGACGCCGAGTTCGGCGGCGGCGTCGCCGATGCGGCGTGACCCAGCAGTTTTCGGCATCTTCTCCCCTTTACTTCAGGTCGACCTGAAGTTTTAGCGTAGTTCGCATGGAACACAACGACAATCGAACACAGCTGATCGACGCCGTTGCGACACCGGATGTGTGGCGGTGTTGCCGGTCGGTGGGGTCGGCGGTGACGGGCGCACTCCGTCCGCGACGACCCGACCACAGGTTCCTGGCCTCGCTCCCCGACCACGGCCTGCCAAGCGGCACCACGACGGTCGAGTTGACGGTGCTGGCGCAGAATGCCAAGAGCGTGCCGACGGCGGCCGTCGTCGAAGGCATATTCGCGCCGCGCCGGATCGAGTCCGCGATGACGGCATTTGTCGTCCGGCATCCGAAGGCGACTTTTCTCGTCGACCCCGGCATCTGTGTCGACGTCGAGGACCGGGCGGTGGCCGAACTCCCGCAGGTGCTGCGCCTCGCGGTGACGCCCCCGAAAGACATCATCGATATTCGGGAATCCCTGCACCGCAGCGGCATTGATGCGGCGACCATCGATTTCGCCCTGCCGACGCACCTGCACTGGGACCATGTCGCCGGGCTTCTCGATCTGCCCGGGTTGGCGCTGCGGCTGCACCGGCCCGAGCACGACTGGGCCATGACCGGCCCGGTGGCGCCGATCGGCGGGGTGCGACGAGCCGTTCGGGAGCGACCTCTCGACTGCTACGACCTCGACGGTCCGCCGGTCCTCGCCTTCGCCCGTAGCCACGACCTGTTCGGCGACGGCGCGGTGCTGCTCGTCGACCTGTCCGGCCACACTCCGGGCAGCATCGGTGTGCTCCTACGCACCGAACGCGGCCCGGTCCTGCTCGCGGGTGACGCGATCTGGCACAACCTGCAGGTCGAGGAACTGCGGCAGAAATCAGGGTATCCGGGCGCGCTGGCCGACAACGACCGCACCGAGACCTGGCGAACTGTCCACCGCCTGCACGCGATTCGCGGTGCTGTCCGCATCATTCCCACCCACGATCATCACGCGGCGTGCGCGTGGACCAACGACCCACACGCGGCGCGAGCGAGTCAGGCCTGACCCAGCTCACTTCAGTGCACACCACCGCGACAGGCGACGTCGGCTGGACTTCGAGACCATCCCGAATCGCCGGCTGGACTTCGCGACCGCCCCGACTCGGCAGCTGGACACCGGACCTCGTCTCAGCATGTCCAGTCGAGGACCTCTGCCATGGAACGGAGCTGGACCGAGGTGGGAGTCAGGCGCAATGCAGTGTTGCGGATCGCGACCAAGGGGCGGGCAGACAGTTGGGCGACGGCACCGATCCGGGCCGAGCGGTGGGTGATCATCTGGGTGCGGGGGCGGCGTTCGCGGTCGTAGCGGGCGAGGCCGTCGGGTTCGCCCGCCAGCCGGCCGAGGACCACCGCGTCTTCGAGAGCTTGACAGCCGCCCTGGCCGAGGTTGGGTGTCATCGCGTGGGCGGCGTCGCCGACGAGGGCGATGCGTCCTGCGATGAAGGTCGGCAGGGCGGGAAGGTCGTAGATGTCGTTGTGTAGCACCGTGTTCGGGTCGGCGGCGGCGAGCAGGGTGGGGATCGGGTGGTGCCAGTTCGCGAACCGGTCGCGGACTTCGGTGAGGCTGCCGGTCATCTTCTCGGGGGCGTTGTAGACGGCGAAGCAGTAGATGCGGCCGTCGGCGAGCGGGGCCATGCCGAAACGTGCGCCGCGGCCCCAGGTTTCGCCGAACTCGGTGAGCTGCTCCTCGGTGTCGACCACTGTGCGCCAGGCGGTGTAGCCGGCGTAGCGCGGGGCGACTTCGCCGCAGACCGCGCGTCGGACGACACTGCGAATCCCATCTGCTCCGACGATCAGATCGGCGGATGAGGTTCCCGCGGAGTGCCCCACCGTTCCGTCGGCGGTAGCCTCGCGAGCCGAGATACCGGTGTGCACAACACTTTCGGGCAGCGCCGTGCGCAGGATGTCGAGCAGGCGGGCGCGGTGGATCACGACCGGCGCGCCGAACCGTTCGCGCAGCGTTGCCACGTCGGTGCGCGAGAGCCAGCGCCCACGGTCGTCGCGAATTCCAGCCGACACCTCCGCCATACCCTGTGCGCGAACAGTGTCACCGACGCCGAGAGCGTCCAGTGCACGTAAAGCGTTGGACCACAAGGATATTCCGGAACCGACTTCGGCGACCTCCGGCGCTCGCTCCAGCACCTGGACGTCCCAACCCCGGCCGACCAGCGCGAGCGCAGCAGCCAATCCCCCGATCCCACCACCGACCACTATCGCTGTAGGCATCACACACTCCCTCGTTGCAGGTATCGATGTGACCGTACTACGGCTGTAGTGACAGGCACTATGAATGTAGTGCGAGTCACTACGGGCGTAGTATCGGTGCGTGGCTACCAAACGCGACCAGGTCCTCGATGCCGCCATCGAGGTGCTGGGCACTGGCGGCTCGCGTGCGCTGACCCACCGCGCGGTGGACCAGGCCGCCGACGTGCCGCCGGGTTCGACATCCAACTACTTCCGCACCCGAGAAGCGCTGCTGTGTGGCATCGCGGAACGCCTCGAGCAGCGCGATCACGCCGACTGGGAGACGCTGAACCGCGCACTCGGCCCTGCCACGGTCGAGGCCCTCATCGACGGTCTCGCCCTGTTCGTCACGCACGCGACGACCACCGACCGCGTCCGCACCCAGGCCCGTCTCGCCCTGTTCGGCGAATCGCAGACGATGCCCGCGTTGCACGAATCGGTCCAACGCGGGCACCAGCGGCTGCGTGCCTGGGCGATCGAGATGGCAGCCTCGGTCGGTGTGACGGCCGCCGATACCGGCATCCTCGTCGACTATCTCGACGGTGCCGTCGTGCACCGGCTGACCGGCGCGGAGGCTGACAAGGATCCACGTACGGCACTGGCGAGGCTGACGCATGCGCTGCTCGACTGAACGATTCGCGTGTGCACCGGACCGGCGACTTCGTGTCACCGAGGACCCGTCGGACGCCAGACTTGCGACTTTCGTCTAGTCATTCGTCGCCGTTCGTCGGATCCGAGCCGCTCCAGCCATTCCTACGGTTGATTCATGCATCGCGTATTGATCACGGCCGCTATCGTTTTCAGCCTCATCGCACCATCAAGTGCGAACGCCGCACCGGAGCCAGCCCTGACTCCCGCTGCCATCGACGCCTACCTGGACGAGGCGATGGAATCGACCGGCCTGCCGGGTGTCTCACTCGTTGTCACCCATGGGGACACCGTCGTCCACGCCACCGGCGCGGGCCGGGATTCGCGCGGGGAGCCGATGGCGGCGGATTCACCGATGCGGGTCGCGTCGTTGAGTAAATCCATGACCGCGACCGCCGTGATGACGCTGGTCGAGGACGGTCGTCTGGCATTGGACAGGCCGGTGGCCGAGCAGTTGCCCGAGTTCCGGATGGACGATGCTCGTGCGAATCGAATCACCGTGCGGCACTTGCTGAATCAAACCTCGGGACTGTCGGACCGGACGGTCGACATCGGAGCCACCGACAAGGCGCGGACACTGACCGACTACATCGCCACCTTGCGCACCGGCTCGCTGGCGGCCGACCCCGGAACACAATGGACCTACTGCAATGTCAACTACGACATCGCGGCACGCCTGGTGGAGGTGGCCAGTGGCCGCAGCTTCGGCGACTATCTGCGAGAGCGGGTGTTCGGCCCACTCGGTATGACCGCCAGCGGCACCGATGCCGACCTGCCCGCACCACCGAACGGCTTCACCTCGGTGTTCGGGCAGTGGGTAGCGCGGCCGGAGCTCGTCGGATTCCCCGGGGGCGGAGCAGGTTCGGTCATCACGACGGCCACGGACATGGGCCGGTGGTTGATCGCCAACACCAGCAACGGGTCACACCTCATCTCCGCGCAAGGCCTGACGACAATGCAGACGCCGGTCCTGCACCGCTACGGAATGGGTTGGGGCACAGAGGAAGACGGTGACCTGCTCGTCCATTCCGGAAACCTGTTCACCTACAACGCCGCCCAAGCGATCGACCCGAAGACCGGATACGGCTTCGCGGTCATGACCAACAGCACCGGACTCGCCGACGACACCTACCCGATCATGCTCGGTCTGGCCGCGATGAGCCGTGGCGAAACACCGGAAGTTCCAGGTGCCACCAGGAAATGGTCCGAGGTCGCGCTCGCGGCGATCGTTGTGGCGGCACTGGGTCTCGGCGGGCTCGGCGTGTTCAGGGCGCGGCGATGGGCGAGCGCAAGGCGCCGAACCTGGTGGACAGGTGCACGACTGCTCCCAGCACTGGTGCCCGTGCTGCTGTTCGCCGGATTCCCTGCCGTCATCTCGATCATCATGGGCGGGCGGGCCGTCACCTGGACGCAGCTCACCTACTACGCGCCGCTCCTGATCACCGTCGTCGTCGCTGCGGCGGCCGGCCTGGCCACCACAGCGACACGGGTCTATCGGCTGCGATCGGTAAGGTCGGGCGAATGAGGAACGGTGCCGCGCTGGTGGTGCTCGCGGGAGCAGTCCAGATCAACGGGCTGTTCCTCGACGAGCTTCCGCTGTGGCGGCAGGCGCTGTATCTCGTGCTCGCCGTACTGTCCTACCTCCATGGCCGACACCTGCCGTTCCCACGCGAATGGACCGTGCTCGCCGCGCTGGCGGTGCCGGGAGTCGTGTTCACGCTGGTCGATTTCTCGGTCGGCAGTGGAGTGCTCGGGTCGTTCGTTCTCGCGTGCGCGCTGCCGTGGTCGGCGGGGCGGTTCCGGCGTCAGCAGGCCGAACTGCTGGTCGCGAGCGCCGAGCGCGTCACGCATCTCGAACAGGAACAGCGCCTGGTCGCCGAGCGCGCCGAGTTGCGCGAACGCACCCGGATCGCCGCGGACATCCACGACAGCCTCGGCCACGATCTGGCGCTGATCGCGCTGCGCGCCGGTGCGCTGGAGCTGGCAGGCGATCTGTCCGAACCGAACCGCCGGTCGGCCGCCGAGCTGCGGGCCGCCGCGGCGACGGCCACCGATCGGCTCCGTAGCACGATCGGGGTACTGCGTCAGACAGGCCCGATCGACTCGCACACAGAAGATGCCAACACGGTCGTCGACAGTGCTCGCAGCGCCGGAATGACCGTCACCACACACGGTTTCGATGGTCCGCCGATGCCGCCACTCGTCGAGCGGACAGTGTCCTACGTCGTGCGCGAATCGCTGACGAACGCGGCGCGGCACGCCCCCGGCGCCGAAGTGGTGATCCGCATGGAACGCACACCGACGCTGGTCGACGTGACAATCGACAACCCACGGACCGATAGCCTTCCGCTGGCTGCGGCGATGGAATCCGCTCCGGGGTCCGGTGTCGGACTCGCGGGCCTTCGTGACCGGGTTCATCTGCTGGACGGCACATTTCACGCGAACGCCGAGCAACGCCGCTTCATCGTCCGCGCACAGATCCCGCTCGACCCGAACAGGGGAACTCCATGACGATCCGGGTCCTGCTCGCCGACGACGAACCGCTGATCCGCGCCGGTGTGAAGGCGATCCTGGCGACAGATCCGGAGATCGAGGTGATCGCCGAGGCGGGCGACGGGTGCGAAGCCGTCGAACTCGCCCGCCACCACCGCCCCGACATCGCGCTGCTCGATATCCGGATGCCCCGACTCGACGGTCTCGGCGCCGCCGCCGAACTCCGCGCGTCCCTGCCGTCGGTGGCGGTGATCCTGCTCACCACTTTCGACGAGGACGACTACGTAGACGCCGCCATGGCCCACGGCGTCGACGGGTTCCTGCTCAAGGCCGCCGACCCTCGCGAACTCCTGCTCGGTGTCCGGGCCGTGGCGGACGGCGCTGCCTACCTCTCCCCGCGAATTGCGCGGAAGGTCATCGCCCGCTCCGGCAATCCGGCACCCATCGCGGCACGTCGTCGCGTCGAGGCGCTGACCGACCGCGAGCGAGACGTGCTCGCGCTGCTCGGACGTGGACTGTCCAACGCCGACATCGGCCGCAATCTGTTCCTCGCGGAGGCGACCGTGAAATTCCACGTCAGCGCGATCCTGCGCCGCCTCGAGGTGGACAACCGGGTGCAGGCGGCGATCTGCGCATACGAAGCCGGGCTGACCCGTGGGGACAGCCCGGCTCGGTAGAGCGGTTAGCTCAGACGATCGAGAACAGCAACGCGGCGACCGCGAAACTCACCACGGACAGGATGGTTTCGAGCACCGTCCAGGTCTGCAGCGTCTGCTTCACCGTCATGTTGAAGTACTTCGCGATGATCCAGAACCCGCCGTCGTTGACGTGGCTGAGGATGATCGAGCCCGCCGCGATCGACATGGCGATCAACGCGATGGCCATCTGCGAGTAGTCCTGCTCGGCGACCAACGGTGCGACGATGCCGCCGGTGGTGACGATGGCGACCGTCGCCGAACCCTGGGCGATGCGCAGGCCGCAGCTGATCAGGTAGGCGAGCACGATGATCGGCAGACCCGCCGCCGACATGGTGTCGGCCAGTGCGGTGCCGATGCCGGTGGCCGAGATGACCTTGCCGAAGAAGGCGCCCGCGCCGACCACCAGCAGCACCATGCCGACCGGCTTGAGCGATTCGGCGGTGATGGTGCTCAGTTCCTGCACGGTCGATCCGCGCCGGATCCCGAGCAGGTAGAACGCCACCAGCACGGTGATGAGCAGCGCGACCGCCGGGGTGCCGAAGAAGGTGAGCACCTGCAGCAGGGCCGAATCCTTGTCCAGCAGTTGGTAACCGAAGGTGGCGCCGAGGATCAGCACCAGCGGGATTGCGATGATGCCGCCGATCAAAGCCACCGAGGGTGGCGATTTGGTGATCACGGCGGTCGCACCGGAGCCGTCGGGATCGTCGGCGGGTTCCGGTTCCAGTGGCACGAATTCCTCGGGCACCGTGACCATCACGCGCTTGCCGATGTAGCTGCCCCAGACGATGCCCGCGGCGATGAAACCCGGGATGCCGCAGACGAATCCCATCACGATCAACCAGCCGAGGCTCACCCCGAGCAGACCGCCGAGCGCGACGGGTCCGGGGTGCGGGGGCAGGAACGCATGCGTCATCGACAGACCTGCCAGCATCGGCATCGCGTAGAGCACCAGCGAACGCCCACCGCGCTTGGCGGCGACGTAGATCAGCGGCGCGAGAACGAAGATGCCGATGTCGAAGAACACCGGGATGCCGAAGATGAGCCCGAGCAGACCCATCGCGATGGGCGCGCCCTTCTCGCCGAACACCCGCAGCAGTTTGTCGGTGAGAACGTCGGCACCACCGGATCTTTCGAGGATCGCGCCGAGCACGGTGCCCAGTCCGATGATCACCGCGATATGGCCGAGGATGCCACCGAAGCCTGTTTCCAGCAGTGACTCACCGGCTTTGAGCGGGGTGCCGACGATCTGGGAGATCGGCAGCCCGGCGGCCAGCGCCAGCAGCAGTCCGGTCAACAGCAGCGCGACGAACGGCTCCAGTTTGACCTTGATGATGGCGATGAGTAGTACAGCGATCGCGAGACCGCACAGCACCAGCAACCCGGGGGTGGTGGTGCGCAACCAGTCGACGGTGGCGCCCATGGAAAACCTCTCAATCAAGCGAATGGACGAAATGTGCGGCCTTGGAGCCGATGTGCGACCAGCGCGCGGTCTCGACGTCGAGCGGGGCGACCACTTCGGTGCCCGCGGTGACGGCGATCGCGCCCGCACGCAGGAAATCGCGGGCGTTGTGGGAATTCACGCCGCCGGACGGGATCAGGAACATGTGCGGGAACGGCCCGAGCAGGTCTTTGAAGTACTGCGGTCCGAGCGCGCGCGCCGGGAAGATCTTGACCGCCGCCGCCCCCATCTCCGCCGCCGCGAGGACCTCCGAGGGCGTGAACGCTCCCATGATGACCGGAATCGAGTGTGCGGCAGCCACTTCGGCGACCTCGGGACGCAGCGCGGGCGTGACCAGGAATCTGGCGCCGACCTCGATGGCGGCTTCGGCCTGCTCACGGGTGGTGACGGTGCCGACCCCGATCACGGCGTCGGTGACCGCACTGGCCTTGCCGATCGCGTCGAGCACACCGAGAGTGGTGAAGGTCAGCTCCACCGCCCGCAGCCCCGCGCCCGCGAGCGCCGTGGCGAGCGCGGCCGGGTCGGGGATGGCGGGCGCGCGGACCACGGTGAGTGCGCGATCGGCGCGGATCACCTCCATGGCCTCCGACGACGAACTGAGCAACGGGTTCATCGGGTTTCCTCCTTCGTGGTGTCCAGGCGCAGGGCGCGACCGGCGCGAACTCCGGTCGCGGTGCCGTTCTCCAGCGCGAACTCGCCGTTGACCAGCACGTGCTGGATACCACGGGCCTGCTGTTGCGGGTGCTCGAATGTTGCCGTGTCGTGGATCGTTGCCGGATCGAACACGACGAGGTCGGCGGCGTAACCGGGCCGGATCAGACCGCGTTCGGCCAGCCGCAGCCGTGCCGCCGGGCGCCCGGTGAGGTGGTGCACGCAGTCCTCGAGACCGAGCACGCCCAGTTCACGGACGTAGCGCGACAGGTAGCGCGGGAAGGTGCCCCAGGCGCGCGGGTGCGGGCGGGCGCCGACGAGCAGGCCGTCGCTGCCGCCCATGTGGCCGGGGTCGACCATGATGGCGCGCACGTTCTCCTCGTGGCCGACGTGCTGCAGGATCGTGGTGGCGAGCTGGTCGCGGCACAGCAGGTCGAAGAACACCTCGACCGGGGCGACACCGCGCTCGGCCGCGATCTCCGCGACAGTGCGGCCCACCACATCCGACAGCGCGTCGTCGCCGACCCCGCTGATCTGGATGGTTTCCCATTCGACGGTGACGCCGTGGCAGCCGTCGGAGCCGTTGACATCGACATCCTCGGTGATCCTGGCGCGCTCGGCCGGATCGTCCAGGCGGGCGAGCGCGGCGTCGGGACCACCCGACATCGCCCAGCTGGGCAGCAGCGCGGACAGGGTGGTCGATCCGGGCAGGTAGGGATACGTGTCGAGGGTGATGTCGCAACCGTCCGTGCGGGCTTGCGCGATCATCGCGAGGAATTCCGGTGCGCGGCCACGGTTCACCCCGAAGTTCATCGTGGCGTGGGTCAGGTGCAGCGCGCAGCCGGTGGCCTTGGCCAGGCCGATCATCTCCGCGTAGGCCTCGAGCGCGCCCGCGCCGTAAGAGCGTGTGTGCGGTGCGTAGAAGCCACCGTAGGAAGCGACCACCGCGCACAGTGCGGCGAGTTCGCTTGTGTCGGCATACATTCCGGGCGTATACGTGAGCCCGCTGGACATGCCGACCGCGCCCTGTTCGAAGCCCTCGGCCAGCAGCGCGCACATCCGGTCGATCTCGGCGGGGGTGGCCGCGCGCTGGTCGTTGCCGACGACGAGCATGCGCAGCGTGCCCTGCGGAACGAGGTAGGCGGCATTGGGCGTGATGCCTTCGTCGAGTCGGTCAAGGTACTGCGCGACGGTGCGCCAGGAGAAGTCGAAGTCGGCCGGATTGCCGTTCCAGCCCGCGATCTGCCTGCGCACCACCGCGAGTGCGGCCTCGTCGATCGGCGCGTAGGACAGCCCGTCCTGGCCGATCACCTCGGTGGTGACGCCCTGGGTGATCTTCGGGAAGTGGTCGGGGTGGGTCAGCAGGTACAGGTCGGAATGCGCGTGCATGTCGATGAATCCGGGCGCGAGAACCGAACCCGGCTGTACCGGAACGACTCTCGCGTCGGAGTCGATGGTGCCGGGTGGCGCGACCTCGGCGATGCGGCCGTCGCGGACCATCACGTCGCCACGGGTGCGCGGGGCGCCGGTGCCGTCGATGATCTCGATGTCACGAAAGAGCAGGTGCGTCATGGTCATCCGTCAGAAGTAGGTGCGGATCAGGTCGACCACGCGCGGGTCGGTCGTGTCGGCATCGTCGATCACCGGGATGCGGCGCCACTTGTCGAACGCGGTGCAGGGGTGCGAGAGGCCCAGGCGCACAACGGAACCGACCGGAAGATCACCCAGATCGGCACCGGGCATGCGCAGGAAAGTGTGCTGATCGTTGAGCGCGGTCACCACAGCATTCGGCGGGAGGGTGCCGCCGAGGACGAGTTGGGGCACCGGTAGACCCTCGTCGAAGGGGAAGTCGCGTTTGCCGCCGTCGAGCAGGGCCAGTTCCGGTTCGGGCCGGGAGACCACGCGGGCCCAGCCGTGCATGGCCGACCGAAGGCCGGGTTCGGTCGCGGGCGCGGCGAGCGGGGAGATTCCCGCGTAGAAGCCGTCATCGTGGACGAGGTAGGCACCGCTGCGCAGGACCACGGTGGTGGACACGCCGGCGAGCCCGGCGAGTTCGTCGACGACGAGTTCGGGATAGGCACTGCCGCCTGCGGTGACGACCGCAGGACCCGAATAAGCGCCCGCCGCAACGAGTTCGGTGTGCAATGCGGCCAGCTCGCGCAGATAGCCGCGCACCGCCGCGACACCCTCGGTGCTGCGATCGTGAGCCAACGCCCCTTCGTACCCCGCGACACCGGCCAGACTCAAACGCTCACTCGCGCCGATGGCGGCGGCCACCGCATGCGCTTCGGCACGGGTCCGCGCACCGGTGCGACCGTGCGGCCCACCCAGTTCGACCAGCACTCGCACACGTGGGCCCGCGACGGTCTCGCGCAGGATCTTGTCCATCAGTTCGACGGTGGCGACACCGTCAGCCCAGCAGTACAACTCGAAGTCGGGGTGACGCGCCGATTCCGCTGCGGCCCAGGCCAATCCGACCGGGTCGATCAGCGTATTGGCGAGCATGATCCGGCCGACACCGAACGACCGCGCGAGTTGCGCCTGCCAGGCGGTGGCCAGGGTGATCCCCCACGACCCGGCCACGAGCTGTTCGCGCCACAGCTGCGGCGCCATCGTCGTCTTGCCGTGCGGGGCGAGCGAGACGCCCGCCGTCGCGGTCCACTCGGCCATGAGGTCGCGGTTCGCATCGAGCCTGCCGCGATCGAGGGTGAGCAACGGCGTCTGCCACTGATCCAGACCCGGTGCGCCGGCCAGATATTCGCGCACGGTGTGCCCCCACTCCGCGGGCGGCGCGCTCTTGTCGTGGGGTCCGAGCAACTCGTCGGCGAGGGCATCCACGACGTCGTTGTCGATGATCACAGCCATCCCTTCCTCCTCGACCGAACCCGGGGTGACGGTCCGATCAGCCATATCCGATAAACATTGCACAGTATGCAACGGTGGTTGCACTGAATGTTTCTGCTCGTTATTGTGCATGCAGAGGGCAGTGACCGCAAGCACGAAAGGGCAAATAAGGTGATCTACGCAACAAACGACCAGCCCAGGGCGGTCACTGTCGGCGAGGGTCTGGCCGTGCTGATCGCGGGTGCGGGGCCCCTGGAACAGTCCGCGCAGTTCGATCGCGGGGCGGGCGGCGCGGAGGCCAATGTGGCCGTGGTGCTGGCCCAGCTCGACGTGTCGGCGGCGTGGCTGTCGCGGGTCGGCGACGACGGATTCGGTCGGTATCTGACGGCCGAGCTCGGTGCGCAGGGGGTCGACGTCTCGGCGGTCGCGGTCGATCCGACGCGGCCTACGGGCCTCTACGTCAAGGAGCGGGGCGCGGGTTCCGGTGCCGCCAACGATCTCGGCGCCGATGCCAGCCGGATGCACTACTACCGCACGGGTTCGGCGGCCAGTGCGCTGTCCCCCGCCGACCTCACGGAGCGAGCCGCCCTGCTCGACGGCGCCGATCTCGTGCACTTCACCGGCATCACCCCGGCGCTCTCGGAGTCGGCGACCGAACTCACCCGCGCGCTGCTGGCGCGACCCCGACAAGGCCTCGTCAGCTTCGACCTGAATTACCGTCCGGCAGTGTGGGGTTCACGCATCGATGAGGCCGCCGACGAACTCGACGCGCACATTCGCGGCGCCGACGTGGTGTTCCTCGGCGCCGACGAGGCCGAGGAGATCTTCGGCACCGGCGACCCGACCGCTCTGCGCGCCCTGTTCCCCGAACCCGCCCAGCTGATCGTCAAGAACGACAAGCACAGTGTCACCGGCTTCGACGGCGCGTCCTCGATCGAGGTACCCGCGCTGACCCTCGAGATCACCGAACGCATCGGCGCCGGTGACGCTTTCGCCGGTGGCTACCTCGCCGCACTGCTACACGGCGCCGACCTGCGTACCCGCCTGCGATATGGCCACCTGTGTGCCGCGGCCGCGCTCACCGCCGCCGGTGATTCGGCGAAACTGCCACCGTCACAAGATCTTCGACGTCTAGCCGGGCTCTCGGACGACAGCTGGGCCGGGCTGCACTATCCCGCCGCGCTCAATGAAACGATCAGCACATGAGTCAAAGCGTGTCGCGAGCCCTGTCCATTCTCATTGCTCTCGGCGAGAATTCGCAGTCGCTCGACGAGTTGGCGGTCCGGCTCGGCGTGCACAAGTCGACAGTCCTGCGATTGCTCCAGACCATGCAGGCCGATCGGTTCGTCGTACACGACAACGCCCACCGCTATTCGCTCGGCACCAGGATGTTCGAATTGGCAAGTCGCGCACTGGAGAACCGTGATGTGCGCACCGTCGCCCGCCCGTATCTGAGGAAACTGGGCGCGGCTACCGGGCAAACCGTGCACCTGGCCGCCTACGAATCCGGCGACGCCGTCTACATCGACAAGGTCGACGCCGAACAGGCGGTGCGGATGTATTCGCGCATCGGCAGGCCGGCGCCCCTGCACTGCACCGCGGTCGGCAAGGTGCTCGTCGCCGCGCTGCCGCACAGCGAATGGCCCGCTGTGGCAGCACGATTGGACTACCACCCCTTCACCACCCGCACCCTGCGCACCCCCGAGCAGTATCTGGCCGAACTGGATCTCGTCGCCGCGCAGGGGTTCGCCGAGGATCACGAGGAACACGAGAGCTTCGTCAACTGCATCGGTGTCGGCGTGCGCGACGGGATCGGTTCCGTGGTCGCCGCCGTGTCGGTCTCGGTGCCCGACGTGCTGCTCGACCATGATCAGGTGCTGGCATTGTTGCCGCAGGTCAGGGCGACTGCCGACGCCATCTCCACCGAGCTCGGCTGGGACCCCCGCCGAGACGTCACCGCGAGGAAAGGCTGAACCACATGTCCGACAAGACCGCCGTGCGCACCTCCGACGCCCCGGCACCCGCCCACACCTTCTCCCAGGGCGTGCGCAAAGGCCCGTTCGTGCAGGTGTCCGGTCAGGGCCCGGTGGATCCCGAGACCAACGAGTACCTACACCCCGGCGATGTCGCCGCCCAGACCACCCGCACCCTGATGAACGTCAAGGCGATCATCGACGCCTCCGGTGCCACCTTCGACGATGTGATGATGCTGCGCGTCTACCTCACCAAGCGCGAGGACTTCGCGATCATGAACGAGGCGTACGGCGAGTTCGTCACAAAGCACACCAGCAACGGCGTGCTCCCCTCGCGCACGACGGTTTTCACCGGTCTGCCGCGTGCGGAGATGCTGGTCGAGATCGATGCGATCGCCGTCGTAACCGACTGAGCCACCGCGATTCCCGCGATGTCGTGGACGTCGTCGGCGCGTGCGTGTTGAGATGGGGACGCCCCCGCACGGGGGTGTTCGCCCCGCTCTACCCGAGGATTGCGCCTATGTTCGCCAAGTTCGCCCGCCCGCTCGCCGTCGCCGCCCTGGCGCTGTCCGTCACCGCGATCGGTGCGGGAACCGCGTCGGCCGCCCCCGCGCAGCCGGTCGTCGGCTCGGTGTCGATCTGCACCGGTATCCCGGTCGGACCGATCACCATCAGCGTCTGCCTCTAGGCGACTAACCCGAGTTGCGCAGCGCGGTGGCGAGGCCGTTCATGGTGAGCAGGATGCCTCGCTTCACCAGTTCGGAATCGTCGCCGCCGCGCAGCCGGGCGAGCAGGTCGACCTGGAGTTGGTTCAGTGGCTCCAGGTAGGGGAAGCGGTTGTGGATCGATTCGGCCAGTGACGGGTTGTCGCTGAGGAGTTCGGTGTGGCCGGTGACCGCCTTGTACATGCGGATGGTGCGGGCGTGTTCGTCGGTGATCATCGCGAAGATCTTCGCCCGTAGGGTTTCGTCGGTGACGAGTTCGGCGTAGCGGGCGGCGATGTCGAGGTCGCTCTTGGCCATCACCTGGGCCAGGTTCGAGAGCACGGTGTTGAAGAACGGCCAGCGCTGGTAGAGGTCGGTGAGGCGGGCGAGGCGAGCTGGATCGTCGCCGACCCAGTCCTCGAGGGCGGTGCCGGTGCCGTACCAGCCGGGCAGCATGACCCTGGCCTGGCTCCACGCCATCACCCAGGGGATGGCGCGTAGGTCGGATACCGAGTTGGTGGGTTTGCGGGAGGCGGGGCGGCTGCCGATATTGAGGTCGCCGACCTCGGCGACCGGGGTGGACTCGCGGAAGTATTCGACGAAGCCGGGGGTGTCGTGCACGAGGTTCGCGTAGGCGGCGCGGGCGCGGGCGGCGAGGTCGTCGAGGAGTTCATAAGCGGGTTCGGCGTCATCGCCGAGACCCTCCACATCCAAGAGTGTCGACTCCAGGGTGCCTGCGATCAGTGATTCCAGATTACGGTGTGCCGCACCGGATTCGGAGTACTTCGCGGCGATCACCTCGCCCTGTTCGGTGAGGCGCAGCGAGCCCTGCACCGCACCGGCGGGCTGGGCCAGGATGGCGTCGTAGCTGCGACCACCACCGCGACCGACGGTGCCGCCGCGACCGTGGAACAGCCGCAACCGGATGCCCGACTTCCTGGCGACCTCCACCAGGTCGAGTTCGGCGCGATAGAGCGCCCAGTTCGCGGCGAGGTAGCCGCCGTCCTTGTTCGAATCGGAGTAGCCGAGCATCACTTCCTGGCGCATGCCGGCGGCCTCGACCAGCTCGCGATACACCGGAACATCCAGTACCGCAGCGAGAGTCGACGCACCGGCGCTCAGGTCCTCGATGGTTTCGAACAGCGGGACGATACCGACGGGGCAGCTCGGCGCGACGTCGGCGGTGCCGGGATCGAGGATGCCCGCTTCCTTCAGCAGCAGGGCCGCTTCGAGCATGTCGCTGACCGAGGTGCACATGCTGATGATGTAGTTCGGGATCGCGGCCGCGCCGAAGGTATCGATGACCTCCTTGGCAGCGCCGAGCACGCCGAGCTCTTTAGTGGCGAGCTCGCTCAACTGCGCGGTGGGGCCCAGCAGTGGTCGGCGCGTGCGCAATTCGGTAGCCAGCAGCTCGACACGCTCGTCTTCGGACAGGCTCGGGTAATCGGCGTGCACGCCCGACCACTCCAGCAGTTCGGTGACGACCTGTTCGTGCACCTCGGAGTTCTGGCGCATGTCCAGGCCCTGCAGGTGGAAGCCGAAGGTTTCGATGGCGTGGCGCAGGGCGGCGAGGCGGTCGTCGGCGAGCAGGCCGTCGCCGCTGGCGCGCATGGATTCGTCGATCGCGTCGAGGTCGTCGAGGACGGCCTGCGGGGTCGGGTACGGGGCGACATCGGAAGCGAATCCGTGTTCGGGCAGTTCGCCGAGTGCCAGCTCCGCGGTGGCGCTGAGGCGGGCCCGAATCGCGTGCAGCGCCCGGCGATACGGTTCGTCGGCGAACAGGCCGGGGTCGGGATAGCCCGCGGCCGCGAGCTCGGCGACCGGGGGCGTCACCTGCACCAGCCGGGCCGATTGCGACAGGGTCTTCTCGAGTTCGACCAGCTCGTCGAGGTAGCGGCCGAAGGCGTAGGCGGCGGCCTGTTCGGCGGCGGTGTGCACGACTTCGGCTGTGACGAACGGGTTTCCGTCACGGTCGCCGCCGATCCAGGAGCCGGGGCGCAGGATCGGGCGCGGAAGCAAGTCTTCCGTCGGCCAGCGTTCACGCAACGCGGATCGCACCTGGGCGTTGATCGCGGGGATCACGTCGTAGAGCGTCAGGTCGTAGTAGCGCAGGCCGACCGAGATCTCGTCCTGAATCCGCAAGCGCGCCAGCCGGATCAGCGCCGTGCGCCACAGGGTGAGTACTTCGCGACGGATCCGCAGTTCCGAGTCCGCCAGCCCGGGATCGCCGGGTTCGAGCCGACGACGCAGTCGCATGAGTTCGGTGATCTTGGACTGCACGTCGAAGACTGTGCGCCTGCGGGTTTCGGTCGGATGCGCGGTGATCACCGGGGAGACGAGCGCGTCGGTGAGCAGGTCGGCCACCGTCGTGCCATCGAGTCCGGCCGCGTCGAGCTTGTCGTAGGTCGCGGCCAGGGAGGAATCCTGCGGCGGCTCCCCCGCGGCCACGTGCACGGCGCGGCGACGGTCGCGCTGGATGTCCTCGGCCAGGTTGGCCAGCAGCACGAAATAGCTGAACGCGCGGATCAGCGGGATCGCGACCTCGGTGGGGGTGCCGTCGAGCATATCGGCGACAGCACTGCGCTCGACCTCCTCGCGGCGCACCCGGAATGCCTCGGTGCGTACGCGCTCGATCAGGTCGAACACCTCGGGACCTTCGTGGTCGCGGATGGTGTCGCCCAGGATGCCGCCGAGGAAACGGATGTCCTCGCGCAGCGGCCGGGTTGCTTCCTGCTCCATCGGTTCACCCATGGAAATACAGTATTGCGGTAATCGCCCCGCCGCGACCCGGCGACGCGCTCCTACCGTGGGCGGATGTGGTTGTCGGCGCACACCGATACGGTCGATTCACCATCGATGAAGGGGGATTACCGATGTCAGGTGCCCGACCAGCGCTCAGCACGACCGGATGCGCCGCCAACCTGATCAGCGCCCGATTACCGGCCATGGCACGCGGTGCCGGACGACTGCACGAACGGATGTACCGGCGTTTCGGCGGCGGTCCCGCGGGAAAATGGCTGGGCAGGCCGATTTTCCGGCTCACGGTCGTCGGGCGCACATCAGGACAGCCACGATCGGTTGTCCTGATGCTTGTCCGCGACGGCGATGACCTGGTGGTGTGCGGATCCAACGGCGGCAATCCGAGCGCGCCGAACTGGTGGCGGAACCTGGTCGCCGCCGAATCCGGTGAGGTGCAATTCGGGCGCGACACCTGGCCGGTGGCCGTGCGCGAGATCACCGACGACGCCGAATACGAGCGGCTGTGGGCGGTGCTCGTCGCGGGCTATCCCGACTTCGCCACCTACCGTGAGCTGACCGAGCGCCGCCTGCCGATCGCGGTGTTGCGCCGGGTCAGCCCTTCTGGCGGGCGTTGAAGCGGATCTGATTGCCCCAGGGGTCGCGGAACGCGCAGTCGCGGCCGTATTGCTGATTGACGATCTCTTGGGCGACGGTGGCGCCCGCGTCGCGGATGCGGGTGAAGGTGCCGTCCAGGTCGTCGGTCGCGAAGATGATCGTGGACTGGGCGCCGCTGTCGATGCGGGCCTGCGCCGCTGCCCGGTACGCGGGGTCGGGGGACATTTCCGGGGTTTCCAGCACGAATTCCAGGTGCTTCTGGTCGACCGGGCCGACGGTGAGCCAGCGCAGATTGCCTTCGAACGGGATATCGGTGCGGACTTGCAAACCGATCAGGTCGCGATAGAAGGTCAGAGCCTCGTCCTGGTCGCCCACGAGCAGCATGACGTGGGTGAGGGACAGATCTTCGCCGTGGCGCATGCGGTCTCCTCTGGTCGTGGTGCGCCGGTCGGCGCCTGCCGACCAGCGTAACCAGCAAACCTAGAGTTGCCTGATCACCCGCGCCGGGTTGCCCGCCGCGAACACCCGGTCGGGCAGATCACGCGTCACCACACTGCCCGCCCCGACCACCACATCGTCACCGATCGTCACGCCGGGGCACACAATCACCCCACCACCGAACCAGGCGTTGTTCCCGATCCGGATCGGCGCCGCGGATTCCCAACGCTGCCTGCGCTTTTCGTGATCTTCCATCGGATGCAGCGCGGTGAGCAACTGCACGCGGGGCCCGATCGAACAGTCGTCGCCGATGGTGATCGGCGCGCAATCCAGCAGGATCGCGTCGTAATTCAGGAAGCTGTTCGCCCCGATCTCGATCAGATACCCGTAGTCGCACTGGAACCGCGGCATGATCCACGACCCCTCCCCCAGCTTGCCAAGGAGATCACCCAGCAAATCGGTCCGCCGCCCGGTTTCATCGGGCCCGGTCCGATTGAACTCGTCGCACAACCGTTGCGCCCGTTGCCGTTCGGCCACCAGTTCGGAATCGTTGTCTTTGTACAGTTCCCCCGCCAGCATCCGCTGCTTCTGCTCACCCACCCCGCCGAGTGTAGGGCGTTCGCCTACCGAGTGGCCGCGAGCGTCGCCGCGACCACTTCGCGCACTGTGCGCCGGGTGTCCGAGGCCGACGCGGGGTGCCGATAGTGGTCGACCCAGATCAGGTCAGCGCCTCGGCGCACCACGACGGAGCTCGCGGCGGTCTCGCCGTCGTCACCGTCGGCGTTACAGGACTCGTCTCCCAAGCCGGCACCGGGAACGAAACTGCCCATCATCGCCGAACCGTCGCACCATGAGGCGAGTGCCTTCGATGCTTGGTCCGCTCCCGAGATCCACCAGATCCGTCCGTAGCGCAACAGCCGCACCTTCAGGTTCCCGTATTCGTCGACGCCGATCGGATGGTTGTCCGCGGTGTGAAATTCACACGCCGCGTCGCTGTCACCCGAATAGCTCGCTGCGGGCATCCGCTCCCCGAACGGGACCGCACGTTCGAAGAGTTCCGGCCCGATCACCGCGCACAGGTCCGGCGGGACCGCGGCCGCCGGTTCCGACCTCTCCCACCGCTCCAAGAGATGCAAGCCCACACCGAAGACCACGAAGATGAGAACCACCGAACCCAGTCCGACCAGACATCCGCGCGGCCCCACCTGCTTGCTCATTCAGTCATGATCGACGCCCGCTGCGCTCGAAGCAAACAGCGTTCTCGCTTCTCGCGCAGGCGAATCCGGGCGCAGTGTCCGTCGGCGGCTACTTCGCCGGGTCGACCTGGAAGGTCTCGGCGATGTCGTCGAGGACGGAGTGTGCACCGGTGAGGCCTACCGAGGTGAGCCAGACCAGGTCGTCGACCGGGGTTACCTTGCCGTGCAGCTGGTTCCACAGTGGGTTGGCTTCGGCGGCTGCCTTGCGTTGGGTGGCGGCGTCCTCGCCGTTGCTGGTGAGGAAGATGTAGTCGGCGTCGGCGTCGAGGAGGCGCTCGGGGCTCAGGGTGATCGAGAAGTCGTTTTTCGGGTCGGTGGACTTGTCGGGCTGGTTCAGGCCGGTGTCGGCGAAGATGTCGCCGACGAAGCTGACCCGCTGCATCAGCCGGTCCTCCTTGGGCATGAAGCGCAGCAGTGACACGGTCGGGGCGGTGCCGCCGTTCTTCTCCTTGATCGCCGCGCCGATCTTGGCGGCGCGGTCCTGGTAGGCCGCGAGCTTGGCTTGGGCGAGGTTCTCCTTGTCGACCGCCTTGGCGAGCAGCAGGAGGTTTTCCTTCCAGGTGGCGCCGGTGGTCTGGCTGAACACGACCGGGACGGTGCCCGAACCGAGTTTGATGCCCTTGAACTGCTCGTACTGCTTCTCGTGGCGCACCTTGGCCGAGACGATCAGGTCGGGTCGGGCGCCGGCCAGCTTCTCGATATCGGGGGTCTGCAGGTTGCCGATGTTGACCGCGCGCCCGCCGCAGGTCTGCGCGGCCGCGCCGAGGAAGGCGGGCAATTTCTCACCCATGGACTGGTAGGTCGTGTACGCCACCAGTTCGGTGTTCAGCACGAGGGCGGCGTCGACGAACGTCTGATCGAGGGCCGCGACCCGGACCGGCCGGGTGCTGATGGTGGCCGGGTCGACGGTGGTGCCGACATCGACGCCAGCCTTGTCCCTGACCGCGCCCTTCTCGATGGTGCGCGGGTAGGCGCCACCGTCGAGATTGCTCGCGGTGTCGCAATCGCTGCCTGCGGCATCGGTGGCGGACCGATCCTGGCCACACGCGGACAGACTCAAGACGGCTGCGGCGACTACCGCGGCGGCGGCGAGTCGGCGAATCGGTGGGGTGTTCATCGAATGCTCCCGGGTGGTTCGGATGATCTCAGGGTTGCTAACGTAGCGAAGCCTTACCTAATTACCAACTATGAAGTAGGAACAGTGCCTGCATCACCGCCCGGAGTCGTGTTCGCCAACACACGTGCTCGCCGGTTGCTACTCGTCGCCGGACTGGCGGTCGCGGTACTCGCCGCCGTCTTACTGAGCCTGGCCATCGGCTCCAAATTCATTGCTCCCCTTGATGTTCTGCAGGCCCTCGGTGGCACGACCGATACCGAGACCGGCGCGATCGTCAACGGCCTCCGCCTGCCGCGCACGCTGCTGGGGATCCTGGCCGGCCTCGCGCTCGGCGTCGCGGGCGCCGTGATCCAGGGCCACACCAGGAACCCACTGGCCGACCCCGCGCTGCTCGGCATCACCCAGGGTGCGGCGCTCGGGATCGTGCTGGCGGTGATGGTCGGCGGCATCACGAGCCTGTTCGGTTACGTGTGGTTCGGTTTCGCCGGGGCGCTGATCGCCACCGTCACCGTGTTCGTCATCGGCGCAACGGGCCGCGGCGGACCCACCCCGGTGACGCTCGCCCTGGCGGGCGCCGCCGTCAGCTACCTGCTGCAGGGCTTGATCTCGGCGGTGGTGCTGTTCGACACCGATGTCACCGACATCTACCGCTTCTGGAAGGCCGGCTCGCTCGTCGGGTCCAACCTCGATTTGTTGGGCAAGGCAACACCTTTCGTCATCGTCGGGATCGTGCTCGCCCTGGCCAACACCTCCGCACTCAACGCGCTCGGCCTCGGCGAGGACACCGCAAAAGCACTGGGCCATCGCGTTTTCCTCGCCCGCACCGTCGGCATCGGCTCGATCGTGCTGCTCACCGGTGCGGTCGTGGCGATCGCCGGACCACTCGGTTTCGTCGGTCTCGTCGTTCCGCACCTCGCCCGTGGCATCACCGGGCCCGACTACCGCTGGCTCGTCCCCGTGGCCGGACTGCTCGGCGTGGTCATGGTGCTGGCCGCCGACATCGCGGGACGGCTGGTGCTGGACAAGGGCGAACTTCCGGCAGGCATCATGCTCGCCTTCGTCGGCGCCCCGTTCTTCATCGTGCTGGTCCGCCGCCGCAAGCTGGTGACCATATGAGTACCGTCCGGGCGGTCCGGCTGGGGCCGGTGTCCTGGCAACTACGACTGCGCACGACCGCTGTTCTACTGGTCGGCCTCGCGATCCTCGTCGCCGCGAGCTGCGTCGCCCTCGCGCTCGGCACCTACACGATGCCCGATGGCGGTCCGGTCACCCCGTGGGACGTGGTGGCGGTGCTCACCGGTGGTGGTGACGACGGCCTCGCTTATGTGGTGTGGGATCTGCGACTGCCCCGGATTCTCACCGGTGCGCTGGTCGGCGCGGCGTTGGCGTTGTCGGGTGCGATCACCCAGGGGATCGCGCGAAACCCGTTGTCCAGCCCCGATATTCTCGGCGTCACCGCGGGTTCGAGCGTCGCCGCTGTCGCGGTGATCGCGCTGACCGGCAGCCGCGGTCAGCTCAGCGGTGTCGCTGCCGAGATCGGGGTGCCCGTCGCGTCCATGCTCGGCGGATTGCTCGCCGCTTTCGGTGTTTTCCTGCTGGCCTGGCGTGGCGGCATCGAAGGGTATCGACTCGTGCTCGTCGGTCTCGGCGCCGGTTCGCTGCTGTCCAGCGTGACGTTCTGGCTGCTCAGCGTCGGCGAGGTCGATGTCGCGACGCGGGCGGTGACCTGGCTGACCGGCAGCCTCAACGGCAGCAGCTGGACTCAGGTGACCCCGGTCGCGATCGCCCTGGTGGTCCTGGTGCCGGTGGTTCTGGCGAGCACCCACCTGCTCGGCGCACTGCACTTCGGCGACGACACCGCCCGCTCACTCGGCGTGCGCCTCAACGCCGCCCGCCTGTTCCTGCTGGTCCTGGCCGTGCTGCTCGCCGGAGTCGCCACGGCGTCGGCGGGCGCCATCATCTTCATCGCGCTCGCGGTGCCGCAGGTAGCGCTGCGGCTCACCGGCTCGGCGCAACCGCCGCTGCTGACCTCGGCACTGCTCGGCGCGGCGTTCACCGTCACCGCCGATCTCGTCGCCCGCACCCTGCTGCCCGCCGGTGAACTCCCCGTCGGAGTGATCACCGCGGTACTCGGCGCGCCCTATCTGATCTATCTGTTGATGCGGCGCAATCGCGCCGGGAAAGCGGGCGTGTCATGACCGTTCGGTTGCGTGCCAGCGAACTGACCCTCGGCTACGGGGCGACCACCGTGGTCGACAACCTGAGCCTGGAGATCACCGGCGGCACCATCACCGCGGTGATCGGACCCAACGGGTGCGGCAAATCCACGCTCCTGCGTGCGATGGCTCGGCTGCTGCGCCCCACCGGTGGCCACGTGCACCTGGACGGCAAACGCATCGACCGCATGTCCACCAAGGACGTGGCGCGGGTACTCGGCATCCTGCCCCAATCACCGCTCGCCCCAGAGGGTCTCACTGTCGCCGACCTGGTCGCCCGCGGCAGACACCCGCACCAGCGCTGGTACCGCCAGTGGTCCCCGGACGACGAGTCCGCCATCACCGAGGCCCTGACCTGGACCGACATGGTCGAATTCGCCGACCGCTCGCTCGACGAACTGTCCGGCGGACAACGCCAGCGCGCCTGGATCTCGATGGCGCTGGCTCAGAACACCGACCTGCTCCTGCTCGACGAACCCACCACCTTCCTCGACCTCGCCCACCAGATCGAGGTCCTCGACCTGGTCCGGCGCCTGCACACCGAAGCCGGCCGCACGGTCGTGATGGTGCTGCACGATCTGAATCTCGCCGCGCGCTACGCCCACCGGCTGGTCGCGATGCGGGCGGGCCGCGTGGTCGCCGCCGGAACGCCCGCCGAAGTCCTCACCGAGGAGACTGTGGCGCAGGTGTTCGGGCTGCACGCGTTGGTGATCGAGGACCCGGTCACCGCGACCCCGCTGGTGGTCCCGATCGGACCCGTCGACGCCACGACCTCGTAGGGTCATGGGGTGAGCGCTGGGCGGACCCGACACAACTACACCGGCACCTCGGTCGCCGAGCGGCAGGTCGAGCGGCGGGCGCTGTTCATCGACGCGGGGCTGACCGTTTTCGCGGAGAAGTCGTACGCCAACAGTTCGCTGACCGATGTGTGCGCGGTCGCGGGGTTGTCGCGTCGGCAGTTCTATGAACAGTTCGCCGGGCGCGAGGAGCTGCTCGTCGCGGTGTACGACTTCGTGCAGGACAAGGCCGGGGCGGCGGTGGCCGCGGCGCTGGCGGCGGTGGAATCCGACGATCTGCGTGCGCTCATCGAAGCGGCGATACGGGCTTATACGACGGCGATCACCGACGACATCCGTTGCGCCAAAGTCGCTTTCGTCGACATCGTCGGGGTGAGCCCGGAGATCGAGGAGTATCGGGCGCAGGTCAGGGATCGGTGGGGGGAAGTCGTCACCGCGATCGCAGCCGGGCGCGATGGGGCGCGGATGCCGGCCGGTGGCTGGCGGGTGCCGATGGCGGCGTTCATCGGGGCG
Source organism: Nocardia sp. NPDC058705 (assembly GCF_042749305.1). NCBI lineage: Bacteria > Bacillati > Actinomycetota > Actinomycetes > Mycobacteriales > Nocardiaceae > Nocardia > Nocardia sp. NPDC058705. The sequence goes on along the minus strand of NZ_JBHYRN010000015.1, from coordinate 89,079 downwards.
GTGAACGGCGCGGTGCACCAGTGGAGCCTGGACGACCCGCGACCGCCCGTCGACGAGCTGGTCGAGGTCTTCACCACCATCCTGAACAGCCTCATCTCGGCGTCTCCCGGCAATTGATTGCGATCCGCGCCACACCCGTGTCATAGTTGCCACTATTGAGACGAAGGCGTCTCAATTTCTGTGAGGACTGAGCGCGATGAGATCTCCCTTCGTTCAGCGATGGCTCGCCCTTGCCACCGGCTTGTTCGCGGCCGCAACAGTTTTGGCGGCGGGGCCGGCAGCGGCCGAGCCGTCGGCGGCGCCCCCGCCGGTGATTCCGCTACCGCCCGAATGGGATCCGGGCTTCTACCTGCCGCCCGCCGATGTGGTGGCGGCGACGGCGCCGGGCGCGATCATCGCGGTCCGACAGGTGCGGATCGCCGATTTCGGCGTGCTGCCGGTCGATGTCGACGCGTGGCAGGTGTCGTATCGCTCCAACGACAGCCGCGACGAGGCGATCCCCGCGGTCGCCACCCTGATCAAGCCACGTGGGCAGGCACCGTCGCCGCGCAAGCTGCTGTCGGTGCAGTTGGCCGAGGACTCGACGGCGGGATACTGCGCGCCGTCCTATGCGCTGCAACATCTTTCGGCCGCCGCGGTGGCGGGGCAGATCGTGGTGCCCGCCGAGTTCCTGTTCGCGCAGGCGGCGCTGGCGCAGGGCTGGGCCGTGGTCGTCCCGGACCATCAGGGTCCGAATTCGGCCTACGCGGCCGGACCGCTGGCCGGCCGGATCACCCTCGACGGCATTCGCGCGGCGACCAGCTTCGCCCCGCTCGAGGCGGGACCGACCGCGCCGGTGGGGCTCTACGGCTACTCCGGCGGTTCCATCGCCACCGGCCATGCTGCCGAACTGCACAGTTCCTACGCGCCCGAACTGAACATCGTGGGCGCGGCCGAGGGCGGGGTCGGCGCCGATCTCGGTCCCGCGCTGACCATGGCGAGCAACCAGGCCACCTCGGGCCTCGTCTTCGCCGCCGTTCTCGGCCTCACCCGCGAATACCCCGACTTCGCCGCCTACCTCGACCAGCGGCTCGACCCGCTCGGCAAGGGGCTGTTCGCGATCAAATCGCCACTGTGCGTGCAGTATCAGTCGGCGCTGCTGCCGTTCCTGAATCTCACCGGCATGATCGGCTCCGACGGCAACCCCCTCGACGACCCGCCGGTCGCGGCGATGCTCGACGACACCCGTATGGGCAAATCCGTCCCCGACATGCCTCTGTTCATCTGGCATTCCGCCTGGGACGAGATCCTGCCCCTCGCCGCCACCGACACCCTCGTCGACACCTACTGCCGCGACCCCGGCACATCCCTGACCTACACCCGCGATCACGCCAGCGAACACATCGTCGCCGAACTGGTGGGCGGACCGGCCGCCCTGATCTGGCTGCGCGACCGCCTCGACGGCATCCCCGCCCCCACCGGCTGCATCACCTCCGACGCAGGCACCATGGCCGCCACCCCCGGCGCCCTCGACTTCCTCGGCGACACCCTCGCCGCGAAGTTCGCCTCCCTGTTCGGCACACCCCTCGGCAGCCGCTGATAACCACTGGAGGACAGGTGGCGACCGACGTAGGCTGCCCCCATGGGGGCGCCTTATTCCAGCCATCACGTGTGTCTGCCGTGCCGGGTTTCGTTCAAACTCCGACCGAGTGAATCCGGCCGAGCATGCCCACTCTGCCGGGCACCGATGATCAATGCCGGTCGCTATCTCGAGGTGCCCGCGCGGCGGAACAAGAGTGCGTGGACAGCATTGGCCGCCGTCCTGGAATCGGGCCTACGTTTCCATCCCACTTGCTGCCAGGGATGCGGCCCCGGCTTCAGGCCGCACACCGCGGCCCAGATCAGGGAACGTCGACTCCTGGCCCGCCGTCTCGGCGTGCCCGAACGGACGCTGCTGAGCACCGCCGACCCTTTCCGAGTCGTTGCGGCGCGGGCGGGTCAGCTCACCTCCCGGTGGCGGGGTTGAACGCGGTGTAGGAGGACCTGTTCGAGGAGGGCTACGAGGACGTCGCGGACGGAGTCTCGGGAGCGGGCGTCGCAGTCGAGGACGGGGATCCAGTCGTCGATGCCGAGGGCTTCGCGGACTTCGTTCAGGTCGAATTGCTGGGTGTCGTCGAAGCGGTTGACCACGACGACGAAGGGGGTGTTGTGCTCTTCGAAGTAGTCGAGGACGGAGTAGCAGTCCTCGACGCGGCCGGTGTCGACGACGATCACCGCGCCCAGCGCCCCGTCGACCAGGTCGTCCCAGAGGAAAACGAAGCGGTCCTGGCCGGGGGTGCCGAAGAGGTAGAGGATCAGGGATTGGTCGAGGGTGATCCGGCCGAAGTCCAAAGCCACTGTGGTGGCGGTCTTCTCGGCACGGCGGCCGGGATCGTCGATGCCGATGGAGACCTCGGTCATCGAGGCCTCGGTGACCAGCGGTTCGATTTCGGAGATGGCCCCGATGAAGGTGGTCTTCCCGACGCCGAAGCCGCCGCTGACCACGATCTTCACCGAGGACGGCATAGCTGGTGCGTTAAAGAGCGCGGACAAGGTCGCGGATCCTCTCGATGGCGGCGGTCGACAGTTCCGGCGCGTCACGGACGGTCACATGCCCCGCCGCCGCCAGATCGCTGACGATCACCTTGGCGATGCCGACCGGAACCCGCAGCGCGGCACCGATTTCGGCGATGGAATGCGGTGTCAGACACAGCTGGACCACGGTGCGCTCTTCGAACCGCAGCGGTGCCGACAGCGCGGAGGGCGGCGCCTGGACGAGGGTTTCGATGCGCAGCCCGTCCAGCACCGGGACGGTGCGGCCCGCGGTGATCACGAAGGGTCGAACGAAACGGTCGTCGACGTCCTGGTGGTCGGTGGGAGCCACCGGCACCGACGGGACCGGCCCGCGCCAGCCCGCGGGCTGGTTCATCGGGATCATGCGCGGGTCGGGCAACCGCGGGAGATCTGGATCTCTCATCTGCGCAACGATTCTCGCAGTTCGCTGATCAGCAGCGGGTCGAGCAGTGCACCGGCGCGTTCGGCGAGAATCGCCATCTCGTAGCCGACCAGGCCGACATCGCAGCCGCCGTCGGCGATCACTCCCAGGCAGCTGCCGTCACCCAGTGCCGACACCAGCAGGAAGCCGCGCTTCATCTCGATCATGATCAGCTTGAGACCGTCGAAATCGTAACTGCGCGAAGCACTCCGGGCGAGGCTGGACAGGCCCGACACCATCGCGGCGAGCCGGTCGGCGCCGGTGCGGTCGAGGCCGTCCGACATGGCTATCAGTAGGCCGTCGGAGGACACGGCGACAGTGTCGCGCACGCCGTCGGTATTGCGGACGAAGTTGCCGAGCAGCCAGTTGAAGGTGTGCGGATCGGCGGTCGGTAGGTGGGTGGTCACCGGGGCTCCTGTGGTCGGGTCCGATCGGTCAGCGGGTGGGATCTAGTGGGGTGGAGCAGGATTCGTTGTCGCCCCCGCGTTCGTGGCCGGTGCGGAACGAGGAGAGCATGCTGCGGGTCTGGTCGGGGGTGCGTTCGACGACCGGTGGGCGGTCCTGGTGGGGATCACGGCGAGGGCGTTCCGGTGCGCCGGTGATCTTGGCGCGTTTGCTGCGTTTGACCAGGCCGTTGCGGGTGCGTTCGACGGTGGGGATGCCGATGGATTCGACGGTGGGTAGGTCGCGGGGGTGGGGTGCTGATGAGCCGTTGTGGACGCCGGTCAGCTCCGTGGGGGTCGGTATGACGTAGTGATCGACTGTCGGTGCGCCGTTGCGGGACTCCGCGGGCGGCAATTGCGCGGAATCTGCTGTGCTGCTGAGGAAATGGGCATAGGCGGAATCGCCGGATCGAAGGTTCTCCGGCGCGTGGGCGTTGGAGTCGGCCCTGCCACCGCCGTAACCATTGGCGCTGCCGCCGCTGCCGTTCACGTTGGCGTTCCCGTGGCCATTGGCACCGCCGCTGCCGTTCGCATTGCCGTTGGCGCTGCCGTTCGCGTGGCCATTGGCATTGGCGTTGGCGAACCTGCGCGCATCGGATTCCGTGGGTCGGCTGTGCCGGGATCGACCGTTGGTGTCGGTCGGCCAGGCCGGTCCCGCGCCGGGGTGGGAGTGGGACGCAACCCGGGCAGCTCGACCGCGCTCCGAATTCGCCGCGCCGTTGTTGCCGGGCACCGCGTTGCCGTTCGGCCTGAGCTCTGCCGAGTGGGTGTCGGCAACGTTCGACACCGTCGCGTCCACCTCGGCACTAGCGCCATTTCCGGATCGAACAGCTCCACCGCCCCTGGAATCAGCTGTCTGCGCGGACTTCTCATCGGCAAGCAGAGCAGGCGGAAGCAGCAGACGAGCGACGATCCCGCTGACCGGCGACGTGTTGAGCTCCACGTCGATCCCGAGACGACCAGCCAGCCGACCGACCACGTAATGCCCCAGGTACCGGGTGGAAGCGACGATGAAGTCCTGCTCACCGCGCAGCCGGGCATTGGCTTCGGCGAGCTGTTCGGTGGGCATCCCGACCCCGTGGTCGACAACAGCGAGCAGATACCCGCTCGCGACCTTGCGCCCGTAGACCTCCACTTCGAGATCCGGCGGCGAGAAAGCCAGCCCGTTCTCGATGAGTTCGGCCAGGATATGCGCCAGTTCGCTCACCACGGCACCGGTCACCGCGATGTCGTCGACCCGGCGCAGCACCACCCGCCGGTAGTCGTCGACCTCGGACAACCCGGCCCGGATCACATCGGTGAGCGCGATCGGTTCGGCCCACCGGCGCGGACTCGCCTCACCGACCAGCACCAGTAGGCTCTCGGCGTTGCGTCGCATGCGGGTGGCCAGATGGTCGAGTTCGAACAGATTCGACAGCGCCTTCGGGTCGAGTTCCTCGCGTTCGAACTCGCTGATCAAGCCCAGCTGGCGACGCACCAGGTTCTGATTGCGCCGCGCGAGGTTCGCCATCGATTCCGTGGTGTTGCGTCGCACCAGGGCCTGCTCGGAAGCGAGGTCGAACGCGGTGGTCTGCACCCGGTCCAAAGCGCCTGCGACAGCGGCGATCTCGACACTCGCACCGGGCGGCGTGCGGACCGGGGCTGGCGGGTCGGGCTGGGCGTCGGCGGCACTGTGCCAGGCGGCGATCACCTCGGGCAGGCGCGTGGAGGCGACGTCGTCGGCCTCGGTGGCCAGCCGGGCCAGCGGGCGGACGATGGCCCTGATGCTGGCGAAGACGAGGGCGACCTCGGCGGCGATCGCCAGCAGCGCGGCCAGCGCGAAGCCGGCCAGGATCAGCGCGGCGTCGCGACGCAGTTTCTCGGCACGCGCACCGACGTCATCGCCGATCACCTGCTGGACGATGCGCTGCTCGTCGATCACGGCGGTCATCTGTGCCCACCACACGGCCGGGTCGACCGGTTCCACCAGCGGTCCCAGCGTCGAGGCGATCGCGATGTTCTCCGATTCGGTTGCCCGCGTGGCGTTCTCACTCGCCAGCACCGCGTCGAGACGCGCCTGCTGGGCCGGGGTCGCGTCGTGGCCGAATGCGGTGAGCGCGGCGTTGCGGGCGGCGCGGATGTCGAGGAACTGCACGTACTCCCCCGGCGCGAACTCCCCGGCCGCGAAGACGCCGTTGAGGAAGCCGCGCTCGCGGGCGGCGAATTCCTTCGCGTCACCGAGTGCGTAGAGGGCCTGCAGGCCGTGCCGGACAGCCGGGTCGCGCGCCTGGTCGAGACCGAGCGAGAGACGGTTCAGCGCGTCGATGCCGTCGGTGTAGAACTGGAACGCCGCCTGCCGGGTGACATTACGGTTGTCGATCTGGGAGCGGATCGCGGGCAGCCCCGACAGGTGGCCGAGCGCCGAGCGCACCTCCCCCGCCCCGGGCGGATCGCCCGCGACCGTGTCGACCAGGGCGCGCAACGCCGAGTCGGTGCCCGCGCGCTGGTCGGTGACAGGTTGACGCAGGCGTTGATCACCGCCGAGCAGCCCATTGCTCAGCCCGCGCTCACGCTGCACCTGCTGCACGAGGTCCTGCGCGGCGAGCGCGACCGCTACGGCGTCCACGGTCTCACCACTGCGACGGTAGGCGCTGACCTGCGTCGACATGGTCAGCCCGAGCAGCGCGAGCACCAGCACCAGCGAGACCGCCAAGATCCGAGCGAGCTGACCGGAAATGGTGCGCGGCCGGATCAGCCCGGCGCCGGCCAGCTGCCCTCGAGCGCCCTCGTCCGATCGGGTTCCGGTCGGGTTCGGCCGGGAACGTGCACGCACACCTGCTCCTTTGCAATGCCACCGCAACAACATCGGCGATGGCTCACGGAAAGTCAGGTGCAAATTTGCACTCCACGCACTGCGCGGTCAATTCGTAACGGTGTAAAACAGCAATTCGTGCACTGATCTAAACATGCCGGAAATGCGGCGGGGTTTGTGTAGCCGAATGCTCACAGCCGCGCCGGTCGCGAGTTATGCACGCGGCTCACTGCCGGATACATACAGGCTGTCGAAGACAGTGATGCGCAACACATTCAACGCAAGCAATCAGCATGAATGGTTGACATCACTACCGGCGAGGATCAGGTCGCGCAAATTGAGAAACAAAAACATGTCAATCAATTCGCGCCACCGAATGTTCTGCGTCCGTTTCCTCGCCGCCCAGAATTTCCAGCACCTGATCCGAGTAGAAGAACGGCTCGAGGCGTTCCCGGATCAGCCCGGCCAGCACACCGTTGCGCTTGGCCGACTCGATCACGGCCGGTCCGTAGCGCAGGATCTCGGTGCTGATGTCGTCGGCGTCGAGGCCGAGTTCGGGCAGCATCGCCGAGAGCGTGTGGTTGCTGTATCGGGCGTAGAACACCTCGACGCACTCGCGCACGAGCAGGCCGAAGTACTCCTTCTCTCTGGTCGTCACCGCGATCTCGTAGCAGATCTGGACCAGTTCGTTGAGGTCCTTCTGGGTGAGGTATTCGCGCAGGCCCGCGACGGGTTCGTCGGCGTGCAGATCCCAGAATTCCATCGCCGCCGAGTGCACCGGGGCGTCACGCAGCATGTCGCGGATCGCGTTGTTGGTGCGCTTGAGCGCGAACAGCGCACCCTTGCCCGCGAGGTCACCGACAAAGGTGCTGTCGGCCGCGACCTTCTTGGCCCGGTTGGCCGCCGACTGCCCCAGCGACATCAGCGAGGACACGCCCGGAATCTTCTCGGCGCGTTCACGATTGGCCTGCACGAAGTCACCGATCAGCTTGTCGACGAACCGCGAGGCGACCGTGGCGACCAGCGGGCTCTCGGTGAGCCGGTCCAGGATTCGCTCCTGCGCCTGATGCATGCCGAAGATCTTCTCCAATAACGCTTCCACCGGTTCACGGTCGACGACGTCACCGAGGGTGTATTCGGTGTTGGACGCGATGTGGTCGTAGATCGCGTCGGAGAAGACGCCGACGGTGTCGGCGATCACGGGGCTGCCGCCGATGCGGTCGAGCACCGTCGCCACCGTCTGCTCGCCCTGTTCGAGCGACACCACATCACCGAATCGGATCGTTTCGCCGACGGCAAGGACGGCGGCCACGTCGCGGGCGATCACCTCGGCGAACCGTTCACCGGTCACCTCGGCGAGCAGGAATTCCACCTGCGCGTCGAGCAGTCGGTCGGCGATCTGGCGCGCCTGCGTCATTTGTGTGTCCACCCATCACGGTCGTTGCTCGTAAGGGAGGACGCGTGGCTAGGAGTCGCCGGAATCGTTGCCCTGCATCGATTTCCGGATCCGATCCAGACGCTCGCGCGCGGCCGTTTCCCGCGCCTCCCATTGTTCGTCGACGTTGCGACCCGCGGGAGTCTGCCGGTCTAGCTCGTCCATACCCCGCGCGGTGCCGAAACGCTGCTCGACCTTATCCCGAACCGCGTCGAATGTCGGCACTCCAGATGTGGAATACCCGCCGGTCGGAGTGGGTGCGCCGGTCCCTGGTAGCCCCGACGGTACCGGCGGTACCGGGATCGAGCCTCCGACCTGCCCGGATGCGACGGGCACCACATCGGCCTCGATGATGTTCGTGTCCAGAGTCACAGGGCCGCCCGTCTCGGCATGACCGAATTCGGCCTGGGCCAGTGCGGCGGCGACCGCGCCGAGTCCGGGGCGTGCGGCGACCGCGGCGCGCAGCAGCGCAACCAGCTCGTCGTCGGGCAGCGCAGCCATGCGGCCGAGGAGTTCGCTCGTTTCGCTCATACCGCCAGGCTACGCAGAATTCGCGCGCTACCGGGAGGCCCAGTCGGCGATGATCTTCGCCCATTGCGCACCGCGCGCACTGAACGTCGACATGAGGTTGACATCCTCCCAACCCTGAAGGACCGGGATTCCGACCCTCGCGGGTCGGGTTTCCTGCTTCATCGACGACTGCCTCCCCGCTTCACGAGCGAGGAGGTCTCACACCATCTCCACAGGCCAAGACCGCCAGCCCGACGGCCTGTATGTTCTTGGCGGCGTTCACATCCCGGTCATGGACTGCGCCACACACGCAAGTCCACTCTCGGACATGCAGCGGCAGCGAACCCGCGATACGCCCACATGCTGAGCATGTCTTCGACGACGGATAGAACCGGTCGATCGCCACAACGGTACGCCCGTACCAGTCTGCCTTGTACTCCAACATAGATCGGAACCGCGACCAGGACGCGTCCGATATCGCCCGCGCCAGCGAATGATTCCGGACCATATTCCGCACACTCAAGTCCTCGATGGCGATCACTTGGTTTTCGCGCACCAGTCGAGTGGAGAGTTTGTGCAGATGATCCCGCCGCCGGTCTGCGATGCGGGCATGGACGCGGGCGAGCGCCAACCGAGCCTTGGCCTGGTTTGCGGACCCTTTCTGCTTGTGGGACAACACACGTTGCGCTTTCGCGAGTCGCGCCCGATCCCGCTTCTCGTGACGAGGGTTGCAGATCTTCTCGCCGGTCGAGAGCGTGTACAGCGAAGCGATACCCGCATCCACACCGATCGTGGCATCGACCGGTGCGTGCTCGCTGATCGCTTCTTCGACCAGGATCGAGATGTGGTAGCGGCCCGCCCTGTCACGCGACACTGTCACCTGCGAAGGCTGCACTCCTTCAGGCAGTGGACGAGACCAGCGGATATCCAGCGGCTCCGAGTGCTTCGCCAGCTTGATCCGGCCGTCGCGGTAGGTGAAGCAGTTCGAAAAGTAGGTGGCCGAATCTTTCGAGCGCCCCTTCTTCTTGAACTGCGGGTAGCGCGTTTGCTTGCGCCAGAACTTGTCGAACGCACCTTGAAGGTTGCGCAACGCTTGCTGGAGCGGACCTTTTGATGGCTCGGCGAGCCACACGGTCTCGGGGTCGCGCTTCCACTGCGTCAGCATCAAGGACGTATCCGCGTAATTGATGCGCCGCTGCTCCTGCGTCCATGCGCGGGAGCGCTCGGCCAACGCCCGATTGAATACGTAGCGGACACAACCGAACGTTTGCGAAAGCTGCTGCGCCTGAGCGGGAGTCGGGTAGAAGCGGTACTTGTACGCCCGCTTCACTCCCTTGCGTGACATAGTAGCAGGCTAGCATGCCACAGTCCGGATGCGGTAGCTCCGTGCTGGAGGACGGATCTGCGCACTACGTTCGTAGATCCCGTCCTTGGGCGAATGCCGCGTGGCCAGCTCGAGCGGGCCGCTCTGACATCGAGGTCACGTGTTTGGTTGTGCCGCACGTACGCAACATCTCCGCGACGATCGCACCCACAGCTCACGTCTCAGACGCGCCAGCGGCCCGACGACAGTGCACGATTACCAATGCGTCGACTTCTGGTTCAATTGCCGGTCCGCTCGGTCGATCCACGCAGCGAAACGGGTGGTGAGGTCATTTCCGGTCGCGGGCCGGACGTTGACATGCTGCCCGCGAGTTTCGATGTAGCGACCGTCGTTGGTGACGTCGAACCAGCGAAGGACTCCAGCGTGGTCCGCTGGAGGCTGACCGGTGCCGACGTAGAGGCGGGCGATGCCGTAGCCATCGCCGCGATTACCGAGCAGGCGTTGGTATTTCTCGCGAGGCGAATCCCGGGCTGTGTCATCGAAATAGCCACCGTCACGCGGTTCGAGATCCCCGGGATCGAAGGTGGCTGGTGCCTGTCTTCCCGGTCCGCGAGCAGGGATGGCGCTGTCCAGTTGAGCGGGCAGGCTGTCCCGTGCGAACAACCGCAATCTGATATCGCCGTACTCGTCCGATCGACCACCCTGGAATGCCAGCACGGCACGGTGGTGGTCGCGCGCACCGATAATCCGGTACTCCTTGCTGTCATCGGCGCCGGTGCTGGCGCGATGCCGGACCGTGCAGCCGAGGATCTCGATCCGGGTCGGCGAGGTCGCCAAGGTGTGCATCGCGAGGTCGATCTCCTCGCGAGTGTCTGGTTGTAGATCGGCCTGGACGCGGCTGCGGAACTGCGTGAACTCGTCTTCGGTTCGGTAGCGACTGAGGTACTTCAGGGGGCGCGGAAACCTATCATTCGCGTCGCTGTACCAGTGCGCGGCAAAGGTTTCCGGATCCAGAGTCCATGTCGCCATCAGGTTCGATCCTTCGGCACGAGGTGGGCGCCGATGACACCGCCATTCGCGACTGTCGGTGGTTGGTCACCGATGAGTTCGTCGGTATTGGCCTGGTTTATCAGGTAATCCGGGGTGGTTCGGGAGGCATCTTCGTCCTGCTGCCCACCGCGTGCGCCACCCATCGGCATACCACCCATCGGCATCCCTCGGCCCGCACCCGCGCCTGATACACCGGCTGCGCCAGAAGCTGCTGGTGCTACGACACCAGGGACGCCGGGAACGGCGCGACCGGCGACACCCGGTACGCCTGCCGCGGGTGACCCGCCCGAAGGACTGCCAGAGCCCGGCGCGCCCGAACCCGGCGCGCCCGGAGCCGCAGGACTACCTGCCGTACCGACAGGTGCCGTCGATGCCGGAGCCGTCGACTGAGGCGAAGTCGACGGCTCCGTGCCGGGCTCGTCGCTCGTGTCCTGCTCGCTCGATGAGCCCGGATCTTCGGTGTCCGAGGTGTCCTCCGGAGTTGTTGCTCCTTCCGGGTTTTCAGACTCCGGGGTGGGACCATCCAGATTCTCGCCAGGGCTGTCGCCACCACCGCCGCCCCCTGATCCGTCATCGGTCGTCTGACCGTCCGGCCCGACCTTCCCACCGGTTGTCGGCTCGGCAATGTCGTATGGCACGATCGGATTCACGGGTGAGCTCAGCACCGGAATCTGAGGATCGTAGTTCGTGACGAACGGCGTCACGTACTTGTTCTCCATGATCGACTGAGCTTCTTCCTGCTTCTGCTCGATCACGGGATCACGGTTGGATCCGACGACAGGCCACGAAGACGGATGCAGCGGGTGCTTCTCTTCGACGGGTTCGGGCAGCTCGTACTTCGTGGAAGATACCGAGGAAGCTGACTGGTCGATCCGGCCGTGCAACGCGCGCAGATCAGTTTCGAGTTCCGCTGCGGCGGTGGTGTATCGGTTGACCGCGCTCACGAACGCGGTCGCGGCCTGCCCCTCCCACGACGACGCGACCGAACGTTGGATGCTCGTCGAGAACACCTGCAGACCGGCCTGCCAATCGTTGGCCAACTGCAGATAGCTCGCGGCGAGCGTGTGTGCGTTGGTGGTCTGCGTGGCTTGGAACGCGGCATAGATGTCCGCATGGATGAGGCTACGCGGCCGTTCTCCGCCGCCGGTGATGCGGGGAATTTCGTAACCGGTCAAAATCGGCCTCCGCGGCTGACGTGGCGGGAATTCGGGTTCGTCTCAGGAGTCGCCTGGGCTGGAGCACCAGCAATCGGTGCCAGCGGGCCAAGGCTCGCTTCGAGACTTCGCACCTCCGCCGCGAATTCGGCGTCAGCGGCGATGTAGCGCTCCATGATCACCTTGTGCACGGTTTGGATGTCTTCGACGATCCGGTAGTGCTCCTCGAGGATGGCGTACACGCTGTTTCCACCATCCGCGGACTTGGCTTTGTCACGGAACCAGGACACCATCGTTGCCGCTGAGGTCAGCAGGGGGTTGTCAGCTCCCAAACCCCAATCTTTGGGCGGCGTGTTGGCAATGCCCTCGGCACCGCGCTGCATCTCGCGGATGAGATCGAGGAAACGTTGGCAATCACGGTCGATATTGACGAACTCCTCGGGTTCCATCCGCACTGTCATCCGGCCCTCACGCGCCTCGGTGATCAAGTTCGCGAATGGGCGCGGTACCTCACTATCTCCGGTCATTCACTCATCCCGTGTTTCAGATTCATTGCGTCTGCGAAGTTTTCACACTCAGGCTCTCGGCGGTAGCGTCGGCACAACAGCGTCAGCCACTTCGAGGCCTAGCTGACACGTGTCCATGTGGCCGGTCTCCCGAGCAGATGGCGGGTTGACGAGGTGGAATTCCAGACTGCCGCCCTGCATTTCAACGTTGATCGAGCACACTTCGTCGGGGTGATCGTCGCTCTTGCGTACCGAAACGGCTTTGCGTCCATCGATGTCGAATTCACGAAGGTCCCGGCTCCAGTTCGCCCGCACATAATCCAACGTTATATTCGTGGTCGTGACACCGATCGCGTAACCCTTCGACCGAACCCAATCGCACCCACGCCAACGCACCCCGCCTGGCCCATCCCTATCCGCGGAGTTCGGGTCGGTCGCCTTACGTAGCTGGAACCGATCGAGAATCTGCTGGCTCACGCCCACACAGGGGTTATAGCTCGTCGGCGCTGAGAGCTGCAGCCCATCGGGGGTCAATGTCGCAACCGGCGTTGCAGACCCGCCGGTCCCACCGTCGGAGCCGCAGCCACTAACCAATAGTCCCACCGCGAAGACGGGAATCCAACGCATCACCCTCGGAATGGCCAAAAGTCTCTCAACTTCCTTACATATTCAAACCCGACAGCGATCGAAATCAACCATACAGTCGCCGGAATCGATCCAATTACGATTAGTCCGACAGCTGCCACAAGAGTGGCACCTAAGTCGATCCACATAATGGATTCCAATGCACGCAATGCGGCCATTCCCGTTCGACCCCAATACAGCAACAGTCCAACGCAGACGAAAACTACAATAGATATCAACGAAATCGATACGAAAATGGTGTCAGCGATAGAAATATCACTAAGAGCTAGATCGGGGTATCGCACAAGAAGGAAAAGAATATCCGATACCGCGAAAGCCCCAACGACGATCAGTACCGCGACGACAGTCCTGATCCGCGATACTCGACGGACAACATCTATTTCACTATTACTGCCTGGTACCGCAATCATGTCGCTTTCACCGACCAATCTGCATCCCCATCTTTCACAGTTGCGTCACTGTAATTTTCGGCACCCGTTGTCGGCCAGTGCCCCTCAGGGAAACCTTGGGGGTTGTCCAGTTCTACCTGCAATGCCTGAGCTTGCGAAATCGACGAGTTGACGACCGCTGTGACTCCGGAAATCGCTGCGACAACAAGGGCCGCGAACTTTGCAGCCGTAATGAGACCGGCGATTGCGGCAGGAAGAGCGGCAACACCACTCCCCGCAGCACCAACTTCGATTAGCGCCTCGACGATGACACCGACAGCGACGAGGAGCAAAGACGCATAGAACGTAACACCTGCAATGCCGACTGTATTCATTGCAGTTCGTGCAGCATTAGCAATCGTTCCCACCCGCGTCGCAGCAGCTCGCTGAGGTGTGATTGCAGTGCCATACGCCGTTGCCGCGGTTCCTTGCCAAAAGCTGTCAACCTTCACCGCCGTAGCCTCGAGATCGCCGGCCAGCGTGTTTGCCTCCTTGGCAATGCCGACCCAGTCATATGAGGTGGACAGGAAGAATCCCGGCGCGGCAAGGCCCTTCAATGAATCAACGAATTGTTGCCACAACTTACCGACCGCGTCCGCGAAATTGTTTCCATACCTGATAATATCGTCGCCATTACGCAGAACGAGGCGAACTACCGTACTCTCGGCAGCGTCATTGAAGGCTGAACGTATAGTCGATGGAAGATCGGATAGCTCCTCAACCTTATCTATAAGATCTTGAGCGATCTGTTCCATTTGTGCGGTAGATGGCGCCATCTGATCCCCCTCTGAAGTTAGTACAGGTTGCGCAATTCGTGTTCCCGGGCGAGATCTTCTTGCTCATAGGTGCTCGCGACCGTGTTCAACGTCCTTGCGATCTCTTTCATCGCCAACCCACCTTCTTTAAGCCGGGTCTCCAATTTTGCAATGATTTCGTTGTATTCGTCTATGAACCCCGAGAAAATGACCCCGGCTTCATAATCATTGTAGGTATACTCGGTGATACGTGAAGACAGACCATCCAATGTAGTAGATCTCTCCGCCCAGCCGGTTGCCTGAGTACGAAGCGCGCTCAGCGCGACGGAGATCCGATCCGATGTTGGTGCCATTGCCCCTCCTATGTCAATTCGCCGCGCTGCAGTCGACCGACCAGCTGCTCAGCCGCAGCGACAATAGAGCTTCGCGAATCTCCCTGCTGAGCGCGGAATGCGAACAGATCCTTTTGTTCGATAAGTGTAGAGTTTATGTCTGTCGCGACTCGGCTTGCCGCACGTCGCCTGGCCCAGGATTCATCAATTCGACATGAAGTGATGCCATATTCGGAAAATTCGAAGCTTATATTCTCATTGCGACCGGACGCCTGCGGGACCCCCAGGTCGCCACCATCCATGCTTGCGGTGGGTGCAGAAGAATCCTTCTTCGAAACCATCGCCAAGACGTCTTCTATGACCTCGTCCAAAGAACGCTCGTCTGCTGGTTCGGCGGTCGAAATCAACGCTGGAGTGGGTGGTTTCTCGCCGCGCTCCATGGCCCGGCGCACCTCCTCGGTTGCCCTTTGCCACCCATCGGCGAATGCGACACCAGCCGCCTCCATGATCGCGGCATCAAGCCGCCCGACAGACAGTCGCAACTGCCAGTCCGATGAAACGGTGATCCTAAGAGGAAGGTTGTTCTCGTCAAGAATAGTGTGTACGGCACCAGTCAGATCACGCCCAGGCCGTTCCAAACCCCGGCTGACTTGATCGATCCACATGCACTCAGCAGCATCAGCTTCCAGCTCACGCTGCAGCTGTGCCATACTGTCGAGAAATCCGTCAAGACCTAATTGGGCTGAGATCGGCGCCGAATCAGGCCGACGCTGAGAAGTGTCGCGTTGATGTCCCGCGGTTCCCTGCTGTGGCACAACAGGACTCACCGGCCGAAGGCTTGGGGTCGGCTTGGCTAGCTCCGACTGCCAGTCCGGTACAGCCGGACCAGGGTTTAGATTGCCAGAGCCACTGTCAGGTTTATTCGGGGGCTGTGGAGCAGCGGTGTGTGTGTGTGTGTTGGACTGCGGCTTCACGAGCGGCTCTTCATCCCAGAACTCGTCAGGGTCGTCGTAGTGGTTGTACCACCCGCCGCTTGCCATCAGCACACCTCGAAACGCCGCATAGAAGTCGGCCCGGGCATCGTTGTGTCCACGACAGCTAGCATCCGGTCCCCCTCCGTAACCACCCGCACTCTTGCGGGCGCAGTCCCATCCTGGAGACCGCCGACTCGGGTGTCAACCCACCCACCTCAACCGACCCCGACCGAACGCTTGCCCAACCTCGGTTGCCCCACTCGAGCTGTTGTACTTACCTCGTCGGTCTGGTAGCAGACGCGATCCGCACCGCAGCACCAGCCAAAGACTTACCAAATCTCTTACCTAGCAACATCTTCCGCACACACCGCGATCAGTAGAAAATGTAGGCCAGTGCAGGATAGCGATGGGCGAGCAACCATCGAATTCGCACGACGCCCGAGTGAGGCTGTTCGTCCAACAGCATCACTCGGACGCAAGGACCTGGCAGTCACGGCGATACCGCCTCGTCAATAGCGTAATGATTTCGTTACACTATTGGCAGGGCTCCAAGGTTACCGACGCAAAGGTAATTTAGCCAATGCTCTTGCGCACAGTCGCGACCGCATCGTCGGATCGCGGTAGTCCATGCCCAGCGCCGCCGGGTTTTGCGCGAGGTGTTTGTCGGGGTGGTAGACCAGCGCGTTGAGCACGCGCGTGGCGGGGTGGCGGATCACTTGCCGCGGCCCGCCTGGAAACCGAAGTCCCAGTTGTAGAGGCGGGCGATCTCCACCACGCCACCACCCGGTTGACCCGCGGGCGGACGGACGAACGTGCCCTCGCGGCGCACCACGAACTCGCCGTTGACGTTCTCCAACGCGAACAGCACCGCGTCGCGGGAGTTGTCGGTGCAGCCGTCCAGGGTCATCTCGATCGGCGCGGAGTTGGCCGTTTGCAGGGTGACGGTGGCGTGCACATTGCGGAAATCGCTGGCGCCGTCGTAGATCGAGGCGAACACGAGGATGCGGCGGATGAACTGGGTGCAGTCGAGGTTGACCGACAGGTTCTCGCCGGTGATGCTGGCGCCGGTGCGGTCATCCTGGTCGAGATGGATGAACGGCGGTTCGTACAGGGCGCCGAAGCGGCGATCCAGGGCCCGCACGGAACCGATTGCGCCATTGACCAATTCGAAGAAGCAGCACAGGTCGAGGTCGATGTTCTTGCCGCGGAGTTTGCCGAAGAGGCGACCGGTGGCGGCCATCGAGGTCCAGTTGAGGTTCACCCGCATGACGCCGCCGGTGGCGCCGTGTTTCGTCAGGGAGACGGACGGGGCTTCCTTGGTGAGCGACACCTTGGCGAGGTTGACCGGCGGTGCGCTCTGCTGGGCCGCGGGGTTGAACGGCTGGGGCGGTTGAGGTGTGGGCTGCTGCGGACGATTCGGCGGCGGCGCGGGGATGAACGGCGGGGTCGGCGGGGTCGAAAACGACTGCTGCTGATTCGGCGGGGCAACCGGCTGGCTCGGAGGCGGCGGCGCAGGCTGCTGTGGGGCCGCATCGTCGACGGAAATACCGAAATCGGTAGCGAGCCCGGCCAATCCGCTGTCATACCCCTGCCCGACCGCACGGAACTTCCACGCTCCCTGGCGGCGGTACAGCTCGCCGAGCACGAACGCGGTCTCGGTCGTCGCCCCACTGCTGTCGAACCGCGCGACCTCGGCACCGTTCGCCGCATCGATCACCCGAACATAGAGCCCACGAAACTGCCCGAACGTCCCACCGTCAGCAGAAGCCGCCAACACGATCGTCTCGATCTGCGCCTCGACCTGCCCGAGATTCACCGACAGCACATCGACAACGACCTGCCCCTGCTGCTTACCTTCATACCGAACCGCCCCCGAAGGATGCACGGCCTGGTTGTAGAACACGAAGTCGTCATCAGACCGCACCTTCGCCCCCGCTAGCAACAACGCGGAAGCATCAGCATCAGGCACCCCGGGCCCAGCCTGCCAACCCAATTCGACCCGGACAGCGGCAGGAGGCACGGCAACATTGGCGCCTTTACTCATCGACACGTCGTCCAACCTATCCCGAGCCCCCACCGAGCCCAACCCGCGCACACCAAACGGACCTCAACCGCTGTACGACGAAGGCCGCCCGGCGGGACCGGGCGGCCTTTGGTGTCGAGGGTGAACTATCCGCGCAGTTCGGCGCCGACTGCGGTGGTGGCCGAGGCGACGGCGGCGTCGCGGGCGGCGCTGGCTTCGTCTTCGGTGAGGGTGCGGTCGGGGGCGCGGAAGCGCAGGGCGTAGGTGAGGGATTTGCGGCCCTCGCCTGCTTGGGCGCCTTCGTAGACATCGAACAGGGTGATGCTTTCGAGGAGGTCGCCGCCGCCGGTGCGCAGAGCGGTCTCCACCTGGGCGGCGGGGACGGTCTTCTCGACGCTGATCGACACGTCCTGCAGAACTGCGGGGAACGCCGAAATCGTTGGTGCGGGCAGGGATTCGTTCAGCGGGAGGGCGTCGAGGTCGACTTCCAGTGCGCAGGTGCGCGGGGGCAGACCGGCGCGCTCGAGGACTGCGGGGTGCAGTTCGCCCGCGTGGCCGACGACCACGCCGTCGACGAGCAGTTCCGCGCAGCGACCGGGGTGCCACGGGAGATAGGCGGCGGAGCGGCGTTCGATAGTGACACCGGCCGCGTCGGCGATGTCGTCGACCAGCGCGAAGGCGTCAGCGGCCTCGGCCGGACGGCCGGGACCCCACGGCCCGCGCGGGTCGTGCTTGCCGCTGAGCACCGCGGCCACATTCACCGGCTGGGCGGGCAGCGACGCGTTCAGTTCGGCGATCTGCTCGTCGGTGGGTCGACGATCCACCGGCAGCGCCTCGACCGCGTGGGTCTCGGTGCCGGGCTGCACCACCTGGGCGATGCCGTAGATGGTGAGATCGCGCGCGCCGCGAGAGATGTTGCGGGCGGCCACTTCCAGCAGACCCGGCAGCAACGTGGTCGCCAGTTCGGGGCGGTCGCTGTCGAGGGGGTTCAGCACGCGGGTGGTGTTGCGGCGCGGGTCGTCGGCGTCCAGACCCCACACCTCGAACACACCGCCGGGCAGGAAGGCGGGCGGCGGCACCTCGACGGCACCGGCGAAGGCCAGCGCCCGGCTGACCGCACGGCGACGCGACTGCTGCGCGGTCAGGCCACGACCACCCGGCGCGGTCGGCAGGATCGACGGGATCTGCTCGAGGCCTTCCAGCCGCAGCACCTCTTCGACCAGGTCAGCGGGCTGCGCGAGGTCGGGACGCCAGCTCGGCGGGGTGACGAGCAGCTGGGTCTTGCCCGCGTCGTTGACCTCGATCTCGACACCGGCGCCGATCTGGGCGAGCCTGCGCACCGAGGTTCCGGCGGCGTAGGTGACGCCGGCGACACGGTCGGGCAGGTCGATGTCCATCGCGATCGGCGCGACCGCCGCCAGTGGCACCCGGATGTCGGTGAGCGCGGATTCGATGGTGCCACCGGTGATATCGGCGAGCAGGGTCGCGGCGCGGTCGAGCGCGGCGATGTTGATCTCGGGATCGACGACGCGTTCGTAGCGCTTGCCCGCCTCCGAGGAGAGCTTGTGGCGGCGCGAGGTCCGGTAGACCCGCAACGGGTTCCAGACGGCGGCTTCCAGGACCACATCGGTGGTCTCGGCGCCGACCTCGGTGCTCGCCCCACCCATCACACCGGCGAGGGAGATGACCCCGGAGTTGTCGGCGATCACCACGTCCTCGGCGTCGAGGGTGCGCTCGGTGTCGTCGAGGGTGCGCAGGGTCTCGCCCTTGTGCGCGGAGCGAACCACCAAGGCGCCGTTGAGCTTTGCCGCGTCGAAGGCGTGCAGCGGCTGACCGAGTTCGAGCATCACGTAGTTGGTGACGTCGACGGCCGGGGAGATCGGGCGCATGCCCGACAGCATCAGCCTGCGCTGCAACCACAGCGGGCTCACCGCGTTCGGGTTCATCCCGGTGACGCGACGCACGCCGAAGCGGGTGCAGTCCGAATCCTCTTCCAGGCGCACAGACCACGCCTCGGCGTCGGCCTCGGGCAGCGTGCGCACAGCCGGATCGGCGTATTCGAGATCGAAACCGCAGGCCAGCTCGCGAGCCAGGCCGCGCACCGAGAAGCAGTAGCCGCGATCGGGAGTGATGTTGAGCTCGATGATCGTGTCATCGGTGCCCAGCAGCACATTCGCGTCGTCGCCGGGCTGCGCGGAACCGGGCTCGAGCACCAGGATGCCGTCGTGATCCTTGCCGATGCCGAGTTCGGCGACCGAGCAGATCATGCCGTTGGAGGTGTGGCCGTAGGTCTTGCGCGACGAGATCTTGAAACCGCCGGGCAGCTCACCACCGGGCAGCACGACGACCACGAGGTCACCGACCGCGAAATTGCGTGCGCCGCAGACGATTTCCTGCAGCTCGGGGTTGCCGACGTCGACCTTGCAGAAGCGGATCGGCTTCTTGAACTCGGTCAGCTCGGTGATCTCGGCGACGCGGCCGACCACCAGGGGCTTGTCGATACTGCCGCCGATCGGCTCGAGCTTGTCGACCTCTTCGACTTCCAGACCCACCCGGACGAAGCCCGCGTCGAGCTCTTCCGCCGACACCGACCACTCGGGGGTGGTGCGCTGCAGGATCTCGGTCAGCCAGGA
The DNA here is from genome assembly GCF_042749305.1 of Nocardia sp. NPDC058705. Taxonomy (NCBI): domain Bacteria; kingdom Bacillati; phylum Actinomycetota; class Actinomycetes; order Mycobacteriales; family Nocardiaceae; genus Nocardia; species Nocardia sp. NPDC058705. The sequence goes on along the minus strand of NZ_JBHYRN010000015.1, from coordinate 69,063 downwards.
CTGCGCTACTCGCACTTGACGTTTCGCTCTCTCTTAAGACCGGATACCGAAGGGCAGGGTGAACCGCACGTCACCCTCGACGATGTCGCGCATATCGGGGATGGTGGTCTGGAACTGCAGGGTGCGCTCCATACCCATGCCGAACGCGAACCCGGAATACACCTCGGGGTCGATGCCGCTGGCGATGAGGACCTTCGGGTTGACCATGCCGCAGCCACCCCACTCGATCCAGCCCGCGCCGCCCTTCTTGTTCGGGAACCACACGTCGACCTCGGCCGACGGTTCGGTGAAGGGGAAGTAGTTGGGGCGCATGCGAGTTCGCGTCTCGGGGCCGAACATGGCGCGCGCGAACGCGTCCAGGGTGCCGCGCAGGTGGGCCATTGTGAGACCCTTGTCGATCGCCAGACCCTCCACCTGGGAGAACACCGGGGTGTGAGTGGCGTCGAGCTCGTCGGTGCGGAAGGTGCGGCCGGGGCACGCGATGTAGATCGGCACCTCGCGCGAGAGCATGGAGCGCACCTGCACCGGGGAGGTGTGGGTGCGCAGCACCTGGCGCGAACCCTCCGGGGCGATGTGGAAGGTGTCCTGCATGGTGCGTGCGGGGTGGTCGGGCAGGAAGTTCAGCGCGTCGAAGTTGAAGTGCTCGGTCTCGACCTCGGGACCCTCGGCGACCTCCCAGCCCATGCCGACGAAGAAGTCGGCGATCTGCTCGGAGATGACGGTGATGGGGTGCCGGGCGCCGACCGGCTGACGACGAGCGGGCAGCGTGACGTCGATCTTCTCGGAGACCAGCACGGCCTGGTCGCGCTCTTCCAGGAGCGCGGCACGGCGTGCCTCGAACGCATCGGAGACCCGCTTGCGCGCGACGTTGACCCGCTTACCGGCCTCGGCCTTCTCCTCCTTGGGCACACTGCCCAGCCCACGCTGCGCGAGCGCGATCGGCGACTTGCCGCCGATGTAGTCGGTCTTGGCGACCGCCAGCGCATCCAGGTCGCCCGCCGCCGCGAACGCCTTCTCGGCCTCGGCCGCCGCTGCTGCGAGCGCCTCCTCGCTCAGCAAGGCGCTGTGCTCGACTCCACTGGCGCTGTGCTCGACTCCACTGGCGCTCTGCTCGACTCCACTGTTGTCGTCGGCCACGATTGTTCGACTCTCCCCTGGGGATCGGTTCGCGGGCGCGTCATTGCCATCCCGCATCGGTGCTGGGTAAATCCTATGGGATGCGGCTGACACGATTCATCCGGATTACTCGCGAGGGGATCAGCGCTGGTGGGCGGGGTCTCCATGTGGACCGACCAGTCCAGGTCAGGGAGGTGATCGACGGGCTTCGTCGTGGTCCGGCGTCCGTGGGCAGTTCGTCCGCAGTGGCGGGGCGACTACCGGTGGTCGATGACGAGGAGAGCGCGTACGCCGCCGCCGCGTACCAGCCGTTCTTGCCGTTGATCTGAGCCGCCCGCTCCGACTTGGAGATCACCTCGACGGCGAGTTCGACGTCGAGCGGGTCGGCGAGCCAGTCGTCGGCGGTGTCCCAGGTGTCCGGAAGGATGACCAGGTCGGGGGTGCAGTAGTCGTCGGAATCATCCGGCATCGCGATCGAGGTGACCTCGTACGCGGCCGGCCCATCCGGCATCGACGCCGCCAACTGCTGACGCAATCGGCGGAGAGAACCCGCGTGTTTCCCACGCCGGGGCGGTGACATCACGAGCGCTCCGCCCAGAATCTCTACGCGCAGACCCGTCGCGCGGTCGATCTCCTCGGCGACCTCACGGAGATTGCCGGGTCGAGGATGCATCGCTGGAAGCGGCATATGCCTCGCTCCGTTCGTGCGGACTGCCGTGGTCAACGATACCGCGACCTTGTCAATCCAGGGATCGGCTGCCCCGGACCGGCGACGTGGCACCGCCTCGATCCCGGCCCGATACACCCGGCAGGTAACTCGTGTGCACCCTACCGCGACGGTCCAGCCCGCCGTTGTGCCCGAAATCGCCTGGTTCTCAGGGGAATCGGAAAGGTTTTCGGGATCGAGGGAACCGAATGGGGTTGGGGTGCGTCCAAATGAGCAAATACACCGGCGTGTTCGACTCGAGAACAGGATGACTCGATGGCTGAACAGACTTGCGATCCGGCGTCGCCGCAGGGGCGGCGTGGTCGGGTTACCGCTGCGGGGAGCGGACTTGCGTTGTGTGGGTTCGGGATTCGGCCGGTGGGGCGGCGGCCGTTCGTTCGGGCGGTGGGGTTGTGCGCGCAGCGGCCTGAGCAGCAGGCAACGCCGGAGCCGGGGCAGCATCCAGACAGTGTCGGATGACGGGGGTCGGCGGTACCGACCGGATGTTTGTTCGGTTCCAGGCGGGGCTGCCCAATCGAACGGTCGATTTCCCGGTGTGTTCGGATTGGTGAACGGGTTGTGGGCGGCGGGATGTTTGAGTGCCGAGGAGGTGCGGTTTCGGCGGATCGGAAATGATTGGTTCAGTGAGCATTTGACGAATCCGGGCGACGTGGATCCGCGGGTGTACGACCGTGAATTGCATCCGGGTGCGGCCTCATGGTTCAAGGCAGATGCGGTGACGATGATCGAGCGGGTCGCGGGATATCTCGCGATTCTCGATGCGCACGGGGTCGCGTGGGAGCGGCTGGAATCGACGGCGCCCGGGGAAGTCATCTATGACGATGCCGAGCAGGTGGTTGTCGTGCCGTTCGGCGACAACCACCTGCTCCGAGAACGGGCCGGCGACTATTCCGCGGGACGGTTGCGACCGGGAAGGAACGCTGCCACCACCGCCGCGCAGGCGACCAACGCGGCGCCCACCCACACCGCGGGAACCAGGCCGTCGACGTAAGCCTGGGGATCGGTGTAGGAGCCGTAGGAGGCGAAGACTGAGGCCAGGACGGCGATACCCATGGCGACGCCCACCTCGCGGACCGTGCTGCTGATGCCCGAAGCCATGCCCTGGTCTGCGGGGGAAGCGCTGGCCATGACGATGGTCGAAGAGGGCGCGAAGGTGAGGCCCATGCCGACGCCGCCGAGGATGAACGGGGCGACAAACGCGACGTAGGGGACGTCGGCAGTGGTGATCATCGCCATCCAGGCCAACGAGATCGCCAGGCAGAGCTGGCCGAGCGCGATCAGCGTTCGGGCGCCGACACGGTCGACGATCAGACCGGCCAAGGGGGCGGCGACCATCGGAACCAGCGTCCACGGCAACGTGCGGATGCCGGATTCCAGCGGCGTATATCCCTGGACGACCTGGAAGAACTGGGCGAGCAGGAAGATCGAGCCGAAGACGCCGGACGAGAAGCCGAAGGACACGATGAAGCTCAGGCTCAGCCCGCGAGACCGGAACAGGCGCAGCGGGAGCATCGGGTCGACGACGTGGTTTTCCCAGGCGACGAACGCGACCAGCAGAGCGGTGCCACCGATGAGGGCGGTGAGCACCTGCGGGGCAGTCCAGCCGTCTTCGGCGCCGTGGATGACACCCCAGACCAGCGCGAGCACCCCACCGGCCGAGAGCAGCACCCCGAGGTAGTCGAGTTTCCTTGCGATGCCCCGTGATTCGGACAGCATGCGGGCGGCGAACGGCAGCGCCAGCAGGCCGATGGGGACATTGAGCCAGAAGATCCACTGCCAGTTCAGACCGTCGACCACCGCGCCACCGACCACCGGACCGAGCGCGACACCCAGGCCGGCGATGCCACCCCAGATCCCGATCGCGGCACTGCGCATCTTCGCGGGAACCGCGGCGGCGAGCAGGGTGAGCGACAGCGGCATCACGGCCGCACCACCGACGCCCTGCACCGCGCGGGCCGCGATCAGCTGCCACGGTTCGGTGGCCAGCGCGCAGGCCGCGGAGGCGACGACGAACAGGCCGATCCCGGCGAGGAACACGCGGCGACGACCGATCCGGTCGCCCAGCGCCGACGCCGAGAGCAGGAGCGCGGCGAAGGACAGCGTGTAGGCGTTGATGAACCACTGCAGGTCCGAAAGTGACGCTCCTAGTTCGGCTTTGATCACCGGTAGCGCGTTCGTGACCACGAGATTGTCCAGCGTCACCATGAACATCGGGATGCCGACGGCGGCGATGACAGCACCCAGCGGCTTGTTCTTCACGCCGGGGATCGGCGGTGTTTCGGCGGATTCGAGTGTTTGCGTCATGCCCAGCCCTAAGTTGTTATTGACTGATAACTACTCCGTCCATGGTTATGCATCGACTGATAACATGTCAAGAGGCGATCGATCGAGGAGGTAGAGACCGCGTGACGAGAACCCGGATGACCGCGTCCGAACGCAGCGCGCAAGTGCTCGAAGCGGCGATCCGCGCGTTTTCCGAATCCGGTTACGCCGCAACGAAAACCGATGAGATCGCCCGGCTCGCGGGGGTCTCGCAGCCCTATGTGATCCGGCTGTTCGGCACCAAGCAGCAGCTGTTCATCGCCTGTCTGCTCGAGGTCTGCGCCCGCATCGAAGAGGTGTTCCGCGGCGCGGAGATCGCCCCCGGCGCCGATGCCGAGCAGGGGCTGCACGCCCTCGGCAAGGGCTTCGAGGTCTTCCTGGCCGAACGCGAACTCCCCCTGGTTCTGCTGCACGGCGTCGCCGCCAGCGCGGATCCGATCATCGGCGACCACATGCGCGAGCGATTCGGCCGCATGTACCAGCTGATCGGCGAACTCACCGGCGCCGACACCGCGCAATCCCGCCACTTCGTCGCCACCGGCATGCTGCTGACGATCATGACCGCGATGCAGGTCGCGGGCAGCAACGCGATCCCACTCCCCTGGGCTACCGAAATCCTCGCCGACCTGCGCACCGCCACCACACCCGACTGATGAACCGGTCGGCGCAGGCCGAGACGACGCACTATTTCGCGTGCTGGACCCGCGCGCTGGCGTAGAGGCAGATAGCCGCTGCCGCAGCGAGATTCAGGCTTTCGGCGCGGCCGTGGATGGGGATGCGGATGCGGTGGTCGGCGCGGGCGGCGACGGCGGGGTCGAGGCCGTGGGCCTCGTTGCCGAAGAGCCAGGCGACGTGGCCGCGGAGGATGTCGTCGGCCTCATCGAGGTCTACTTCGCCGGTGGCGGCGGTCGCGAGGATCGTCACGCCCGCGGCGGAGATCGCGTCGAGGGTCGCGGCGATGTCGCGACTGCGCGCGACCGGGACGTGGAACAGCGAGCCCGCGCTGGCGCGCACGCATTTGCCGTTGTGCGGGTCGACGGTGTCGCCCGCGAGCACCACTCCGTCGGCGCCGACCGCGTCGGCCACCCGGATCAGCGTGCCCGCGTTGCCCGGTTCGGCGATTTCGACGGGGACGGCGAGCATGCGCGGACCGCGGTCGAGGATTTCGCCGAGGGGAACGTCGAGGGTCTCGCACACGGCGACCAGACCCGGTGCCGTCACGGTTTCGCCGAGGTGTTCGGCGGCGCGATCGGTGACCAGGGTGGTACGGATGCCGTCGGCGGTCGCGCCGGCGATCAGCGCGTTATCCCGGCCCGCGGCGGCGAGCGAGTAGAAGATCTCGCGCACGCGGCCGGTCTCCAGCGCGGCGGACACGGCGTTGGCGCCCTCGGCGAGGAAAAGGCCGGACTTGCGGCGCTGGGCCGCGCGCTGGAGCTTGACAGCGGAAACGACCCGCGGATTGCGCTCGGAGAGCGCGTCCACGGGTCGTTCCGACAGATCGCTGTGTGTTGTCAAGCTCAGGCAGCGGTGGCCGGGGCGTTGACGTCGGCAGGCAGCGCGGCCTTGGCGACAGCCACCAGGCCGGCGAAGGCCTCGGCGTCGGAGACTGCGAGCTCGGCGAGGATCTTGCGGTCCACCTCGACACCAGCGGCCTTGAGGCCCTGGATGAAGCGGTTGTAGGTGATGTCGTTCAGACGCGCGGCGGCGTTGATACGAGCAATCCACAGCTTGCGGAAGTCACCCTTGCGCGCCTTGCGGTCACGGTAGGCGTAGGTCAGCGAGTGGAGCTGCTGTTCCTTGGCCTTGCGGTACAGGCGCGAACGCTGGCCCCGGTAGCCCTTGGAGGCCTCGAGGATGGAACGGCGCTTCTTCTGAGCGTTGACGGCTCTTTTGACGCGTGCCACTTTGGTAGTCCTTGATCATCTGGGGGCGCGGCGGCGCCCGAATTCGGTAGTTGTCGGCGTCCGGTTATCCCGGCCGCGTAGTCGTCGGGTTGCGACGGTCTACATGCCTGAGATCAGGCGAGACCGAGCAGCCGCTTCACGCGGGGGACGTCGACGGAAGCGACGGACTCCGTGCCTTCCAGACGACGAGTCCGGCGAGAGGACTTGTGCTCCAGGAGGTGGCGACGGTTCGCCTGCTCGCGAAGCAGCTTGCCCCGGCCGGTCACCTTGAATCGCTTCTTGGCGCCGCTGTGGGTCTTGTTCTTCGGCATGGATTCCTCTATCTAGTCGTTGAAATCGTTTTACTGCGGGTCGGCCGGCGCAGCCTGCTCGGCAGGCGCGGCCTGCTCGACCGGTGCTGCCGTCTCGACCAGCGCGGCCGGTTCGGCACTCGCGGGACCGGTCGGCAGCGGCGCACGTGTCGCCGCGGGAGCCGAGGAGTCCTGCTGGGCCTTCACCCGCGTCTTCGCACCCTTGTGGGGAGCGAGGACCATGGTCATGTTGCGGCCGTCCTGCTTGGCCGAGGTCTCGACGAAGCCGAGTTCGGCCACGTCGGAGCCCAGACGCTGGAGCAACCGGAAGCCGAGTTCGGGACGCGACTGCTCACGACCGCGGAACATGATCGTGACCTTGACCTTGGACCCGGCTTCGAGGAAGCGAACAACGTTGCGCTTCTTGGTCTCGTAGTCGTGGTCGTCGATCTTCGGACGGAGCTTCTGCTCCTTGATCACGGTCTGGACCTGGTTCTTACGGGACTCGCGCGCCTTCTGCGCGGTCTCGTACTTGAACTTGCCGTAGTCCATGATCTTGCAGACCGGCGGACGGGCATCGGGTGCTACCTCGACGAGGTCGAGATCGGCTTCGAGCGCGACGCGTAGTGCATCTTCAACACGCACGATCCCAACCTGTTCGCCGCCGGGTCCGATGAGTCGAACCTCGGGAACACGGATGCGATCGTTGATGCGGGTCTCAGTGCTGATGGGGCCTCCTAGGTCAAGCGGTGTCGTCTTAACGACCGCACGCAATAACTGCAACCCCTGTTTCAACACGAAAGCCCCGCCGCGGATTTCTCCACTACGGGGCCCGATGTCGACCGATCGCCCACAGCCGACGCCCTCGCGGGCACGGTTGTCGACCCCCGCATGCCGAGGCGCGCGGGAAACCCATCACAATGAACGGGTGACCGGGACCGTTTATCCGAACGATTGCTCGCCGGTAACGGTGGGAGTCGGGCTCCACTTATCTGCCCCACGGATGCATGACACATCCAGGGGCGGTCGTCAGCGAAAAGTCTAGCATGGCGTTGGGCTATCACCGAATCGGCCGGGCGCGAGCATCCCGAAACCGGCTCGCTATAGCCTGATCAGCATGACTGACGAGCTCGATCCTCCTGTGCGCGACCTGGCCGACATCCCCGCTGTCGAGGTGATCAGCCGGGCCGCGGTGATGCTGATGAGTTCGGCCGCGGAGAAGCTGGGCCTGGCCGAGGAGACCCCGAATTCGGGTGCGGGCGTCGATCTCGACGAGGCGCGCCGGGTGATCACCGCACTGGCCGGGCTGGTCACCGCGTCGGTGGAATATCTCGGGCCGCACGCCGGACCTATTCGCGAGGGGCTGCAGTCGCTGCAGCGCGCGTTCCGCGAAGCGTCCTCGACCCCCGACGCGCCGGGCATGGGTCCGGGCGAGAAGTACACCGGTCCCGTGCACTGACTCCCCGTTCAGCGAAAAGATCCGCCGACGCGTGTGCGTCGGCGGATCTTTTTTGTGTGCTGCGAACGAACGTCGCGACTACCGACTACGGGGTCGGAGTCGGACCACCGGGGGTGACCGAGACGGCCGAGCCGGAGGAGATCATGTTGGCGAGTGCGGTGAACAGAGCCGCGCTTCCGGTATCCATTACAGGCGTTCCTTTCGAAGTTTCCGGATCAGGCGGTCGGCTTGGTGGGCTCGTAAGCCAACGACGACCCGCCTGACAGGAAACCGAGAATCTGGGCGATGAGCGCCGTGGTGGCTTCATCCATGAGGACGTTCCTTTCGAACTACACGACGATCGAGCCGTCGACAAACCGCTACTACCCGGTGGTCCGGGGACGGTGAGGCGAATGTTACCTACGACTGTTTCACTTCGTGGAGGATTCGGGAAGTCCCGCCCGCGATCTCGAAGGAAAGGTATCCGAATCAGCGCAGCGCGGCCGCCTTTCGCGCCAACCGCTTGGCCGCCGGGGTTTCGGCGGGCGCCTTGTTCGCCGCGGGGGCGGCTTTCTTGGCTGCCTTCTTGGCGGCGGGCTTCTTCGGTGCGGGCGCTGCCAGGACTTCTTTGAGGAACTGGCCGGTGTAGCTGTCCGACACCGCGGCGATGTCCTCGGGGGTGCCGGTGGCGACCACGGTGCCGCCGCCGGAGCCGCCCTCGGGGCCCATGTCGATGACCCAGTCGGCGGTCTTGATGACATCGAGGTTGTGCTCGATGACGATCACCGTGTTGCCCTTGTCGACCAGCCCGTTGATCACCTTGAGCAGCTTGCGGATGTCCTCGAAATGCAGCCCCGTGGTCGGCTCGTCGAGGATGTAGACCGTCCGGCCCACGGATCGCTTCTGCAGCTCGGCGGCCAGTTTCACGCGCTGGGCCTCACCGCCGGACAGCGTCGGGGCGCTCTGCCCGAGCCGCACATAGCCGAGACCGACCTCGACGAGCGTCTTGAGATAACGATGGATCGAGGTGACCGGCTCGAAGAAATCGGCGGCTTCATCGATCGGCATGTCGAGGACTTCGGCGATGGTTTTGCCCTTGTAGTGCACCTCGAGGGTTTCCCGGTTGTAGCGGGCGCCGTGGCAGACCTCGCAGGGGACGTAGACGTCCGGGAGGAAGTTCATCTCGATCTTGAGCGTGCCGTCACCCGAGCAGGCCTCGCAGCGGCCGCCCTTCACGTTGAAGGAGAACCTGCCGGGTTGGTAACCGCGCACCTTGGCCTCGGTGGTGGAGGCGAACAGGGTGCGGATCTTGTCGAAGACGCCGGTGTAGGTGGCCGGGTTCGAGCGCGGAGTGCGACCGATCGGCGACTGGTCGACCTGGACCAGCTTGTCGAGGTTGTCGAGGCCGTTGATCCTGGTGTGCCGACCGGGCACCTGGCGGGCGCCGTTGAGCTTGTTCGCCAGGACGGTGGCCAGGATGTCGTTGACCAGGGTCGACTTGCCCGAACCCGAGACGCCGGTGACCGCGGTGAGCACACCCAGCGGGAACGCCACGTCGACGTTCTGCAGATTGTGTTCGGTGGCGCCGACGACGGTGAGCTTGCGCTTCTTGTCGATCGCGCGGCGCACCAGCGGCAACTCGATCTGCTCGCGGCCGGAAAGGTAAGCGCCGGTGAGGGATTCAGGTTCTTTCAGCAGGTCAGCGTAGGTGCCGCTGTGCACCACGCGACCACCGTGCTCGCCGGCGAGGGGGCCGATGTCGACCACCCAGTCCGAGGCGCGGATGGTGTCCTCGTCGTGCTCGACGACGATCAGGGTGTTGCCCAGCTTCTTCAAGCGCAGCAGTGTCTCGATGAGCCTGCGGTTGTCGCGCTGGTGCAGGCCGATCGACGGCTCGTCGAGGACATAGAGGACACCGACCAGGCCCGAACCGATCTGGGTGGCCAGCCGAATACGTTGGGCCTCACCGCCGGACAGGGTCGCGGCGGCGCGCGAGAGCGTCAGGTATTCCAGGCCGACGTCGAGCAGGAAGCCAAGGCGTGCCTGGATCTCCTTGAGTACCTGACCGGCGATCGCGGTCTCGCGCTCGCCCAGGGTGAGCGAGTTCAGGAAGTGCGCGCAGTCGCCGATGGACAGCTCGCTGACCTCGGCGATCGACTTGTCGGTGCCGTCCGAGGCCAGGGTGACGGCCAGGATCTCCGGGCGCAGCCGGGAGCCGTTGCAGACCGGGCACGCCACATCGCGCATGTACCCGTCGTAGTGCTCTTTCATCTGCTCGGACTCGGTGTTGTCCATGCGCCGCTGCAGGAACGGCATCACGCCTTCGAAATCAGCGTAATAGGAGCGCTTGCGGCCGTAGCGGTTGGTGTAGGACACGTGGACCTGGTCGGAGCTGCCTTCCAGCACCGCCTTGCGGGCCTTCGCGGGCAGCTCGCGCCACGGGGTGTCCATGGAGAAGCCGACCGCCGCGGCCAGGCCCGACAGCAACCGGTTGAAGTACTCGGCGGTCTGCCCGCGCGACCACGGGGCGATGGCGCCGTCGGCCAGGCTCAAGTCCGGGTCGGGCACCACCAGTTCCGGGTCGACTTCCTTGCGGATGCCGAGGCCCGTGCAGTCGGGGCACGCGCCGTAAGGCGAGTTGAAGGAGAACGAGCGGGGCTCGAGGTCTTCGATGTCGAGGGGGTGGCCGTTGGGGCAGGCCAGGCGCTCGGAGAAGCGGCGCTCCCGGTCGTGGGCATGCTCGTCGCGGTCGACGAAATCGAGCACGACGATGCCGTCGGCCAGGCGCAGCGCGGTTTCGATCGAGTCGGTGAGGCGCTGTTTGGAGGCGGCCTTCACCGAGAGACGGTCGACGACCACCTCGACGTCGTGCTTCTCCTGCTTCTTCAGCTTCGGCGGATCGGTGAGCGGATACACCACGCCGTCGACCCGCACGCGCGAGTAACCCTGGGTCTTGAGCTGGTCGAACAGGTCGACGAACTCGCCCTTGCGGGTGCGCACCACCGGCGCGAGCACCTGGAACTTGAGGCCGTCGTCCATGGCGAGCACCTGGTCGACGATCTGCTGCGGGCTCTGCTTCTCGATCAGCTCGTGACACACCGGGCAGTGCGGCGTACCGGCGCGGGCGTAGAGCAGGCGCAGGTAGTCGTAGACCTCGGTGATGGTGCCGACCGTGGACCGCGGGTTGCGGTTGGTCGACTTCTGGTCGATCGACACCGCGGGCGAGAGGCCCTCGATGAAGTCGACATCGGGCTTGTCCATCTGTCCGAGGAACTGTCGCGCGTAGGCCGACAGCGATTCGACGTAGCGGCGCTGCCCCTCGGCGAAGATCGTGTCGAACGCCAAGCTCGACTTCCCTGAACCGGACAGACCGGTGAACACGATCAGGCTGTCGCGCGGCAAATCCAGGTCTACACCTTTCAGGTTGTGTTCCCGAGCTCCGCGCACAGTGAGGCGTTCCGCCACCTGGTGAATCCCTTCTCCATCGTCATCCGCCGACCGGACATATTCCCCCGCTGACAATGCTAGGCGTGGGGTCCGACAGAAATCTTGGAGCGCTGGCGCGCTCGAGTTCGCGGCCCCTTGTGTCCCGCTGTTGCGGCACCGTTGCTTGCTCCTTCGTCGCCTCGCAACGGCGCCGCAACAGCGGGACGGCCGCGAACCGCCGCTGCGCGGCGGACCCTCCTCGTGGTCGGGTCGTTGTAGTCGAGTTTTCGTTCTACGCCCGCGATTTCACGTATGCGGATTATGTTTGACGGCAGGTGGGAATCGTTCGACATGATGAAGGAGCCGACGTGCTCGAGGTGTTCCTGGTCGATGACCACGAAATCGTCCGGCGCGGGCTGATCGACCTCCTGGAAGGTGATCCAGAACTCACTGTGATCGGTCAGGCAGGCGGCGTCGCCGAGGCAATGGTGCGCATCAGGGAGGCCCGGCCCGACGTCGCGGTCCTCGACGTGCGGTTACCCGACGGCAACGGCATCGAACTGTGCCGCAACCTCCTGGCCGAGTTCGACGACCTGCACTGCCTGATCCTGACCTCGTTCTCCGACGAGCACGCCATGCTCGACGCCATCCTGGCCGGTGCCAGCGGATATGTCGTGAAGAACATCGACGGAATGAAACTGGCCGACGCGATCAAACAGGTCGGCGCGGGCCATTCGCTGCTCGACACCCGCGCCGCCGACGCCCTGCGCGCCCGGCTGCGCCGCAGCGCCGAACCCTCCGGGCCGCTGGCCGGGCTCACCGACCAGGAACGCCGACTGCTCGAACTGCTCGGCGAGGGCCTGACCAACCGGCAGATCGCCGCGCGCATGTTCCTCGCGGAGAAAACGGTCAAGAACTATGTGTCGCGACTGCTGGCGAAACTGGGTGTCGAGCGTCGCACCCAGGCCGCCGTCCTGGCGACGAAACTGCGCGAGCCGTGAGGACTCAGGACGGGACGACGATGGTGAGGTCCCCGTCGTAGCGGCGGTAGAGCAGGTTCCCGCGGCCGGTGTGGCTGTCGGTGAAGAACAGGTAGGGCAGCCCGGCGGTGCACAACGCGTCGGAGGCTTCGTCCTCGGCGAAGACGGGAGCGGCATCCTGCACCACTCGCACCGGCATCGCGCTCGCGGTCAGCGGCAGCTCGGCCGACGCACCCGCCGCGGCGGTGAGCCGCTGCCTGGCCAGGGCGACGCCGTGCGGGTCGGCCCAGGTGACGATGGCGTCCTCGCCGGTGTCGGCATCGGTGAACAGGTAGGCGTCGTAGTCCATCGCGTCCAGGACGGTGCTGGCTTCCAGCGGAGTGCCGGTCATCAGGGCACAGTCCTTGCGACGGATGATCGGGCGCGTCTCGGTGATCTGGGCCAGCGGGCGACGGGCCGGATCCGGCCACGCACCGCGCGCTTCCTTGCCCGCGCGACGGGCGAGCTGACGGTCGAGCCGCTCGGCAGCGAAGGTGACCGCGAAACCGCCGGGGCCGGTGACCTGCACTCGGGTGAGGGTGTCGTTGGTACGAATGTTGGCCTGCACCAGGGTCGGTTCGTCGTAACCCTGTGGCGCGGTGACGCGCACCCTGGCCGGACTGTCGAGGTGATGCCTGCGCATGACGCGGGTGATGGCGCGGACAGCGCGGGTGACGTCCTGGGCCGGCACTTCACCGCACGTCGTCACGGCGAGCTCCGGGTCCGCTGCGGTCGTCCAGTGCTGGGTGCTCGACAACGAATTCATCATGTGCCCCACTTCTCGATCCCATTTCCCGGTGCCCTATGCCACCACTACCGTCGGTGCGAGTGAAGGGCCGAAAGTCCCCTCATTGCGGACTAGACTTTGTTTCGACTCACTCGGGGAGCTGCGACGACGGGATACTGCGATGGCGAATGACGGTCCGGGCGGCCGCTATTCGGCTGACCAGACGGCCTCGCGGCAGATGTTGCGCACCCTGCTCGGCGAGGTCGCCGATCGGGTGGAAGTGATGATCGGGTCGCGCGATCGGATGGACGGCCTCGTCGAGGCCATGCTCACGGTCACCGCTGGCCTCGATCTGGACGAAACCCTGCGCACCATCGTGCGGACCGCGATGAACCTCGTCGACGCCCGCTACGGCGCGCTGGCGGTGCGCGGCCACGATCAGCAGGTCGCGCAGTTCATCGACGAGGGCATGCCGGAACACATCCGCGACCGGATCGCACGATTACCCGCCGGCCACGGCGTGCTCGGCGCGGTGTTCGCGCACAAGGCGCCGCTGCGGCTGGCCGATCTCACCCAGCACGAGTCCTCGATCGGTTTTCCGGCGGGACACCCGCCGATGCACACGTTTCTCGGTGTGCCCGTGCGCATTCGGGACGAGGTGTTCGGCAGTCTCTATCTGACCGAGAAGTCCGACGGCCAGCCGTTCACCGAGGAAGACGAGGTCCTGGTGCTGGCGCTGGCGGCCGCGGCGGGCATCGCGGTCGACAACGCGCGGCTCTACGAGCAGGCGCGCACCAGGCAGGCGTGGATCGAGGCCACCCGCGATATCGCCACGGAGTTCCTGGCCGGCACCGAATCCGATCGGGTGCTGGGCCACGTGGTCGATCACGCGCGCGGGCTGACCGGATCGCATCAGGCGTTTCTCGCCTCGGTGCCGGTGCCCGACGAATTACCGGGCGAGATCACCGAATTGGTGGTCACTCAGTGGACCGGCCCCGATGCCGGGCAGGACTGGCAGACCATTCCGATCGCGGGCACGGTGGTGGGCGACGCGTTCAGCAGGCGCACGCCGTTGCGGTTCGACGATGTGTCGCAGGTGACGCTGGGCGTGGAGTTCCCGGTGGCCGAATTGCCCGGTGCCGGACCGGCTCTCGTGCTCCCGTTGTGCACACCCGATGCCACTCTCGGCGTGCTGGTGACGTTCCGGCCGCCGGGTTTCGCACCGTATTCCGACGAGATGCTCGAGCTCACAGCAGCATTCTGTGATCAGGCGGCGCTGGCGGTGCGGTTGGCCGACGCGCAGCAGCGCATGCGCGAACTCGACCTGGTCGCCGACCGCGATCGGATCGCCCGCGACCTGCACGATCACGTGATCCAGCGCCTGTTCGCGATCGGTCTCACCGTGCAGGCGACCATGCCCAAAGCGGTGGTTCCGGAAGTGCGGCAACGGCTTTCGACGGTGATCATGGATCTGCAGGAGGTGGTGCAGGAGATCCGCACCTCCATTTTCGATCTGCACGCCAGCGGCTCCGGGCACAGTGAGGGGCTGCAGCAACGTCTCGAGGTGGCGATCCGGCGCCAGACCGCCGACATCGCCCTGCGCGCGACGATCCAGGTGTCGGGCCCGCTGTCGGTGCTCGATCCGCAACTGGCCGACCACGCCGAGGCGGTGGTGCGCGAAGCGGTGAGCAACGCGGTGCGCCACTCCGGGGCCGACACCGTCGCCATCGTGATCGAGGTGGCCGACGATCTGGTGATCACGGTGTCCGACAACGGGTGGGGCATCCCGAACCACGTCATCCGCAGCGGGCTGCGCAATCTCGAACAGCGCGCGCAGGAGGCGGGCGGGCGCTTCGAGATCGGGCCGGCCAAGCGTCCCGACGCCGACGGCAACCATCCCGAGATGTCGGGCACACAGCTGCGCTGGGCGGTCCCGCTCCCCCAGGATGCACCGACGACCGGCGGGTTCGCCCTCGCCGGCGGACCCGAAACCGGCGAGGACTGACCCCCCTAGCCCACGGCGTTGTTGCCACCCATTCAAGAAACAGGGTCAGAACTTGTCCAGGACCACCGCGGCGTTGTTGCCACCCATTCCCATCGACAATTTCAGCGTCGGGCCGTCGATCATCGGGGTCGGGCCGTTGAGCAGGCGCGGATGCGCGGGTGCCACGATCGGCGCCGAGGCGGCGATGCCGCGCTCATAGGACAGGGCGATCGTCGCGACCTCGATCGCCGCGCAGGCACCCTGGCAGTGTCCGGTGAGCGGTTTGAGCGCGGTGATGGCGGGGCGGTCGTCGAAGACGGTGGTGACCACATCACGTTCGGCGGCGTCACATTGCCGGGTGCCGGTGCCGTGCGCGTTGAAGTACGCCACGTCGCCCGCGTCGATCCCGGCGTTCGTCAGTGCGCGCTCCACGCAGGCGATGATCTGGGCGTGCGTGGGGTCCATCGAGACGACATGGAAAGCGTCGTTGGTCATCGCCCCGCCGAGGACCCGCGCGTACGGCAGCTCGACGGCGTCGGTCAGCAGCATCGCCACCGAGGCTTCGGCCATGGTGAAACCGAGCGTGTCCGCTTGGAAGGGTCGGCAGGCCGTGAACGGGTCGGCGTCGGCGACCGCGGCGCCGAGGCCGACGAAATGTTCGAGCATCTCCGGGGTCGCCGAGAGGTCGGTGGTGATGCACAACACGTCATCGACCAGACCCGCATCACGCCACATTTTCGCTGTCAACAACCCGACATTGCCCGAACTGCAGGCCGCCGACACGTTCATCGCGGGGCCGTGGAAACCGAACTCCTGCATCACCACCGAAATGGGCGTCGACGGGAGCATTCGCAGATAGTCGCGCGAGCGCCGATGACCGTCGTCGAGCACGTAGAAGTCTCGCCAATCGGCGACATCGCCCAAGGTGAACGCATGGACGAGACCGACGGTGCGACCCGCCTGACGCCAGCCACGCGCCCGTGCGTCGACGATCGCCTCGGTGGCCGCGGCATGCACGGCACGCCCGAACAGACCGGTTCCGTGCGCCGGGTCACCGCCGTTCGGGATCCGGCCGACCCACGCGTGTTCGTCGCGTCCGGGCCCGTAACCGGGGTACAAACGAGCAGCCGGTTTGCCCCCCATGAGTCCCTGCCACAAAGACTCGCGGCCCCACCCGTAACCGGAGAC
Source organism: Nocardia sp. NPDC058705 (assembly GCF_042749305.1). Taxonomy (NCBI): domain Bacteria; kingdom Bacillati; phylum Actinomycetota; class Actinomycetes; order Mycobacteriales; family Nocardiaceae; genus Nocardia; species Nocardia sp. NPDC058705. The sequence goes on along the minus strand of NZ_JBHYRN010000015.1, from coordinate 52,922 downwards.
GACACCGAGCCCGGCTATCGACATAGAATCGAGGGGGTGGGCCATGCCGCCCGTGAGCACATCCGGTGTCACATCGCTCCTTGCGGATCTTCATGAAGGATCACCAGACTAGTCCGGTATGCCGATCGCAGACCAGGCCCAGATCGGGGGTTTTCGCAGTGGGAGAAGGACAGACCGACGCGGCGAGCGCCGAGCAGCTCGCGCAGCGCTACCGGTCGCTGGTCGAACACACTCCCGATGCCATCTGCGTGCACGAGTCCGGGACCATCGTCTACGTCAATCCGGCCATGGTGCGCCTGCTCGGCGCCCGCTCTGCCGAGGAACTGCTCGGATTGTCGATCACCACCTTCGTGCACCCCGACTCCGTGGCGCCGATGCTCGAACGGATCGACCAGCTCATCGAAGAGGGCTCGGCCTCCCCGCCCACCGAGATGGATCTCGTCCGGGTCGACGGGCGCACGGTGCCGGTGCAGACCGTCTCGGTGCTGACGGTGTGGCAGGAGAAACTCGCGTTCCAGGTGGTGGTGCACGATCTCACCGCCCAGCGCGCCGCCGAGGCGTCCGCGCGCCAGGCCGAGGCGTATTTCACGACCGTGGTGTCACAGCTGGAAGAGGGGGTGCTCGTCGTCGATCGGCGTGGTCGCCTGGAATCGATCAACCCGGCGGGCAAACGGATCCTCGGCCTCGACGACACCGAGCAGGTGCTCGGGCGTCTCATCGACGATCTGCCGATGGCGATGGTCGACCGCGACGGACAGCCGCTGCCACCCGGCGAGCATCCGATGGCGCACACGCTCGCGACCGGCAAAGCGATCACCCAGTTCGTGTTCGGTATCGACCGCGCCGACGGGCAGCAGGTGTGGCTGTCCTGCAATTGTCGGCTGCTCAACCCCGGCAGCCCGGATTCGGCCGGAGTGTCGTCCTTCGCCGATATCACCGCGTTCCGGGCCAGCAAGCGCCAGCTCGAATACCAGGCCACCCACGACGCGCTGACCGGGCTGGCGAATCGTTCGCTGATCCTGTCGCAACTGTCCGCAGCGCTGGCCGACGAGGGCGGCACCCTGGTCACCACGGTGCTGTTCATCGACCTCGACGGGTTCAAGGCGATCAACGACACCCTCGGACACGCCATCGGCGACACCGTGCTGCAGATCGTCGCCCAGCGTTTGCAGCAGGCGCTGCGCAGCGAAGACCTGGTGGGGCGACTCGGTGGCGACGAGTTCCTGGTGCTGCTGGCCGGGCATCCGCAGCGCGCGGACCTGCCCGCGCTGGTGGAGCGGCTGCGGGTCACGATGTCGGAACCGATCATCGCCAGCGGTCACCGCCTGGAAGTGAGCGCCTCGGTGGGCATCACCGAACTCGGCCCGCACGAACACCGCACGCCCGAGGCCGTGCTGCACGACGCCGACCTGGCGATGTACCGCGACAAGCCGTCGGCCCATCGTGACCTCGGTCTCGGTCAGAATCGACGCTCGAACAACACCCACGCCTCCTGACACACTGGTCGGCGTGATAGTCGAGCACGCGCTGTTACCCGTTCGCCCCGGTGCCGCCGCCGCCTTCGAAGCGGCCTTCGCGCAGGCGTATCCGATCATCGCGGGGATGCCCGGTTTCGGCGGGTTGTCGTTGTCGCGGTGCGTCGAGCGGCCGGATCACTTTCTGTTACTGGTGCGCTGGGAGCGACTGGACGACCACACCGTGGGATTCCGTGAGTCGCCGGAATATCAGCGCTGGCGTGCGCTGTTGCATCACTTCTATGAGCCGTTTCCGGTGGTCGAACACTTCGCCCCGGTTCTCGGCGACGAAGTCTTCCCGCTCGCGGCGACCCGGCCCGCGGACACGTAGACTCGACAACCTTGTTCTCAACGCGGTGACCAGCCGGCGAAAAAAGGAGTCCTGTTTTGCCCGACCGCCTCACCGATGTCTCGCCGGCCGCGCACAACAGCGAGATCGAACTGGAGCAGAAGTACCTCTCGGTGCTCTACGACCGGCTCGACGGCATGCGCGACTACGCGCAGAACCGGCTCAAGACCGTGCTGCTCGAAGCCGACGGCACACCGCAGGCACGCAGTGAGCGCGAGTCGTTCACCCAGCTCTACAGCGAGGACCTGTCGAAATACGACGCCGCCGAGCACGGTCTGTGCTTCGGCCGGATCGACCTCGACCCCACCGAGGAACAGCCGCGCTACATCGGCAGGCTCGGCATCCTCGACGAGGACAACGACTACGAGCCGCTGCTGCTGGACTGGCGCGCTCCGATGGCCCGGCCGTTCTATCTGGCCACCACCGCCAACCCCGAGGACGTCACCCGCCGCAGGCACATCCGCTCGCGCAACCGCGCGGTGACCGCGATCAACGACGAGTACCTCGACCTCGACACCGCGCGCCGCGACGGCGTGGTCGGCACCGACGATGGCGTCGGCGGCGAGAGCGCGCTGCTGGCGGCACTCAATGCCGCCCGCACCGGGCACATGAACGACATCGTCGAGACGATCCAGAGTGAGCAGGACGCGATCATCCGCTCCGAGCACAAGAGCGTGCTCGTGGTGCAGGGTGGGCCCGGCACCGGCAAGACCGCGGTCGCGCTGCATCGCGCGGCGTTCCTGCTCTACACCTACCGTCAGCAGCTGGCCAAGGCCGGTGTGTTGATCATCGGCCCGAACGCCACCTTCCTCGACTACATCGGCCAGGTGCTGCCCTCGCTCGGTGAGACCGGTGTGCTGCTGTCGACCATCGGCGACCTGTACCCGGGTGTGAAGGCGGTGCGCGAGGATTCGCTGCGCGCCGGGGAGATCAAGGGCTCCCTGGACATGCTCGAGGTGCTCAAGCAGGCGGTGCGCGACCGTCAGGAAGTGCCGTCCGAGCCGGTCCGCCTGGCTTTCGACGGCTACCCGGTGATCCTGGACCGCAAGATCGCGACCCGCGCGCGCGGCCGGGCCCGTTCCTCACGGCGCCCGCACAACCTGGCCAGGCCGATCTTCGCATCGTCGGTGATCGACGCGCTCACCGATCAGCTCGCCGCCACGATGGGCTCGGACCTGTCCGGTGGCACGAGCCTGCTCAGCTCCGCCGACCTCACCGAGATCGGCGACGAGATGCGCGCCGACCCGCACGTCCAGGCCGCGATCAGCGCGCTGTGGCCGGTGCTCTCGCCCCAGGAAGTGCTCGCCGACCTGCTCGCCGACCCGGCCCGCCTCGACCGCGCCGCCAAGACACTGAGCCCCGAGGACCGCGCCGAACTGGTGCGCTCCGATGACGGCACCTTCGGCGCGGCCGACGCCCCGCTGCTCGACGAGCTGGCCGAACTGCTCGGCGTGGACGACACCGAGGAACGCGAACGCTCACGGCGCCGCTGGCGAGCCCAGATCGAGGAGGCACAGGACGCCCTCGACATCCTCACCGGTTCCGCGCCCCAAGACATCGAGGACGAACTCGACCCCGAGATCCTGATGGCCTACGACCTGATCGACGCCTCCCAACTGGCCCAGCGCCAGGAATTCACCAACCGCCAGACCACCGCCGAACGCGCCGCGGGCGACCGCACCTGGACCTACGGGCACGTGATCGTCGATGAGGCACAGGAACTTTCGGAGATGGCCTGGCGAATGGTGATGCGGCGCATCCCGAATCGCTGGATCACCGTCGTCGGCGATGTGGCCCAGACCGGTGATCCGGCAGGCGCGTCGTCGTGGCAGCGGGTGCTGGAACCGTATGTGGCCAAACGCTGGAAGCTCACCGAGCTCACGGTCAACTACCGCACCCCCGCCGAGATCATGGCCGTCGCGGCCGATGTGCTCGCGGCGATCGATCCTGGTACGAAGGTTCCTCGTTCGGTGCGTGAGACCGGCAATCCCCCACGTGCCTACCGGGTGTCGCCCGCCGCCGTCGCGGGCGAGGTCGCGCGGTTGCTCGAAGCCGAGAACGGTCCGGGCACCTCAGCGGTCCTCGCACCGGCGGCCCTTGTGCCCGAATTGTCCTCGCTGGCAGGCGAATCCGTGCAGGTGCTCACGGTGCACGATGCGAAGGGCCTCGAGTTCGACCGCGTGTACCTGGTGGAACCGCAGGCGATCCTGGACGAGTCCCCGCGCGGCCTCAACGACCTGTACGTCGCCCTGACCCGCGCGACCCAGCGGCTGTCCGTGGTGCACACCGAGGAGCTGCCCGCAGTGCTGTCCTCGCTGGAACAGGCCTGAGCACAGACCCGAAAAGCACGAAGGCCCCGGATCGCGTCTGAACCAACGCGATCCGGGGCCTTCGTCGTGTCCTACTAGCGCACGGTGTGCACGATCAGCACGTCCGAACGGGACTTGCGGGCAACGTCCGAGGGGACGGAGCCGAGCAGTCGGCCGGTGAGGGTGTTGAGGCCTCGGTTACCGACGACGAGCAGGTCCGCGTCCACCTCCCTGACGAGGTCGAGCAGCGATTCGACGGGCTCGCCGACGATCGCGCGGTCGACGATGTTCTTCGCACCGGCGGCAATGGCCTTCTCCCGGGCGACGATCAGGATCTCGTTGGTCGGGGCCGAGCCACGGACCTGGTAGGCCTCGTCCTTGAGCACATCGGCGGCGGCGGCGACATCGCGGTCGTCGGTCGGGAAGTAGGCGCAGGCCAGCACGAGAGTTGCCTCCGCGTCCCCGGCGAGCGCCGCGGCCTTCTCCACTGCCACGTACGACGAATCCGAGCCATCAGTACCGACGACAATGGTCCGGTAGGCGGTCATCTCTCCTCCAACTTGGTCGGTGCCAGCACCGAACCACTCGGGAATCGAGCGTCAGCGCGGCAATTGGCTCGACCCTAACGCCAAATCACGCCGATTTATCGAAGAATCGCAATAGATCACACCGGGAGTGTTGACCCCCGCACTTGCTATCACGGTGGTCTTCGCGACAGCCGAGAACATCTACCTGCGGCGATAAGATCGCAGGTCAAAGAAACTGTGGCCTATCACAACACAATCAACAACGCAGCGCGACTAGGACTTTGATCACATCGGCCGCAGAATTCACCCTGCCCGCGGAATCCGTCCGAGCGATCACCGTGCGGTGGGGACCGCCTGCGCGGTGCGGGCGTATTCCGTCGGTGACATCCCGATCTCGGCGGTGAATTCGCGACTGAAATGGGCCTGGTCGAAATAGCCGAGATCGGCGGCCAGGACGGCGAGGTCGGGGCGTCCGTGGGCGAGCAGGTCAGCGGCGTCCTGCAGCCGGAACCGGCACAGCACCCATTTCGGGCCTGCCCCGACGTAGCGGCGGAACAGGCGTTGCAGGGTGCGGATCGGGATCGCGAAACGATCGGTCACCTGGTCGACCCTGGTCAGGTCCGGGTCGTCGGCCATCGCGGTGACGATGCGCGTCACCAGTGCGTACTGCGGGTCGTCGGTGCGACCCCGGCCTGCGAAGAACTCTTCGACGACGTCGCGCCTTCGCTCGTCGGAAGGTTCGGCCAGCACCCGTTCGGCCAGTCCCTGCGCCTCGGGCAGCACCGCCGTCAGCGGGGCCGAGTCATCGCGCAGCGCACCGACATCCATGCCGGTGAAGGCACCGAAACCGCCTGGAGTGAACCGGATTCCGAAGGTCTCGCCGTCTTCGGCGAGCTCGCGCACATATTTCGTCGTGCACACACCGTTGACGAACCCGCCGGTGCGGGTGGTGCTGCGTTCGAAGGTGACATTCACGCACGGAAACGACAGCACCTCGGCCGAATAGCTGGGCCGACCGCGCAGATCCCACCGCACCGCCCAATACCGGTCCGCGAACTCGGCCAGCGCGGGCCCGACCCCCAGCCTGGTCAGCGACCGGTGCCTGGCCTGCTCGTCCGGGTGCAGAATGCCTTTCACATCATCGAGTTCCGGCGCCGCCGTCATCGTCGGCCGATCTGTCGCGTTCTTACAAGACCGGCAGTCCACGACCGCGCAGGATCATAGTCATGACCAATCCCGTTGCGCCCGTTCCGGAGGGCTACCACTCCATCACCTGCTTCCTGGCCGTCCCGGACGCCAACGCGGCCATCGACTTCTACACCGCGGTCTTCGACGCGAAGCTGCTCAGCCGAGCCGACCTGCCCGACGGCCAGGCCGCGCACGCCGAACTGCTCATCGGTGATTCCACCCTGCAGCTCGGAATGCCCATCCCCGACAACAACGTTCGCGCACCACAGGACTGGGTGCACACCTCGGTGGTGCACTACTGCGCCGATGTGGACGCGGTGATCGCCCGCGCGCTCGAACACGGTGCCCGCAGCGCCGAGGAGCCGCAGACCTTCGTCACCGGCGACCGCTTCGGCGTGGTGATCGACCCGTTCGGCCACCGCTGGGCGGTGATCACCCGCGTCGAGGACGTCTCCAGAGAGGAAGCCGACCGCCGCGTCGCCGTCTGGATGGCCGAGCAGGCTTAGCGACGCACCGCGCTGGGTTCTCGACCGCAGCGGCCTCGCCTCCGAGCACAGCGTGCGCGATCCGTCGCACAGCTCGGGCGCGAGGCCGTTGTAGCCCCGTGCGATCGGCATGGTCAGGACAGCCCTGCGGCGTCCATACCGCGCAGCTCCTTCTTCAGATCGGCGATCTCGTCACGTAATCGGCCCGCCAGCTCGAACTGCAGTTCCCTGGCCGCGTTCATCATCTGCGCGGTGAGCTCGGTGACCAGGGCCGCCAATTCGGCCCGTGGCATCGACTTCACGTCACGTTCGGCGTAGATGCCCGCACTGGCCCGGCCCGGCTCACCTTGCGCGCGCCTGCCGCGGCTGGCATTGCGCCCTGAACCGCCGACGGCCACCTCGTCCTCGGCCTCGGTGTACACCTGATCCAGGATGTCGGCGATCTTCTTGCGCAGTGGCTGCGGATCGAGGCCGTGTTCGGTGTTGTAGGCGACCTGCTTGGCCCGGCGACGATCGGTCTCCTCGATCGCGTGCTTCATCGAGTCGGTGATCTTGTCCGCGTACATGTGCACCTCACCGGACACGTTGCGCGCCGCGCGACCGATGGTCTGGATGAGGCTGGTGCTCGACCGCAGGAAGCCTTCCTTGTCGGCGTCGAGAATCGCGACCAGGGACACTTCGGGCAGGTCGAGACCCTCGCGCAGCAGGTTGATGCCGACCAGCACGTCGTATTCGCCGAGGCGCAGCTGCCGGAGCAGTTCGACGCGGCGCAGCGTGTCGATCTCGGAGTGCAGGTAGCGGACCTTCACGCCGAGGCCGAGCAGGTAGTCGGTGAGGTCTTCGGACATCTTCTTGGTGAGCGTGGTGACCAGGACCCGCTCGTTGCGCTCGGAGCGTTCTCGGATCTCGTGCACCAGGTCGTCGATCTGGCCCTTGGTGGGCTTGACCACGACTTTCGGATCGACCAGGCCGGTCGGGCGGATGACCTGCTCGACCACCTCACCGCCGACCTGACCCAGCTCGTAGTTGCCCGGCGTCGCCGACAGATACACCGCCTGACCGATGCGCCCGGCGAACTCCTCCCAGGTCAGCGGACGGTTGTCGACGGCCGAGGGCAAGCGGAAGCCGAAGTCGACCAGGTTGCGCTTGCGCGACATGTCACCTTCGAACATGCCGCCGATCTGCGGCACCGTGACGTGCGATTCGTCGATCACCAGCAGGAAATCGTCGGGGAAGTAGTCGAGCAGCGTGGCAGGCGCCGAACCGGCCGGACGCCCGTCGATGTGCCGCGAATAGTTCTCGATACCCGAGCAGAACCCGACCTGCCGGATCATCTCCAGGTCGTATTCGGTGCGCATCCGCAACCGCTGCGCTTCCAGGAGCTTGCCCTGGCGCTCGAATTCCTCGAGCCTGGCGGCCAGCTCGGCCTCGATGTCGCCGACCGCGCGCTCCATCCGCTCCGGCCCCGCCACATAGTGGGTGGCCGGGAAGATGCGGGCCGAATCGACCTGTCGCACAACATCACCGGTGAGGGGGTGCAGGTAGTAGAGCGCCTCGATCTCGTCACCGAAGAACTCGATGCGGATCGCCAGCTCCTCATAGGACGGGATGATCTCGACGGTGTCGCCGCGCACCCGGAACGAGCCACGGGTGAACGCCATGTCGTTGCGGGTGTACTGCACGTCGACCAGCAACCGCAGCAACGCGTCGCGGTCGATCTCGCCGCCGACCTCGAGCTGCACCGACCGATCCAGGTACGACTGCGGGGTGCCGAGGCCGTAGATGCACGACACCGAGGCGACCACCACGACATCGCGGCGCGAGAGCAGACTCGAGGTCGCCGAGTGCCGCAACCGCTCGACGTCGTCGTTGATCGAGCTGTCCTTCTCGATATAGGTATCGGTCTGGGCGATGTAGGCCTCGGGTTGGTAGTAGTCGTAGTACGAGACGAAGTACTCGACCGCGTTGTTGGGCAACATCTCGCGCAGTTCGTTGGCCAGCTGCGCGGCGAGGGTCTTGTTCGGGGCCATCACCAGCGTGGGCCGCTGCAACTTCTCGATCAGCCACGCGGTGGTCGCGGACTTACCGGTACCGGTGGCGCCCAACAGGACGACGTCCTTCTCCCCCGCGTTCACCCGGCGTTCGAGCTCGGCGATGGCCGCGGGCTGGTCGCCGGCGGGCGAGTACTCGCTGACCACCTCGAATCGGGCGCCCGTTCGCTCGATCGTGCCGACGGGCCGGTGTTCGGAATGGGCGAGCGGGTGCCCCCGGTCTTCGTACCCTTCCGTCGGGATCTCGGTCGCAAATGCCATGGATCCAGCTTAGGCGCGACCACTGACACATTCGGGTCCGGCGAAAGTCCTCGAGCGCGGACACGGCCCCCACCCGGTAGATTCTGCGCTCATGACGCAGGCATCCACCGTGCACGTGCATCCACCCAAGGTCGAGTACTTCGACGTCGCGGCTCAGACGAACACCGATCCCAAGGGTTTCGTGCGGCCGGTGGAGATCTACCGCGAAGAGCCGTGGGGGGTGTACATGGGGCGTCACTCCGATCACGTGAGCTTCCACTACCTCGAGTCGTGGATTCTGCCCGAGCTGTCGTTGCGGGCCTCGAAGCTGCACTACAACCCCGGCATCGAGAAATGGCAGGACGTCTATGTCGATGTCGGCGCGTTCACCTGGGAGTCACCGACGCTGATCAAAGGGGTCGACCACTACCTCGACCTGCTCGTGCGCACCGGACGCGATGTCCGCCTCGTCGATGTCGACGAACTGATGGCCGCCCACTCGGCAGGACTGCTCGATTCCGCGCACTGCCAGACCGCGATCGAGAACGCAACCGTCGCTGTCGACGGCATCGCCGCCAACGGCTACAACTTCGAGGACTGGCTGGCCACCCTCGGCATGACGCCGACCTGGCGCTGAAACGACGAACCGCCCGCACCCACGCGGGTACGGGCGGTTCGAACAGCCTGGATCAGCCGGCCGACAGGCTCGGGAACAGATCCGCCAGCCCGCCGCCACACGCCGCGCTGCCGGTACTGCCCGCCTCGCCGACGGTGACCGTGATCGAGTCGCTGATCAGCAGCTGACGCGCCTCGAGCTTGTGCTGGCCCGCGGTGGTCGGCTTCCAGGTGATGCTCACCGTGCCCGACAGCAGCGACGGCGACACCGGGCTGCCCGGGATGTCCTGGCCGTTGTCGGTGAACTTCACCGAGGTCAGCCGGTCGATCTCGACACTGGCGGTCAGCTTGTAGCTACAACCGACCTTGTGGTCGGTTCCGGCCACGCCGAAATTGCCGACCCAGGCCGAGGCCTGCGGAGCGGCGAGCACAATCGTGGCGGCGACGGCGCCGAGTGCGGTGATGCCGAAGCCCGCACGGCCGAACTGACGGTGATGTGTTGTCATACGCGCTACAACTTCCCTGTGAATCGAGTCACCGTGTAGTGACTTCGCACAATTTACACAGAGCGCTACGGCGCGCGGACAGTTTCCGAAACATCGATGTTTAACAGATTGGCAACCGGTTCACGCGCGGGCGCGGGCCCACTCGGTGACCACGGGATAGACCGCGTCGAACCACGGTTCCTTCACCCCGTAGTAGGCCTCTCCGGCAGCGTCGACGGTCAGATCCGCCGCGGCCAGCTCGGCCCCACGCTTGACGGCCAGGTACTCCGCCCGCGCGCTGTCGGTGGCTCGCAACCAGTCGCGCAGGTCGAGCGCGAATCGCTGACCTGGCGAATCCTGCACGCGCAGATGGATATTGGCCGGTCGGCCGGGATCGGCGTTGCCGTGCAGGCGTTTTCCCCACAGGGTGAGGTCGGTGCCGTCGGGATCGCCAGGGGTCGGCTTCGGATTGTCGTGCGTCACTTGCTCAGCCAGGGGGAATCCGGCCGCCGTCAGCGCGTCGGCCAGCGATTCCGCGGTCGTCAGGTCGGCGACCGTCACCTGGATATCGATGATGTCCTTGGCGGGCAGGCCGTGCACCGCGGTCGACCCGACGTGGTCGATGCGCACCGCCGACGCCCCGCAGGCCAGGTGCAAGCGCGCAATGATCCTGCGCGCCTGCACATCCCACTCCGGATCGGTGACGAGGCGGTACTCGGCGCGCGCGCGAATGCCCTCGCGCTGATTGCGTTCGAATGGCACCAGCCGCTGCTCCCACAGCCGACGAACCTGCTCCTGCACCTTTTCTGGCGCATCGTTGTTGTCCAGCCACACATCGGCGACCGCGCGCCGCTGCTCGTCGGTGGCCTGCGCGGCGATCCGCACCCGAGCGTCGGCCTCGGCCACTCCACGCTGTTCGACGAGCCTGCGCAGCCGGGTCTCCTCTTCGGCGCCGACCACCACTACGAGCTGCATCAGCGGCGCCAGCCCGTTCTCCACGAGCAACGGAACATCCTGCACCACAACGGCATCCGTGGCGGCATCCCCGATCAGCTCCGCGGTGCGGGCACCGACCAGCGGGTGGGTGATCGCGTTGAGCTTGCCCCGCGAGACATCATCGGCGAAAGCGATCGCGGCCAGCGCGGGCCGGTCCAGACTCCCGTCGGGGCTCAGGATTCCCTCCCCGAACTCCTCGACCAGCGCGGCCAGACCCGGCGTACCGGGCGCGACGACCTCGCGGGCGATCGCGTCGGAGTCGATGAGTACCGCTCCGAGCTCGACCAGTGTCCGCGCCACTGTGGACTTACCCGCTCCCATGCCTCCGGTGAGGCCGATCCGCAACATGGGCCCAGTCTCGCATCCCGGCCGCCGGGTCGGGGCAGCTACCGCGACACGCCCACGCCTACAACGGCGGAAGGTCCCGAACCGGGCGCGTCGCGTGGACTAATCTTCGCCGAGGCGAGAGAGACCGCACGACCACCGGAGGATGATCATGGGTACCAGGAACCACCGCGCGGCTCGCCACCGCCTCGGCATGCCCGGCGGTGTGCACTGCATCGAATTCCCCGCTGTAGCAGCGACTTTGGCCGAATACCAGCGCTCCTGGTTCGCCACTCTGCTCTCCCCCGCCAGACACAGCTTCGCCGCGATGCGCAAACGGCCGAGCATGGCCGCCGCTTATTGGTCGCCCACCGCCGCTGCCGCGAACTGATCGGTTCGCCCGGCACCGTCGCGAGCTCACTGCGCACTCACTCTCGACCGGACGTTCGGCGCGCCGAGTCCAGGTCATGAACTGGTCAGCGCCCGGCGTCGCCCTGAGGTTCGCTACGTCGACGTGACTCAACGCGGCGGGCCCATCGCCGGCGCCCGACGTAGCCACCGCTATCGACATTCACCCGTCGTCGAACCCACCCTTTGTCCGAAAGCCGACGAAGGGCGGTCGTGTCCGCGAAAAGGTCGACGGCCCGGAAAGGCCGAAGGCCCCGGTCCGCGTGGACCAGGGCCTTCGGTACTGCAGTTGTCGATTCAGGCGTCAGCGCTGAATCAGGCGTTGCCGGAAAGCTTCTCCCGCAGAGCCGCGAGCTGGGCATCGCTGGCCAGCGAGCCGCCCGTGGTCTCGGCCGGACCGGAGGTGGACGCAGGAGCGGCGCCACCGGTCTCGGAGGAGTAGTTGCCCGCGACGGGACCGCCAGCGGCGGCCTCGGCGGCAGCGTCGGCTGCCATCTTCTCCATCTGAGCAGTGTGCATCTTGTGGCGACGCTCGGCCTCGGCGTAACGGCCTTCCCACTCTTCACGCTGCTTGTCGAACCCGTCGAGCCACTCGTTGGTGTCGGGGTCGAAGCCTTCGGGGAAGATGTAGTTGCCCGCATCGTCGTAGCTGTCGGCCATGCCGTACTTCGACGGGTCGAACTCGGCGTTGTAGTCCTCGTTCGCCTGCTTCAGCGACAGCGAGATACGACGACGCTCGAGGTCGATGTCGATGACCTTGACCATGGCGTCGTCGCCGACGGCCACAACCTGGTCCGGGACCTCGACGTGGCGCTCGGCCAGCTCGGAGATGTGGACCAGGCCCTCGATGCCCTCTTCGACGCGCACGAAGGCACCGAAGGGAACCAGCTTGGTGACCTTGCCGGGCACGATCTGACCGATCGCGTGGGTCCGGGCGAACTGACGCCACGGGTCTTCCTGGGTCGCCTTGAGCGACAGGGAGACGCGCTCGCGGTCCAGATCGACGTCGAGAACCTCGACGGTGACCTCGTTGCCGACCTCGACAACCTCGGACGGGTGGTCGATGTGCTTCCAGGACAGCTCGGACACGTGCACCAGGCCGTCGACGCCACCCAGGTCCACGAAGGCACCGAAGTTGACGATGGAGGACACGACGCCCTTGCGGACCTGGCCCTTCTGGAGCTGGTGCAGGAATTCGCTGCGGACCTCGGACTGGGTCTGCTCGAGCCAGGCGCGACGCGACAGGACCACGTTGTTGCGGTTCTTGTCGAGCTCGATGATCTTGGCCTCGATCTCCTTGCCGACGTACGGCTGGAGGTCGCGGACACGACGCATCTCGACGAGCGAGGCGGGCAGGAAGCCACGGAGACCGATGTCGAGGATCAGGCCGCCCTTGACGACCTCGATGACGGTGCCCTTGACGGCCTCGTCCTTCTCCTTGAGCTCCTCGATCGTGCCCCACGCGCGCTCGTACTGCGCCCGCTTCTTGGACAGGATCAGGCGGCCTTCCTTGTCCTCCTTGGTGAGGACCAGGGCCTCGACCGCGTCGCCCACGGAAACGACCTCGTTGGGGTCGACGTCGTGCTTGATGGAGAGCTCGCGGGAGGGGATGACGCCTTCGGTCTTGTAACCGATGTCCAGCAGGACCTCGTCACGATCGACCTTGACGATGGTGCCTTCGACGATGTCGCCATCGTTGAAGTACTTGATCGTTGCGTCGATGGCGGCCAGGAAGTCCTCGGCGGAGCCAATATCATTAATGGCTACCTGCGGCGAGGTGACGGTGGTGGGCATATGTGGGTTTGCTCCGGACGGATTGTGGTCGGTTGCGGACATTGGATCTTTCGGTACGCTGCGAATCACCGCGACGACGCGACGAAGGGATACCGTTAAAGTATCGCACGGACCGTCGCACTTGCCGCTGATCGAATTCAGCGTCCCTCTACAGCGTGCATCAGCGTACGCGACCGGCGCGGAGCCGGGCAAACCACCCCCCACCCCACGCCGATACCCTGTTGGCCGTGACCGACGACGAACGCCACGCGCAGGCCAACGCGCTGCTCGGTACCTCAGCGACCACCCGAACCAAGATCGACTCGCGCGACAGCGAGCGCGCGAATCGCCGCTGGTGGGACGCCGACGCCGAGCAGTACCACCAGACCCACGCCGACTTCCTGGGTGTGGACTCCCCCGGCGGTGAGTTCGTGTGGTGCCCGGAGGGGTTGCACGAGGGTGACATGGGCTTCCTCGGAGACATCACCGGCAAGACCGTCTTGGAGATCGGCTGCGGTTCGGCGCCGTGCTCACGGTGGCTGGCCGGGCACGGCGCGTTCCCGGTGGGGCTCGATGTGTCGATGGGAATGCTCGAGCGTGGCGTGGCCGCGATGGATCAGGGTGGACCGCGGGTCCCCTTGGTTCAGGCGGGGGCCGAGGCGTTGCCGTTCGCGGACGCGTCGTTCGACCTGGCCTGCTCAGCGTTCGGCGGGGTGCCGTTCGTAGCCGACTCGGCGTTGGTGATGCGCGAGGTGGCGCGAGTTCTCCGGCCCGGTGGGCGTTGGGTGTTCTCGGTGAACCATCCGATGCGCTGGATCTTCCCCGACGATCCGGGCGAGGCGGGCCTGACCGCCACGATCCCCTACTTCGACCGCACTCCCTATGTAGAGGTAGACGCCGACGGCGTGCCGACCTACGCCGAGCACCATCGCACGATCGGCGACCGGGTCCGCGAGATCGTCGGCGCCGGCCTGCACCTGGTCGACATCGTCGAACCGGATTGGCCGGAATGGCTCGACCGCGAATGGGGTCAGTGGTCGCCGCTGCGCGGGCAGATCTTCCCGGGCACCGCGATCTTCATCGCCGTCAAGCCCTAGAACTCCGGCGCCCTAGAATTCAGGCAGCGCCGCGAAGGACGGGTCGACGCGCACGTTCGGCACCGTGTCGGCGACCCAGCGACGCGCCCTGGTCAAGGCGTGGTGCGGAAACGCGTCGTCGAAGCGGACGTCATCGGACAGGAGAAAGGGCAACCGACCGCGCAGGCCGGGCGCGTAGGGATGCGGCGGGCACATCTCCTCGCGACGGAACTGCCTGCCGATCGTGGTCTCCCGCGCACCGGGCACCCCGGTTTCCGGGCACATGATCTGGAACACCGCCGAGCACCGGTCCTTGGGCACCACGATCGACGCCGCGAAAACGAGTTCACCCCGCGGCCCCGGCAGTTGCGTCTTCTCCACCCGCAGCAACGCGGGCAACTGGTCGACCCACACCACGAACGCCTCGATCAGGCACCCCGACCGCGCGTGATGCTCGGCCAGCCGCCTGCGCAGCCGTTTCAGATCGCCCAGCCGAGCGGGCAGGTCGGGCCTGCCGCTGACATAGTTCAGCGCGACGACGTCACGAGTGGCCGGATTCCCCCAGGTCGTGTCGTCCAACTGTTGCATTCCAGGAATGTCGAACGAGATGGGCACCGGATCAATTTACCGGCGGTTTCGAGTTCGGTTGTCCCGCTGGGTGGTCCGGCGCGTCGGTCAGGCGGATACGCGCTCCTCGACCAGGTCGACGATCCACGATTGGTGACTCGTCACCATTGCGCGGCTGCGCGGGGTCGCCAGCACGGTGGCCAAGGCGGCGCGGAACGCCTCAGCGGTGGGGCGGTCGTCGAAATCGAGGTCGACGAGGACTCGTTCCGGTGTGCCGTCGATGCGACCGACACGGTAGGT
Source organism: Nocardia sp. NPDC058705 (assembly GCF_042749305.1). NCBI lineage: Bacteria > Bacillati > Actinomycetota > Actinomycetes > Mycobacteriales > Nocardiaceae > Nocardia > Nocardia sp. NPDC058705. The sequence goes on along the minus strand of NZ_JBHYRN010000015.1, from coordinate 37,715 downwards.
GCGCACGCCGTTGTCGGCGCGGAACCGCTCGTACTGGTCGAAGGCGGACTTCCATTCGTCGTAGTCGCGAACGGTGTTGTCGATGTGCAGGGTTGTGGTCATGGTGGCCTCCGACGTCGTGCGATTGGGTACCTCGATCATCGGCCTGTCACGGGCATCACCGACATCCCTGATCCTGGGGGTTTTCCGCCGTAGGCTGGTGGCGTGCCGAGTACTGTGGCCGACCGGATCGGCCGTGTGTGCCAGACCGCGCACTCCGCCAAACGACTGCGCGAACTCGTCCTGGTCGAAATCCGGGCGACGATCCCGTTCACCGGTCATGTCTTCGCGCTCACCGACCCCGTCACCGCGGTCGCGACGGCACCGCTCGCCGATGTTCCCGGCCTCGACTTCGGCCTCCTGCCGGACCTGATCCGCGCCCGCTACCTCACCACGCTCAATCGCTGGGATACCGTGCGCGGCACCGGTGCTCACTCTTTGCTGGGCGCCACCGAGGGCAACCCCGACCGATCCCTGTTGTGGCGCACCGCGCAACGCGATCTCGGCATCACCGACTCCGCCATCGTCACCTTCGCCGACCGCTACGGCTGCTGGGGCTTTCTCGAACTGCTCCGCTACACCGAATCCCCTTTCACCACAGCGGAACTCGATGCTCTCAGCACGCTGAAGACCACAGTGACCGCGGGCCTGCGCCGTGCCGTCGGCGCCACATTCGTCGAATCCGACGCGCAACTCCCATCATTGGGCCCCGCAGTCGTCCTGCTCGACAACACCTTGCGTGTGCGGTCCCAGACCGCGGCCGCCGCGGATTCCCTACTCCGCCTACTTCCCCCGGACGAACCGATTCCGCCTGTCCCCGCCTCGGTCTACAACGCGGCCGCCGCCCTCCTCGCCACCGCGGCAGACACCCCACTCGGCCCCGCAACCTCCCGCGTCCACCTGGGCGGCAACCGTTGGCTCACGGTGAAAGCCGACCGCCTGGGCACCGACATCGCCGTAGCCCTCGAGCCGAGCACCGCCACCGAACGCCTCGACCTGTTCGCCCGAGCCCACGCCCTGTCGACCCGGGAAACCCAGGTCCTGACCCTCCTGGCAACCGGCCTCGACTCCCACGAACTGGCCGCCGAACTCTTCCTCTCCGAACACACGATCAACGACCACGTCAAAGCCATCCTCGCCAAATCGGGGACGCGAACCCGTCAACGACTCCTCACCCGGGTGCTCGGCGTCAGCTGACACAGCGGGTGACGTCGCACAATCATGCGGTCACCGCAACGACCGGTCCGCAGCGTCGAGCCCCTGAGCAGGTGCCGCGAGGGGAATCCACCTGCGTGTAGGACAGCTGATACCGGTGGTCTGTGTACTGGATGTCGAAACCCGTGCGGCCCAGTTGGATCGACATCGACTCACCGACCGGCAGATTGCGCGACCACTGCCGTCGCGCGACGCGGAACGGCCGATGATGCGCCATATACCACACAGTCGCGGCGCTCACGGCCACGATCGCGCCAGCGAACAGGAGCGCTTCGACACCACGCACCAGCCATGCCAGTCCCAGATACGGCAGTGCGAACACCGTCAGCGCGATCAGCGTGTCCCGAACACCGGGGCGGCGCTCCGCGTGGGCGAACCTTCGCGCGGTGTCCGCTCGTGCGACGAATCGTGCCGTCGGCGCGGGCAGCGCTGGAAGCGGCGGGAGCGGCGGAAGGTGGCAGCTCGGCCGTCCTCGCAGCAGATCCACCCCGAAGTCCGGCACCAACGGTCGTGGCAGGGACAGACGGGTGCCGCGGTGGGTGAAGGAGACGAGCTGCGGATCGACCCGCACCCGCGCGATATCGCGGTAGTGCCATCGACGGCAACTCGTAGTTCCCCATTGGATATCGAAGGCGTCCCCGCCGAATCTGGACTCCGACAGCAGGCCTTGACCCCAACTCGAGGCCAACAGCTCCTCGCGGAGTCGCTCAACCACAGGCTTGCGCCCACGCCCGCGCCGCACCACCAGCAATACACCGAGCACGGCACAGACCACACTTCCGGGCAGCTCAGCGATCGGGTATCCGATCACCGCGCACACGGTCAGCCCCACGACCCACCAGGCCGCAACCCTCGGACGCGACCGCACCTCGGCGAGAGCACGCGCGAACATTCCTATCGATTCGCCCGAAACAGCTGCCAACATCCCGATGTCGTCGTATCCGCCGTACAGGACGCACCCATCGCCCCAGCCGGATCGCGCGACGACGATGTTCTCGCCGAACCCCGCGGGAAGGGCGATGTTCGCGACATCAGCAGGCCCTTGGCTTCCGATCTCACTGCCGCCTGCCCACATTCGCTCCTGGCCGCCGGGCTCGAACAGATCGCCCCAGTGCTCCCCGTCCGACATATTCCGCACGACGGCCCCCGCGTCGACGAAGCACACGGTGCCCGAATCCACCACGACACCGTGGTAGTCGTCGGCAGCTACCGCGAAACCGTCGGATTCGACCGTGAGCACCCGACGCGTCACCTCAGGCCCCGCTATGGGTAGCTGCAGCGTCAGGTACGCCAACTGGTACTCGGCGTCGAGTTCATTTCCGCTGACGTCGGCGATCGTGGCGTGAACCCGGTACTCGCCGGGCCGCACCCGCGCGACGACGTGCTCGCCGGGTACCGAGCAAGCGAACGGGTCGCACACAACCAGTTGGCCGGTCTGCAGCGCCAGCGAGCCGCAATCCACCACACTCAGCCGGTAGATCTCATCGTCCACCAGCAGTCGAGTACCGTCCTCGAGCGCCGCCCAAGTCCCACTGTGCGAAGTCTCCACAGGTGCACCCGTCCTCGAATCCCCAGGCGCACACCGCCTTCGGTCGCAGGTTGGCAAAGCCGCGGGGGTGCATCCGACCACCGGGCGATTCGCCTACTCCCGCTTGGGTTTTCGGCCCGCCTGGTCGAGGGCCAGGCGTAAGGCGTATTCGATTTGGGAGTTGACGCTGCGCAGGTCGTCGGCCGCCCACTTGGCTATCGCCTCGTGGACGGCCGGGTCGAGCCGCAGCAGGATCTTTTTGGGGTCCTTCTTCGGCTGGGTCATGGGGGCTCAGGAGTAGAGGGATCCGGCGTTGACGACCGGTTGGGTGGCGCGGTCGCCGCAGAGGACGACGAGCAGGTTGGAGACCATGTTGGCTTTGCGTTCCTCGTCGAGTTCGACGGTGCCCTGTTCGGCGAGGCGGTCGAGTGCCAGGGCGACCATGCCGACGGCGCCTTCGACGATCTGGGTGCGGGCGGCGACGACCTGGGCGGCCTGCTGGCGCACGAGCATGGCCTGGGCGATCTCGGGGGCGTAGGCGAGGTGGGTGATGCGGGCCTCGACGACCTCGATACCGGCGGTGAGGGTGCGTTCGCGCAGTTCGACGGTGAGCTCCTCGGCTACTTCGGCACCGTCGCGCAGACTGGTGCGCGAGTCGTCGTGGGCATCGTAGGGGTGGGTGGTGGCGAGGTGGCGGACGGCGGCCTCGGACTGGGTGGCGACGTATTCCTCGTAGTCGTCGACGGCGAAGGCGGCTTTGAAGCTGTCGACGACCTTGTAGACGACGACGGCCGCGATCTCGACGGGGTTGCCGTCGGCGTCGTTGACCTTGAGCTTCTGGGTTTCGAAGTTGCGTACCCGCAGGGAGATGGATTTACGGTCGGCCAGGGGGACCACCGAGAAGAATCCGGGGTCGCTGACCGAGCCGATGTAGCGGCCGAAGAAGGTGACGACCTTGGCCTCGTTGGGGTTGACGATGGTCAACCCGGTGGCGAGCAACGAGACGACCAGCATCGCGACGACGGCGACGACCGCGCCCGTCCAGGCGAGCGCGCCACCCTGGTGTTTCGTGGCGGAGACGAACGCGAGGACGGTGGCGACCCCCAACAGCAGGGTGAGCACCAGCCACCCCAGCAAGACGACGAATCCGTTGACGCGGAATGCGGACCGGAGCTCCATGACATCCTCCCGATATCTGAGTGATATCACCAAGATAGTAGATATCGGGAGGACGGGCAAGGGTCGTCAGGCGATGTTGCGGTTGGCGCGGAACATGTTGTGCGGGTCGTACTTCGCTTTCACCGCCGCCAGCCAGCGGTAGGTGTCCGCGGAGTATCCGGCCGCGGTCTGGGCCGAGTCCGCCGCGCCGCCCGCGCCGTAGAGGAACGCGAGACTGTGCCCGATCGTCCACGAGGACAGGGCTTCTCGCACCGCCGCCAGCCCCTCGGGCGCGGAGTCCCCCTCGCCGGGACCGGTGATGACCCGCACGATGTAGTCGGCATCGCGATGGTCGATCGACGCCGGACCACCGTGCCGGAGGGCGCCGCCGAGGTGACGGATATCGACGACCGCGTCGACCTGGCCGCCCGGCGCCGTCAACGCGCGCAGCGCGGACAGACCCTCCGGCGTCAACTCCGAAAGTAGCGCGTTCGTCGCGGCATAGGCGTGCGGGAAGGGCGGATCACTGTGGATGGTGTGCGATTCGACGTAGGGCATCATGCGCAGGTCGTCGCGCAGCCGGGACCCGATCTGCCGCAGCGGCGCGGCCCACCGCTCGCCTTCCTCCTGCGGCCCGTCGAAGGCGATCCGGATCGAGGCGACGTGGCGGCCACGCAAGGATTCCGGCACGGCATCGATGTCGGGGTAGGTCACCATCGCGATCGTGGAGGTCAGTTCGGTCGGCACGGTCGCGGTCCAGGCGCGCCACGTTTCGAGTGCCGCGTCGACCAGTGACGCATCGAAAACCAGCTGACCACCGTAGATTTCGGCGACCGGCACGAGATCGAGTTCGAGCCCGGTCACCACCCCGAAGTTGCCGCCGGAGCCCAGTACCGCCCCGAACAGTTCGTCCGCGGGGGTGAGGGTGCGCATTCTGCCGTCGGCGGTCACCAGGTCCAGCGACCGCACATGATCTGCGGCATAACCGAATTCACGCGCCAACAGCCCCAGCCCACCGCCGAGTACGTACCCGACCATCCCCACCGACGGCGACGACCCGTTCAACGGTGCCAGCCCGTACCGAGCGGCCGCCTCGACCAGCGCGCCGGCGCGAACCCCGGCACCGATGCGGGCGGTGCGTGCCCGCGGGTCGATGGTGATGACATCCATCCGCTTGGTCGTGATGAGTACCCCACCGTCAGAAGCCACCGACAGACCGTGGCCTGTCGCCTGCACGGCCACCGGAAGGCCTTGTCGCGCTGCGTATTCCACCGCAGCACGCACGTCCTCGGCGTGCACAGCGCCGACCACCAGCGCGGGGGCGTGCGAATAGGCGGTCTGGAAGCCGGCGATCTCCTCGGCATAACCAGCGTCGTCAGGGCGGAACACGGGACCAGTGAAGGTTGCGGTATCGGTCATGCTTCGACTGTGCTCCGCGCCCTGAGATAAGTACAACAGATAGTTGTTCTGAGAACTATAATCATCAGTTATGGAACTGCGGCAGCTGCGCTACTTCGTGACAGTGGTCGACGAAGGAGGCTTCACTCGCGCCGCCGAACGATTGCACCTCACACAGCCCGGGCTCAGCACCCAGATTCGACAACTCGAACGCGAACTCGGACAACCTCTCCTCGATCGGGGCGCCCGAAGCGTGACACTGACCGAGATCGGCGCCGCCGTACTCACGCATGCGCGCACCGCCTTGGCCGCCACCGACCGCATCAGCCAGACGGTGCAGGAGTTCACGGGGTTGCTGCGCGGACAGGTGCGACTGGGCATGATCTCCGGGGCGGCGTCCGAAATCTTCGACGTAGCGGGGGTTCTCGCCGATTTCCACCACGATCATCCACACGTCGGTATCAGCCTCACCGAGGACACCACCGAACGCATGATCGCCGCACTCGAACGCGACGAACTCGACATCGCGCTCACCGGATTGACCGGCGCGGCAACAGGTTCCGGCATCGACTTACAAGTGATTCTGGAGACTCCGCTTGTCGCCGCCGTCTCACGCGAGGCCCCGATCGACCCGGCGGGCACGATCACCTTGACGGCCCTGGCCGACCACCGCCTCATCTGCCTCACCCGAGGCACCGGCCTGCGCGGCGTCTTCGAACGATCCTGCACCGCAGCAGGTTTCACACCGAACGTCGCCTTTGAAGCCGCCGCTCCCCCACTGCTGCTCCAGCTCGCCGCACGCGGCCTCGGAACTGCGATCGTGCCCGCCCTCACCCCTGCCGAAGCCGACGCCTTCGCCGTCCGAACCCTCGACATCGTCGACCCCACCATCCACGGCCGCTTGGCCCTCGCCTGGCGCACCGACCCCGCCCCCAGCCCGGCCGCGAAGGTGCTACTCGGCCAATTGCGCATCGCCTTCGGTAGTGGCGCGCACGTTTGACCCGTGACTCGTCAGCGGTCTTGTCGCCGTGCCGCTGACGGCGGCGCGGGCGTCAGCGCTACGCTTCGGTTAACCGATGAAGGAGAGCTCGACCAGGACGAGGAAGGGCGTGCGTGGTGGAGTCGACTACAGCTGCGAAACTGCAAGAGCTGCGGGCAAATCTGGCGGCGGCGCGGGAACCGGCGGGGGGTGCGGGGGTCGCCAAGCGGGCGGCGAAAGGAATTCCCAGTCCGCGCGAGCGCATCGAAATACTTCTCGACCAGGGCAGTTTCACCGAGATCGGCGCACTGGTGAAGCAACCAGGCGCGGCCGACGGCCTCTACGGTGACGGCGTGGTCACCGGGCACGGCCGGATCGACGGGCGCCCGGTGGTGGTGATCGCCCACGACCAGACCGTGTTCGGCGGGTCGGTGGGTGAGATGTTCGGGCGCAAGGTCGCGATGGCGATGGATCTGGCGGCCGATATCGCGTGCCCGTTCGTGGCGATCAACGACTCCGGCGGCGCCCGGGTGCAGGACGCGGTCACCTCGCTGGCCTGGTACGCCGAGATGAGCAGGCGACAACGGCGACTGTCCGGGCTGGTGCCGCAGGTGTCGGTGATGCTGGGCAAATGCGCTGCGGGCGCGGTGTATTCGCCGATCAACACCGATGTGCTGATCGCGACCGAGTCGGCGTACATGTTCGTCACCGGTCCCGAGATCATCCGCGAGACCACCGGCGAGGAAGTGACACTCGACGAGCTCGGCGGCGCGTTCAACCAGGCCCACAACGGCAACATCCACCACGTGGCGACCGACGAGAAGGCCGCGTTCGAGTGGGCGCGAACGTATTTGAGCTTCATGCCGTCGAACTGCTACGAGCGGGCACCGGTGGTCAACCCCGGTCTGGAACCGGAGATCACCGACTCCGATCGCGAACTCGATTCGCTCATCCCGGATTCCGACCGCATGGGCTACGACATGTACGAGGTGCTGCTGCGAATCTTCGACGACGGTGAGTTCCACGAGGTCGGCGACGGTGCGGCCCGCAATCTGATCACCGGCTTCGCGCGGGTCGACGGGCGCAGTGTCGGGGTCGTCGCCAATCAGCCGCTGGTGGCCAGCGGTGCGATCGACGCGCGCGGGTCGGACAAGGCCGCCCATTTCATCCGGCTCTGCGATGCGTTCGACATTCCGCTGGTGTTCGTCGTCGACACTCCGGGCGTGCTGCCGGGGGTCGAGGAGGAGAAGATCGGCGTGATCAAGCGCGGTGGCCGGTTCTTCTACGCGGTGGTCGAGGCGACGGTGCCGATCGTCACCGTCGTGGTGCGCAAGGCCTATGGCGGCGGGTACGCGGTGATGGGGTGCAAGCAGCTCGGCGGCGATATCAACCTCGCCTGGCCCACTGCGCGGATCGCCGTGATGGGTGCCGAAGCGGCGGTGGGCCTGACCCAGCGCAAGCAGCTCGCCGCCGTGCCCGAGGCCGAGCGGCCCGTGGTGCGCCAGCAGATGGTCGACTTCTACAACGCCGCCGTCGCCACCCCGTGGATCGCCGCCGAACGCGGCTACATCGACGCGGTGATCGAGCCGTCGACCACTCGCCTGGAGATCCGCAAGGCCATGCGGCTGCTCGGCGACAAGCATGTCGAGCAAGCCCCGCGCAAACACCGGCTCATGCCGTTGTAGGCCTTTCCCCGACGACAAGCGCGCACGCCTGCGCGTAGCCACGGACCAGTGGGCGCTTGTCGTCGCGGCGCCAGGCCAGCGCGAGTTCGCAGGGGCTGATGCCGGTCACCGGTCTGGTCACCACGCCGTCGCGCGCGACCAGCGGCGCGTTGCCGGTGGCGAGCAGGACCACGCCGTCGCCGTTGACGAGCGCCTCGTAGGTTTCCTCGGTGCTCGACACTTCGGCGCCGATGATCGGTGGGCGGCCTGCGCGCGCGTCCAGTGCGAGCCAGTAGTCACGTAACACCCCCGCTGATTTCGGCAGCGCGAGAAAGGGTTCGGCGAAGAGGTCGGCGAAGTCGATTTCGCCGTGCCGGGCGAGGCGATGCGACTGCGGCAGCGCGACGAGCCGGGGTTCACTCGCGACCACCAGCCAGTGGTAGCGGTCGCTGTCGATCAACGGCAGCCACACGTAGGCGACGTCGGCGGATCCCTCGGCCAGACCCGCCGTCGGGTCGTCCCAACCGACCAGCCGCAGCACCGGTTTCGCGTGCGGAAACGCGGTGGTGAACCGGGAGCGCACGGCGGGCAGGATGCCACGGCCCGGGCTGGTGCTGATCCCGATCGCCAGTGCGGCGCCCTGGGTGGCCTTCGCCGACTCCACCGCCGCCTCGCCCATTTCCCAGGTCGCGAGCAGGCGCAGCGCGTGCGGCAGCAACGCCGCGCCGACCGGGGTGAGCGCGACGGAGCGGGAATCGCGAACGAAAAGCTCCGCGCCGAGCTGTGTTTCGAGTTTGCGCATCTGTTTGCTGAGGGCGGGCTGCGAGACGTACAGCGCCTCGGCGGCGGCGGTGAAGCTCAGGTGGTCGGCCACCGCGACGAAGTACCGCAGGTCGCGTCCGTGCACATCCATAACCATTGGTTATCACAGCGGGTCTTGGACTTCCATCTGGACGCGACGGCAGGATCGAGGACGAAACATCAACGGACACAAGGAGAACCTGATGAGCGTCCCGCAGATCTGGCTGGTCACCGGTGCGAGCAGCGGCTTCGGCCGGGCCATCGCGCAGGCGGCGATCGATGCGGGCGACATCGTCGTCGCCGTCGCCCGCCGCACCGCCGCCCTCGACGATCTGGTCGCCGCCCACCCCGATCAGCTCGAGGCGATCGCCCTCGACGTCACCGACATCGCCCGCATCGACGAGGTCGTCGCCGATGTCGTGGCTCGCCACGGCCGCATCGACGTGCTGGTCAACAATGCGGGCCGCACCCACGTCGGCGCCGTCGAGGAGACCACCGAAGACGAACTGCGCGCACTGTTCGACCTGCACCTGTTCGGCCCCGCCGCCCTCACCCGCGCGGTGTTGCCCCACATGCGCGCCCAGCGCGGCGGTGCGATCGTGCAGATGAGCAGCGTGGGCGGCCAACTGTCCTTTGCAGGCTTCTCCGCGTACAGCGCGACGAAATTCGCCCTGGAGGGGTTGTCGGAGGCCCTCGCCGAAGAGGTGGCGCCGTTCGGCATCAAGGTGCTGATCGTCGAACCCGGCGCGTTCCGCACGGGCCTGTTCGGGCCGGGCGCGGCCGCATTCAGCCCCGAGTCCGACGTCTACGCCGACACCGCGGGCGCCACCCGCCGCATGGTCGAGGGCGGCGACGGCACCCAGCCCGGCGACCCGGCCAAGGCAGCCGCCGCCATTCGCGCCGCCCTGTCCGCCGAGAAGCCGCCGCTGCGCCTGCCACTCGGCGGCGATTCCGTTGACGCCGTCCTGGCCCACCTCGACGCCGTCCGTGATGACGTTCTGGCGTGGGAAAAGGTCACCCGCGCAACCTCGTTCGACGAGAGTTGAGACATGCGCACCAGCCCGATACGCACCGCTGCCGCGACAGTGCTGCTCGCGGCCACCCTGTTCGCCACCGCGTGCGGTGACGTCGGCACGACCGCCGCACCCACCACCACCGCGTCGATCGCCACCGCCCCGCAGGACGCCGGGCATGCCCGGCTGAATCAACTGGTCGGCGAATGGACTGCCGAGAAGTCGACCTTCGTCGCGGGCGGTACCCCGGAGAACCCACTGATCACCCGGGACGCCGTCTCACGGTGGAGTTGGGTCGGCGAAACCGGCGGCAACTTCCTGCGTGAGGAGGTCACCGGCATCTTCGGCGATCGTCCCTACTACCGGCTCGGCCTGCTCGGCTACTCGCCGGTCGACGACCGCTACGAATGGTCGACGTTCGACAGCGTGACCCCGCTGACGATGGCCTACCGCGGTGGCAAGGCCGACGCACCCGAGCTGTCCATGGCGGGACAGTTCACCGATCCCGGCATCACCGGCCCGGCCAATGTCGGCAAAACGGTGCCGATGCGGACGCTGATCAAGCTGGAGTCCACGGACCGGACGGTCATGGAGCTCTACTTCACCCCGCCCGGCGAACCGGAACGCCTGGCCGATCGGGTAGTGCTCACCCGCCGACGGTGAACCGCGTGAGCCGGACTCGCCGGAGTCCGGCTCACGCGCTGACCGAACTCGTCCGCGGTACCGCCGCGTTTCCGCGCTCGGCTACCTCACGCACCACCAGGTAGACCGGAAAGATGATGGGCGACAACAGAATCGTGCCGACCAGCACCGGTCCCATCAGCAGTGGGTGAATGGCTCGCTCTCGACTGTCGAGGTAGATCCAGCGGCCCAGGAACAGATCCCACGCGATGATCTGCGCCCACAGCGCCGTGAGCACAGCCGGATCGGAAGTGGCGTCGGTGATCGCGGCCAGCGACGGCGAGGTCACCAGGGACCAGATCGGCCCGAGGACCGGGATCGCGACTACGGCCCAGATCACCAAGGGCACCAGCACAATCCACGGGGACGAGATGATGGTGCGGGTCCAGCGCCAGTTCGGGGCGAAGATCATCAATGCCCAGAAGGGCACGGTGACAACGAAGGACAGATCGAACAGGGTGCTCATGCGGTCACTGCCTTTCGGGCACCGGCCGCGCTCGCGACCGAGATCAATACTCCGACAACAACTCCGGTGACGATCACCGCCGCGGCGGTCAACGTGGCCTGATCGGGGTGGATCAGCGGCTGGCCGCGCAATGCCTGCCAGGTGACCAGCGCGAGGACTGCTGCGTAACCCGCCGACGCGGTGATGACCAACCCCAGCCGAACCCGCACCGACCGCAGCAGCGGAATCCGCGGTGACAGGAAGACCAGCAGAGCGGCGAGCAGCGGCAACAATTGCAGCGCGTGCATGCCGACGAAGTGCGGAATCCGCAGGTCGCCGTCGGTGGTGCTCCACCCGGTCAACGGCATGCCGGGCGTGCCGTCGGGAGCTCCGACCGTGTGTGCGCCCACGATCCCCTCGACACCGGATTCCTGCTGCGGCATCAGATTTCCCAGCGCCAACCCGACCAGCGTGATCGCGATGCCGAGACGAATCGACCAGGTGATCGACGCGTCGCCGAGACGTGTGCGCATCAGCCCGATGCCGATCACCAGGGTTGCCAGAAACAGGATGACGATGCTGGATCCCATGATCACCCAGAGCACCCCGTCGAAGGTCGTGGTCGTGTTGTAGTGGCTGCGCGTCCCGCGGATCACCTGCCCGAAGATGATCACCTGTTCGATCACCCCGACAATCACGATCACTGTGGCCATCCGAGAGGCGAGCCGAGAAGGATTGGGCCGCAACGACATCAACCAGGCCAGTGCCACGCTGTAGAGCACGAACGAGATCGCGAACTTGGTCGGCTTGAACCAGGCGGTCGACCCGGCGATCACCCGGTCATCGACCAGCATCCCGATCACGCCGACCACCACGAGCACGGCGTTGACGGCGGCGAAATACATCAGCGGTCGATGGAGCGGGGCCTTGGGGCGGGGCAGCGAAGGGGCGGTCAGGACTGACATGCGAATCTCCCAGAGATAGATAGCTATACTATCCGTTATGGATAGCTAGGCTATCCGCTATGGGAGGCGTAGGCAAGGGGTACGAACGAAATCGGAGGTAACAGTGCGGATCTCGGAGTTGAGCGAACGCAGCGGCATCGCGGTGGCCACCATCAAGTACTACCTGCGTGAGGGCCTGCTCCCCCCAGGCGTTCGCACCAGCCCCAACCAGGCCAGCTACGGCGAAGACCACCTGCGCAGGCTGCGCCTGATCCGCGCGTTGATCGAAGTGGGCGGAATTCCGGTTGCCACCATCTCCGATGTGCTCGACGCGATCGACTCCCCCGAGACCCCGCTGTTCCGCGTGCTCGGGGTGGCACAGGACAGCGTGTCGCCCCCCGTGCCCGCCGTGCACGATGCCGAATGGGATCGCGCGCTCCAGGCCGTGCGCGCGGAGATGGACCGGCGCGGCTGGAGCCAGCACCACAGCCTCGAGGCCGTCGACAATCTCGCCAGTGTGGTCGCTCGGCTGGCACAACTGGGGTACGGAGACTGGGCCACCACCGCGATGCCGAGCTATTTCGACGGCGCGCGAGTGGTCGCGGAAAGCGACGTGTCGGCCGCGCTGTCGGCCGGTGACCGCGACGATATCGTCGACGCGGTCGTCGTGCTCACGGTCCTCGGCGACACCGCGCTGGCCATCATCCGCCGCATCGCCCAGGCACAGGTTTCGATGGAACGGCTCAAACCCACCTCCTGAACGCCGAGACGGCCCCGCGAATCCGCCGATTCGCGAGGCCGTCTTGTCGTGGCCGAGATCTCAGAGCAGGCGGGAGAGGAAGGCCTGCGTCCGCTCGTGCTGCGGATTCGCCAGCAGCTCACGCGGCGGACCCGACTCCATCACGACACCGGCGTCCATGAACACCAGCTCGTCGGCGACCTCGCGGGCGAAGCCCATCTCGTGCGTCACCACCAGCATCGTCATGCCCGAATCGGCCAGCTCCCGCATGACGGCGAGCACCTCGCCGACGAGTTCGGGGTCGAGCGCCGAGGTCGGCTCGTCGAACAGCATCAGCTTGGGATCCATGGCCAACGCTCGCGCGATGGCCACCCGCTGCTGCTGACCGCCCGACAGCTGCGCCGGGTAGGCATTGCGCTTGGCCGACAGACCGACCCGCTCGAGGAGTTCCTCGGCCCGCGCGATCGCCTCGGACTTCGAGATCCCGCGCACCTGGATCGGCGCCTCGATCACGTTCTCCAGCGCCGTGCGGTGCGGGAACAGGTTGAAGTGCTGGAACACCATGCCGATATCGCGACGCTGCAGCGCGGCGTCGCGTTCGTGCATCTCGTAGAGCTTGCCGTTCTTCTCCCGGTAGCCCACGAGATCGCCGTCGACGTAGAGCCGACCGGCGTTGACCTGCTCGAGGTGGTTGATGCAGCGCAGGAACGTCGACTTGCCCGAGCCCGAGGGCCCGACCAGCGTGAGCACCTTGCCGCGGTTCACCTCGAGGGAGATGCCTTTGAGCACCTGCAGCGCGCCGAAGTTCTTGCACACCCGATCCGCCAGCACCATCGGCGGAACTGCGACTTCTGGTTCGGTCATTTCGCCTTCACCGCCGCCTGCGCCGTGGCCAGTTCCTGCAGCTGCTTGGCCGTCAGCTGCCGGGTGGCACCGCGCGAGTAATAGCGTTCCAAGTAGTACTGGCCGACCATGAGGATGCTGGTGATCGCCAGGTACCAGGTGGCACAGACGAGCAGCAGCGGGATCGGCTGGAAGTTCACGCCGTAGATGTCACGTGCCCGGCCGAACAGGTCGGTGCTCAACGGGATCGCGGTGACGAGCGAGGTCGTCTTCAGCATGCCGATCAGCTCGTTGCCGGTCGGCGGGATGATCACCCGCATGGCCTGCGGCAACACCGTGCGGCGCATGGTCTGCGTCCACGACATGCCCAGCGCCACCGATGCCTCGCGCTGACCCTCACCGACGGAGTTGATGCCCGCGCGCACGATTTCGGCCATGTACGCGGCCTCGTTGAGGCCCAGACCGATCACCGCGAACAGGAACGCGGCCTGCAGGTTCTGCACGTCGAAGTGGAAGAACTGCGGACCGAACGGCACCCCGAGGTCGATCTGCTTGTACAGCGAGGGCACCAGGCCCCAGAACACCAACTGCACGAACACGGGGGTGCCGCGGAAGATCCACAGGTAGATCCACGCGGCCGTGCGCAGCACCGGGTTCGGCGACAGGCGCATCACCGCGAGCACCGTGCCGAGACCCACCGCGATCGCCATCGCGAGCACGGTGAGTTCGAGGGTGACGATCGCGCCCTGGGTGATGCGGCTGTCGAACAGGTACTTGCCGTAGGTGTCCCACCGGTAGGCGGGATTGGTGGCAGCGCCGTAGACGAACAATCCGACCAGGATCAGGATGATTGCCGCCGCGATCCAGCGGCCCGGCCTGCGCAGCGGGACCGCTTTGATCGGTTCGGGTTCGGTACCCGGTCCGGGCACCTCCACCGTGTCTTTCTTGTCGGTCACGTCAGCTCACTGCGCCGTTGATCACCGAAGTCTTGATCTGACCGTCCTGCACACCCCAGTTGGTGGTGATCTCGGCGTACTTGCCGTTGTCGATCAGGTGCTGCAGCGCCTTCTGCAGGGCCACCGCCAGCGGCGAGGTCTTCTGCACGGCCCAGCCGTAGGGCGCGGAGTCGAACAGCGGGCCCGCCGACTCGATCTTGCCTTCGCTCTGCTTGATCGCGTACGCGGTCACCGGCGAATCCGCCGACATCGCGTCGACCTGACCGAGCACGAGTGCATTGGTCGCGGCGCTCTGCTCATCGAAAGCCTTCATATCGATGGCGGGCTTGCCCTCGGCGACACACTTGGCGCTCTTGGCGGGAATCTCTTCGGTGTGCTCGACCGTAGTGGACTGTACGGCGACTTTCTTGCCGCACGCATTGTTCGGATCGATCGCTTTACCGGTTTGCTGGGCCCACTGGATGCCCGCGGAGAAATAGGTCGTGAAATCGACCTGCTGCTCGCGTTCCTTCGAGTCGGTGATCGACGACATACCCACGTCGTAGGTGCCCGCCTGAATGGCGGGGATGATCTTCTCGAACGAGGACTCGACGTAGTCGACCTTCACCCCGAGCGTGCTCGCGACGGCGTCGAGCAGGTCGACATCGAAGCCGACGATCTTGCCGCTGGCGTCCTTGTACTCGTTGGGCTGGTACGGCACGTTCACGCCGACCACGAGCTTGCCTGCCTGCTTGACCTTGTCGGGAAGGGTCGCCGCGATCGCGTCGACCTTCTCCGCCGACACCTTGTTCACCGTGGCACCGTCGCCCTCGGTGTTGTCGGCGCAGCCGGTGAGCACGAGGGCACCGCCGGCGACGGCACACATCAGCCGCACGGCACCACGGCCGAGAACAATACGAACAGACAAAGGAGCCTCCACATTTCACGTCGACGCCGGCCACGTGTCAGCGCCTGTTTGGCAATGTATGCGAACCGGACACAGCGTGGTGCGACAGTAACCGAAGATTAATCAGCCGATGTGAAAGGGGTCTATTCACCTCCGGTGGACGCGGGCTCTGACCTGCTCGGTGAATTCACTGGTGGAAGCCAGACCGCCGAGATCGGCGGTCGCGATTCCGGCCGCCAGAGTGGCTGCCACCGCGCGGGTAATACGGTCGGCGGCATCGCGGAGGGAACGGTCGTTGTCACGAACTGCCAACCAGCGCAACAACATTGCCGCCGACAATTGCAGGGCGGCGGGATTGGCCCGATTGTGGCCGGCCAGGGCGGGCGCCGCGCCGTGCACGGCCTGGGCCATGGCGCGCGTGTCGGAGCAGTTGAGGGAGGCGGCCATGCCGAGGGAACCGCTGAGTTCACCGGCCAGATCGGAGAGGATGTCGCCGAAGAGGTTCTCGGTGACGATCACATCGAAGCCGCTCGCGTCGCGGACCAGGTGGGCGGCCATCGCGTCGACGTGTTCGTCGTCGACGGTCACATCCGGATACTGCGCGGCCACTTCGTAACAGACATCACGGAACAGCCCCGTCGTCATGGGCAGGACGTTCGCCTTGTGCACGATGGTGACCCGCTTGCGCCGACCCTGCGCCAACCGCAGCGCCTGGTGCGCGATCCGCTCGCAGGCCTTGCGGGTGATCACCGCGACCGCCATCGCCACGTCCTCGGTCGGGCGGAACTCCCCCGAACCGGCGAACATATTGCGGTCGGCGTAGAAACCCTCGCTGTTCTCCCGCACGATCACCAGGTCGATGTCGGCCGCCATCGCGCGCACCCCGGCGAACGCGGCGGCGGGACGGATGTTGGCGTAGAGCTCGAGGCGTTTGCGGATGACACCACCCGGAGCCACTCGCATGTCCGACGGGTAGGAGGCGTTGTCGTGCGGGCCGAGAATCCAGGCGTCGAGGTCTTCGAGGGCGACCAGGGTCTGTTCCGGCAGCGGGTTGCCGTAGGCGGCGATGGCGTCGTGGCCGATCAGCAGCGGCACCCAATCCACCGGTGCGAGCCCGGCCGCGCCGATCGCCTCGTCGACCACCGCGCGAGTCGCGGCCACCACCTCGGGGCCGATGCCGTCACCGTCGATCACTCCGAGCCGCAGACCTGCCTTCGTCGCATTCACCCCGTCATCTTCGCGCCTGCCCGATCGGCGGTGGTCCAGCGGGCCGTTCTGACACGCGGCCGATGCCGAATTTCTCGCGGTTGTAGTGCGGATTCACGGCGTGGGTGGGCAGGGACAGTTTGTGTGTCGCGGGATCGGGGGAAGATAGAGGAAGCCTTCGGCGTTACAGCCGAGGACACCGACAAGGAGAGGACGTCATGGCCACCCAGACGCTGACCCAGCAGAACTTCGACGAAGTCATCACCGGAAACGACGTGGTCCTCGTCGATTTCTGGGCTTCCTGGTGCGGACCGTGCAAGAGTTTCGCACCGACTTACGAGACCTCGTCGGAGAAGCACACCGACGTCGTCTACGGCAAGGTCGACACCGAGGCCGAGCAGGGGCTCGCCGCTGCCGCCAACATCCAGTCGATCCCGACCATCATGGCCTTCCGCGAGGGCGTGCTCGTGTTCGCCCAGCCGGGCGCGCTGCCGCCTGCCGCGCTCGAGGATCTGGTGACCCAGATCAAGGATCTCGACATGGACGAGGTGCGCAAGCAGATCGCCGAGCAGCAGGAGTCCTCTCCCGCGGAGTAAGAGAACAAAAGCAAAGGGCCCGTTCACCTTTCGAGGTGAACGGGCCCACTGTGTTTCCGGTGGTGCAAGCGTTCTGGTGGTGTCAGCCCGCGAGCAGGTTGACGCCGGCGATCATGGCGCGCACGGTCGATTCCGCGCTGCCCGCGGCGGTGGCCACGGCCCAAGCGCGCCTACCGTTGAACTCGCACTGCACGAAAGTGGCGGTGCCGTCGGCGGTCGGGCGCTGATGGAAGTGCAGGATCTCGAGGGGGTAGCCCTCGTCGTAGAGCGCCGAGGTCATCGCGGCGACCGGGCTGCCGGTGGCGATGACGGTACGCAGGTGGTCGGCGAATTCCAGTGTTGCGGTGAAATCCGTTCCGGAGCAAGACCATTCACGCAGGGTGATGGGTCCGTCGGCGCGGGTGTACCGATCGAGGAAAGCGGCGGGGTCGAGGTCGGTGAGCTCGGCGCGCAGGCCCTTGGGGGCAGCGGCGAACAGGGCATGGTCCAGTGTCAGCGTCATTGCAGTTGAGGTCTTCCCGAAGAGTGTCTTCGTTGGCAGGGTGGGACCAGCAGAAAAAAGAATAAAGCAGCCCGCAGCGTAGGGGCTGGTCCGAATCAGACCCCGCTACGGCGGGTTACTACGAGAAGAATTCGCCGTGAAGCTACCTGCGCGGTCTGCGCAGCAGCGACCGCGAGGTCGCGGTCAGCGACTAGCAGCGCGGCACAGCGGGCGGGATTCGGCACGCTGTCGAGGATAGGTCGATCGTCGCGAAACCGCAACCTCGTTCACCGCGCGGAGTGTCTACCCGTGAGTATCATCCCCGCAGCTCAGGATCGGTAACGCCGGGCGCGGGCGCGGCGATGGGGCATCCGTTGGTGACGGGTCATACTCCCGGCAGCGGCACGACCGAGGCGAGGGCGCGCGCCGATCCGTCGACGTCGAGTTGGACGCGCAGGCTGTCGGGTTGCGAACTCGTGCGCAGGACCACCTTGTCGCGCATCATCACCGGTCCGACGTGTTCGACGATCGCCCGGTACGGCAGTCGGTGGCGGTCCGGGTGCGCGGCGAGCGCTTCCTCGACCGCCTCCCAGTACACCGCGTTGTTGACGTGGCCGAGCCGGTCGACGTCGGTGACGCGCAGCGGGAACGGCACCGTCTCCACATCCGGGTCGTCGAGTTCGGTCAGCGCGGCCTTCCAGCGCAGGCGGTGTTCGGTGGTGCTGGCCAGCATCGGCGCCATGAACGCGTCGCTCATCCGCGCCGGGCGACCCGCGACCGGGTCGATATGGATCAGGAAGGTCGCCGCCTCGATATGGCCGCCGTTCTCCCCGCGCAACTGAATTCGCATGTCGCACCAGCGATTCGAGAGCGCGTCGGCCCAGCGACGTAACTGCACCCGGTCGCCGAACATGATCGGCTCGTACACATCGATCACCGTGCGTCGCACGATCCACGCCTGATGCTTGTCGCCGTCTTCGACCGCGTCGAGATGATCGAACCCGATGTCCTGCAGATACCGCGCCACCGCGTCCAGGCGCAACCGATCGTCGCCGTCGGTGTCGCCGAGGCGCACCGGCCACGACTTCGCGAAGGCCTGCTCGATATCGAGGCAGTCGGGCAGCGGGGTCGCGATGACGGGTTCGGTCATTCGCCCGATGCTGCCACAGTTCGCCGCATCGGCCGGGATCTGCTCGCAACCCTGTCCAGGTCACAGACCGCCGGACTGGAGAACCCGACGACGGGCGAAGTCACCAGATCGGATGTCCGTCGCGAATCCCTTCGACCCGGCGCACCGCTGTGCGTGGACCAGCGTCTTTCGGATTACCACCCGGACTCGTTCAGGTCTCCGAGCCGCACACGAGTCTCCTTGCACCCTAGCGTGAATGGTCTGGGACCGAGTGGGATCGGTCCTGCGGGAGGAGATTTCGATGACCAGTATCTACGAGCAGATCGGTGGCGAAGCGGCCCTGGTGGCCGTTGTCGACGATCTGTACGAACGAATCCTGGCCGACGAGGTGCTGCGGGAGTACTTCGCCGAGGTGGACAGCGACCGGATCGTCGAGCAGCAGATGGCGTTCTTCGCCGAAGCGCTCGGGGGGCCTGCGGCGTATGCGGGGAAGTCGATGCGGGCCGCCCATGCGGGGCTGGGGATTTCGCAGGACGACTTCGATCGGGTGGCCGGGCATCTGGTCGCGGCGTTGACAGCGGCGGGCGTGCCGGACGAGGTGGTCGGCGAGATCATCGGGTCGGTCGCGGCATTGGCGGGCGAGATCGTGAGCGTGCGAAATGCCTGAGCGGCACGAGAATACAGCTGGTTGATAGCTGAGTGGTGCGGTTGTCCCACTTTTGAATGCGAGCAACTCTCTGGCTAACATCATGTGACCATATCGTGAACCTCCCGCGAGTCGCCGCCCAGAACGGGCCGAAACACGGTAGCGTCGCGGCCGCTAGGCCAATTGTTACTGCGTGAAAGGAATTGTTCGACATGGCATTTGAAGTCACGGGGACCATCGGCGATCACTACAACGAAGCCGGTGGCGCGTCCAGCCCGCTGGGTGAACCGACCTCGGCGGAGCAGGACGCCCCCAACGGCGGCAAGTTCCAGGAGTTCACCGGCGGCGTGATCTACTTCTCGCTCCCGACCGGCACCTGGACCGTCTACGGCGCCATCCGTCAGGCCTGGGAGGCCGAGGGCGGCGCGGGCGGCCGTCTGGGCTACCCGACCTCCGACGAGCAGGACATCGAAGGCGGCAAGATCAGCCACTTCCAGAACGGCTCGATCAGCTACTCGATCGCCGACGATGCAGTGGCAGTGACGGTCAACGCGTAAATCAGCGTTACCTGACAAACGATGGGCACCAACCCTTCTCGGGATGGTGCCCATCGTGCTGCGCGGGTCGGCCGGAGCTAATCGCGCTCGATTGTTGCCAGGCTCAGTGAGCGGCCGCGTCCCAGCTGCGGCCGGTGCCGACGGAGACGGTGAGCGGGACCGACAGTTCGATGGCGGCTGACATCTGTTCGCGGGCGAGGGTTTCGAGGGCTTCGCGTTCGCCGTCGACTACCTCGAAGACGAGTTCGTCGTGGATCTGCAGGAGCATGCGGGATTTCAGCCCGGCTTCGCGAATCGCGTTCTGCACGTTGATCATCGCGACCTTGATGATGTCGGCGGCGGTGCCCTGGATGGGGGCGTTGAGTGCCATGCGTTCGGCGGATTCGCGGCGCTGGCGGTTGCTGGAGTCCAGGTCGGGCAGATAGCGGCGGCGGCCGAACAGGGTTTGGGTGTAGCCGACCTTGCGGGCCTGGTCGACGACGTCGGACAGGTAGTCGCGGATGCCACCGAAGCGGTCGAAGTAGACGTCCATCTGCTCTTTGGCCTCGGTGGTGCTGATTTTCAGCTGCGCGCTCAGACCGTAGGAGCTCAGGCCGTAGGCGAGGCCGTAGGACATGGCCTTGATGCGGCGGCGCAGTTCGGGGCTCACCTCCGCGATCGGGATGTCGAAGGCCTTGGACGCGACGAAGGTGTGCAGGTCCTCGCCGGAGTTGAACGCCTCGATCAGGCCCGCGTCGCCGGACAGGTGGGCCATGATGCGCATTTCGATCTGGCTGTAGTCGGCGGTCATGAGTTCGGCGTAGCCGGGGCCGACGACGAAGGTGTCGCGGATCTGGCGGCCGGTGTCGGTGCGGATCGGGATGTTCTGCAGGTTCGGCTCGGTCGAGGACAGGCGACCGGTGGCGGCGATGGTCTGGTTGAAGGTGGTGTGCACGCGGCCGTCGTCGGAGACCGACTTGAGCAGGCCGTCGACGGTCACCTTGAGCCGGGTCGCGTCGCGGTGGGCGAGAAGATGTTCCAGGAAGGCGTGGCCGGTCTTCTCGAACAGCGATTCCAGCGCGTCGGCGTCGGTGGTGTAGCCGGTCTTGGTGCGCTTGGTCTTGGGCATGTCGAGTTCGTCGAACAGCACCACCTGCAGCTGCTTGGGCGAACCGAGGTTGATCTGCTTGCCGATCACCTCGTAGGCGGAGTTCGCGGCCTCGGAAACACGGTCGGCGAACTGCTGCTGCAGGTTTTCGAGCTGCGCGACGTCGACCGCGATGCCCGCTTCCTCGAGCTGGCCGAGCACGCCGAGCAGCGGCAGTTCCATCTCGGTGAGCAGCGGCGTGGATTCGATGGCCTCGAGTTCGGTGTCGAGGGCGACGGCCAAGTCGGCGACCGCGCGGGCGCGCAGCATTTCCTCGCGGGCGATGTCGGCGGCGACGGTGTCCTCGTCGTCGAGCAGGGAGAGCTGGCCGGTGTCGCCGGTTTCGACGCGCAGTTCGCGCTTGAGGTAGCGCAGGGACAGGTCGTCGAGGTTGAAGCTGCGCTGGCCGGGGCGGACCAGGTAGGCCGACAGGGCGGTGTCGGTGGCCAGACCGCCGAGGGTGAAGCCGCGTCCGCGCAGTGCGTGGCCTGCGGACTTGGCCTCGTGCAGGGCCTTGAGGACCTCGGGATCGGCCAGCCAGGCGGCCAGCGCCGTTTCGTCCTCGGGGGTGAGCGCGGTCAGGTCGATGTAACCACCCTCACCGTCGGCGGCTGCGATCGCCAGGGCGCGCGCGTCACCGTGCACGGGCGTGCCGGTGCCGGCGATCGAGAGACCGTGGCGCGCACCAGCTTTGGCGTGCTCGGCCAGCCAGTCGGCGACCGCGCCCTGTTCGAGGGCGGCACCGCTGATCTCGAAACCCGATTCGGCTTCCGGTTCGGGTGAGCCGAGTGTGTCGAAGAGACGGTCGCGCAGCACCCGGAACTCGAGGTCGTCGAAGAGCTGGTGGATCTTGTCGCGATCCCACGGCGCCTTGATCAGCTGATCGGGGGTATACGGCAGCGGCACTTCGCGCACCATCTCGGTGAGCTGACGATTCAGTACGACGCTGGACAGGTTCGCCCGCAGCGAGTCGCCGACCTTGCCCTTCACCTGATCGACCCGGTCGACCAGGGTGGCGAGGTCACCGTATTCGCGGATCCACTTCGCGGCGGTCTTCTCCCCCACGCCGGGGATGCCGGGCAGATTGTCGCTCGGGTCGCCGCGCAGGGCCGCATAGTCGGGGTACTGCGCGGGGGTGAGGCCGTATTTGGTCTCCACCTCGGCCGGGGTGAAGCGGGTCAGATCCGAGACACCCTTCTTCGGATAGAGGACGGTGACGTCGTCGTTGACCAGCTGGATCGCGTCGCGGTCACCGGTGACGATGAGGACCCGGTAACCCTGGGCCATCGCCTGGGTGGTGAGGGTGGCGATCACATCGTCGGCCTCGTAGTTGTCGATGGCCATCACCGGGATGCCCATCGCGCCGAGCACGTCCTTGGTGAGTTCGACCTGCCCACGGAATTCGTCGGGGGTGGCGCTGCGGTTGGCCTTGTACTCCGGGTAGGCCTCGGTGCGGAAGGTCTTGCGCGAGACGTCGAATGCCGCGGCCACATGGCTTGGCTTCTCGTCGCGCAGCAGATTGATCAGCATCGAGGTGAACCCGTACACCGCGTTGGTGGTCTGACCCGTGACGGTCTTGAAGTTCTCCGCCGGTAGCGCGAAGAACGCGCGATAGGCGATCGAATGCCCGTCCAGGAGCAGCAGCGTAGGCCGCTCGCCGTCGGGAGCAGTGGTCGTTGTCGATGCCTGCGCAGTCGTCGGTGAACTCACCCGAATGAGTGTAGGGACACCCACCGACAGAGACGAACACCGACGTGACCACACCGAGCCCCGAAGACCGCCATGACCGCATGACCCGGCCCCGCACGCCCCGACCCCGAGGAGGGGCCGCCGACGCAGTCGGCGGTTCGCGCCCGTCCCGTCGATCAGGTGCCGTTG
>NZ_JBHYRN010000015.1:10264-14797 GCF_042749305.1 Nocardia sp. NPDC058705 | reverse complement strand
GGGCCCCCCCCCCCTGAGGGCGGTGGCCCCCGCACCCGCCTAACAGGCCCCTCTCCGTCGGCCCCTACGCTCTGACAAACGGTGCCTGATCGACGGGACACAAGGGGGCGCGAACTCGAGCGCGCCAGCGCTCCAATAACTCAGTCGACGCCGAGATAGGCGGCCATGACCGCGGGGTCGGTGAGCAGATCCGCACCAGGGCCGGACTTGGTGACCTCACCGGTTTCCAGGATGTAGGCACGATCGCTGCGGGTCAGCGCCTGCTGGGCGTTCTGCTCCACGAGCAGCACAGTCGTGCCCTGGCGGTTGATCTCGCTGATGATCCGGAAGATCTGCTGGATCACCATGGGCGCCAGACCCATCGAGGGTTCGTCGAGCAGCAGCAGCTTCGGGCGGGCCATCAGGGCCCGGCCGATGGCGAGCATCTGCTGTTCGCCGCCCGACATCGTGCCGCCGACCTGCTTGCGACGTTCGGCCAGCCGGGGGAACAGTTCGAAGACCCAGTCCAGGGTCTGCTGGTACTCGGACTTCTTCTCGAAAGGCCTGCCGTAGCAACCCATGTCGAGATTCTCCGCGACCGTCATACCGGGGAAGACACCGCGACCTTCTGGCGCCTGGATCAGACCCTCGACCACTCGGTCGTGCGCCTTCATCGAGGTGATGTCTTTGCCCTGGAACAGAATTCGGCCCGAGGTGAGCGGCAGCAGGCCCGACAGCGCCCGCATGGTGGTGGTTTTGCCCGCGCCGTTGGCACCGAGCAGGGTCACCAGTTCGCCCTGATCGACCGAGAGCGAAATGCCGTGCAGCGCTTCGATCCGGCCGTAGTTCACGACCATGTCCTGCACCTCGAGCAGCGGCGCCGCCTTCTCGACGACGACCTCGCCCTTGGGCTTCTCGACCACCACGGTGGCCGGAATCGGCGGCGGGGTCGCCCCCTCTTCCGAGGCGGCCACCGATTCCTCGCGGACCTCCTCGATCGTGTCCGCGTCGGGTACACCGAGGTAGGCCGCGATCACGGCCGGGTCCTCGCGCACTTCGGCGGGCAGGCCGTCGGCGATCTTGCGGCCGAACTCGAGCACGACGATCCGGTCGGTCACACCCATGACCAGGCGCATGTCGTGCTCGATGAGCAGCACGGTGTAGCCGTCGTCGCGGATCTTGCGGATCAGATCCATCAGCGCCGACTTCTCGCTGGGGTTGAACCCGGCGGCCGGTTCGTCCAGGCACAGCAGCTTGGGCTCGGTGGCCAGCGCACGCGCGATCTCGAGCCTGCGCTGATCGCCGTAGGACAGGTTGCGGGCCTTCTCCACCGCGCGCGGTGCGATGCCGACGAACTCCAGCAGCGCCATGCCGCGCTCGATGGCGTCCTTTTCCTCGCGCTTGAACTTCGGCGTGCGGAAGATCGCGCCGGGGACCGAGGTGGTGTGGCGAGCGTCCGTACCGACGACCACGTTCTCGAGCGCCGTCATTTCGCCGAACAGCCGCACGTTCTGGAATGTGCGCGCGATACCCATCCGGGTGATCTCGTTGCGCTTGGTTTTAGCGAGGGGCTTGCCGTCGAAGTGCACGCTGCCCGAGGTGGGTTTGTACACGCCGGTGATGGCGTTGAAGCAGGTGGTCTTGCCCGCGCCGTTCGGGCCGATCAGACCGAGGATCTCGCCGCGGCGGATCTCGAAACTGACCCCGTCGAGCGCGGTCAGACCACCGAACTTCATCGTCAGACCGTCGGTGCGCAGCAGCGGTTCGCCCACCGCGGTCTCGATCGCGCGATGCGGCGCGACCACCTCGGCGACCGTCTCGGCATCGGCGAGTTCGGGCATCACCGCGGTGACGTCGACCTCGCCCGTCGGCTCGACCTCGGGCGGCGGCTGGTAGCCGGCCTTCATGTCTTCGTTGTCGTACAGCGCGTCTCCCGCGCCCGGCCCCGTCATTGCCCTGCTCCGATCGATTCGGCCGCCGGCTTGCGCACGACCGCCTGGTACACCTGTCTGCCGTAGGCGAGCAGCTTCTGCCGCACGGGGAACAGACCCTGTGGCCGCAGAATCATCATCACCACGAGCGCGATGCCGAAGTAGAGGTACTTCAGGTCACCGAGGTTCTGCGCGCCGCCCGGACGGAACAGCAGCACACTGCCGAACAGCAGCAAGCCGAGGATCACCGCGACGATCACCGTGACGATCACCACCCGCCGGACCCACACACCCAGCGCGTCCTTCTTCCACCGCCACAGCAGCCACAGGCCGATCAGCAGCGCGATATCGAGACCGAGCAACAGGTACCCGGTCGACTCGCTCGACACCAACTGCACCGACTGCAACCGCATCGGCAGGTAGGCGATGAGGAACGCGCCGACGATCACGCCGAGCTTGTTGCCCGAACCGCCGAGCACGACCGCGCACAGGAACAGCATCGACAAGATGATGTCGAACTGCTTGGGGTTCACATAGGTGACCTGACCGGCGTACATCGCACCCGACAGACCGCCCACCGAGGCGCCGATCACGAACGCCCACAGCTTGAACTTGAAGGTCGGCACGCCCATGATCTCGGCGGCGTCCTCGTCTTCGCGGATGGCGACCCAGGAGCGGCCGACCCGGCTGCGTTCCAGGTTGCCGATGATCAGCAGCACCACGATCACGAAGATCATGCCGAGCCAGAACCACCAGGTGCCGTTGCTCGCCCGTTCGAAGGGGTTCCAGCTGCTGGTGTCGCCGAGATTGCCCGGGGAGAAGTACCCGCCGGGGTGCGCCTCGGATTCACCGACCTCGGGGTAGGCGATCTTGGACAGCCCGAGGCTGCCGTTGGTGAGATCGCCCAGGTTGTCGGCCATCAGGCGCACGATCTCGCCGAAGCCGAGCGTCACGATCGCGAGGTAGTCACCGCGCAGTCGCAGGGTCGGCGCGCCGAGGATCAGCCCGGCCAGCGCCGTGAGCGCGACCGCGATCGGCAGGCAGGCCAGCCAGGCCCAGCCGGAGGTGAGCCACCCGTCGGCGTCGGTCTGGTTCCACGGACTGTTCGGGCTGGTCAGCAGGCCGACCGTATAGGCGCCGACGGCGTAGAAGCCGACGTAGCCGAGGTCGAGCAGACCGGCCTGGCCCACCACGACATTGAGGCCGATGGCGATCAACGCGTACATCGCGAACTGCGCCATCACACCGCCGAAGCTCACCCCGGGGGTGTCGAGCAGCGGCGGCGGGAACAGCGGCAGCAGGGCGAGCACGGCGATGATCGGCACGCCGACCGCCCACTGCGCCGGACGCGAGAGCCCGTCCCACCAGACCCGGATCGCATCGCCCACACCACGCCGATCCTTCGGCGCCACCGGGGCTTTCGGAGTTTTCGTCATGTCTGTCATGCGCGTGCCCTCCCCAGGCTCTCGCCGAGGATGCCGGTCGGCCGGAACATCAGCACGGTCACCAGCAGCACGAACGCGACCACGTCACGCCATTCGGTGCCGAACAGGATCGACCCGTACTGCTCGGCCACACCGAGGATCAACCCGCCCAGCAGCGCGCCACGCAGGTTGCCGATACCGCCGAGCACCGCGGCGCTGAACGCCTTGATGCCGAGGATGAACCCGCCGGAGAAGATGATGCCGGTGGGAATGTAGAGCGTGTACAGCATCGCGGCAGCACCGGCCAGCAGACCGCCGATGAGGAAGGTCAGCACGATGACGCGCTCGCGCGAGACACCCATCAGGGTGGCGGTGTCGGGATCCTGGGCCACCGCGCGGATGGCACGGCCGAATTTGGTTCTGTTGATGACGATTTCGGTGGTCACCGCGAGCACGACGGCCGCGGCGAAGATCACCAGCGCCACATTGGTGACCGACGCGCCGAGGAAGGTGAACTGCACCTTCGGCTCCACGAGCCGGATGCCGGTCTGGGCGTTGGAGCCGCCGAGGCCCGGCTTGATCTTGGGCAGGATGTAGTGGACGAACTCCTGGATCACGAACGACATACCGATCGCGGTGATCAGGAAGGCCAGCGGCTTCGCACCGCGCCTGCGCAAGGGTCGATAGGCGATCCGTTCCAGTCCCACCGCGGCGATGCCGGAGACCAGCATGCCGAACAGCATCGCCACGCCCAGATAGAGCACGGTCAACAGGACACCCTGGGAGTACACATTGCCGCTCGGCGCGAAGCCGAGCAGTTCCAGACCCACATAGGTGCCGAACATGCCGAGCATGAAGATTTCGGAGTGGGCGAAGTTGATCAGTCGCAGCACGCCGTAGACGAGCGTGTAGCCGACCGCCACCAAGGCGTAGATCGAGCCGTAGGTCAGACCGTCCACGGTCAATCGCCAGAACTGGTCGATCACCCCGGACACGTTGAAATCGATGGACCCCTCGGCCAACAGGGTCACACCGAGCGAAGCCGCTGATGTCATGGTTACTCTCGCGTCAGGAGCAGCGGTGGGGGGGGGGTGACCACCCGCCCCCGCCCCGAAAAAACGGGGATAATATGACACGTTCAAACAAGAATGGTTGTTTGGGCGGTGGCCCCGGTAGCCCCCCAATTTTAGGGGGGGGGC
>NZ_JBHYRN010000015.1:0-10254 GCF_042749305.1 Nocardia sp. NPDC058705 | reverse complement strand
TCCCCACCCCCCCCTCCTCACTCCATCCCTCCCCCCCCCCCCCCACCCTGACAACCCCCCCCCCCCCGCTTGTGTCCTTTTCTTGCCCGTGCCACCCGGCGCCGGGGGCGCCCCCACCCCCCCCCCCCACCGCCGCATACTCATCGGAACTACTTGACCTGGTACATCCAGATCTGGATGTTGGCCAGTTCGCCGGTCTCGCCCCACTTGTACTGGCGGGCGACACCGGTTCCGCTGTAGTTGCGGACGTAGTCGACGAGCTCGGCGCGCGTGACCTTACCCGAGTCGATTCCCTTGAGCAGGATCGTGGTCAGGTCGTATCCCTCGACGGAGTAGACGCCGGGCGCCTGGCCGTTGAGCGCCTTGTAGTCGGCGGCGAACTTCTCCGGCGCCGGGCTGCACGGGCACGAGAGCAGGGCGTCCTTCGACGAGGATCCGGCCTGGCGGACGAACTCGGGATCGTTGCTGCCGTCGGCGGAGACGAAGGCGGCGGTCACGCCACCGGAACGCAGCTGCTGCACGAACGGTGCGGCCTCGGCGTAGTAACCGGCGTAGAAGATGGCGTCGGGCTTGGCGGCGTTCAGCGACGAGACGGCGGCCGAGAAGTCCTTGTCACCTTCCTTGACGCTGGTCGCGCAGGAGGGGTCGGCCGCGGCACCCGCGGCGGTGTTGAAGGCCTTCGCCAGACCGGCACCGTAGTCGGTGTTGTCCTGCACGACGCAGACCTTCTTGAAGCCCTTCTCGCCGGTCAGGTAGTTGGCGATGGCCGGACCCTGCGAGTCGTCGTTGCCGAGCCCGCGGAAGAAGGTCTTCCACCCGTTGGTCGTCAACGTGGGGTTGGTGGCCGATGCGGTCAGCGTCGGCATGCCCGCCTCGGCGAGGATCTGACCGGTCGCCTTGGTCTCACCGGAGAAGGTCGGGCCGATCAGGCCGACGATGCTCGGGTCGGCGACGATCGAGGGCACTACCTGGCTGGCGATCTGCGGCTTGCCCTCGGTGTCGAACTGCTTGACCGACACCTGACAATCCGGATTGGCCTTGTTGTGCTTGTCGAGCGCCAGCTTCACGCCCATGATGATGTTGATGCCGAGGGCGGCGTTACCGCCGGTCAGCGGGCCCGCCATGCCGAGCGTCACCGGCGCGCACTTGGCCTTGCCGTCGCCTGCGGGGTCCGCGGCCGCACCGGAGTCGGTCGTCGCGACGGCCTTGCCCTGGGTATCGAGCTGAACCACCGGCTGGATGGAGAGATCGGTGTTGCCGCCACCGCCGCCATCGGACGACTTGTCACTGCATCCGGACAACACCAACGACGCGGCAGCTCCGATTACCAGAACTCCTCGCGTCGAACGACTGCGCCATGTCGAACTGAGCACGTCTCACCTCTATGTCCTGTGCTCCCCGGGTTCACCGAGGGGGCCGACCACGTTCAGCCCGCAGAGAACATATCGCCGCTTTGTTAGATCCGCATCACATTCGCATCATGTCGGACGCTTCTTGTCCAGCAATAGTTAACGTTATTGTTTCGCTTACGTAAATATTTTCTGCTTCCGGCCCACGCGGCAGTAAGAGCCGAAGCGCGTCACTGCGGGGTGAGGTTCTCCAGCACGACCTCGGCGACCGCCTTCATGGTCGTGCGCCGATCCATCGCGGTGCGCTGAATCCATTTGAACGCCTGCGGTTCCGAGAGCCCCTGGGTCTGCATGAGCACACCCTTGGCCCGCTCGACCAGTTTGCGCGTCTCCAAACGGTCCGACAGATTCGCGACTTCTGTTTCCAGCGCGGTGATTTCGTGAAAACGACTGGCGGCGAGTTCGATCGCGGGCACCAGATCGGACTTGGTGAACGGCTTCACCAGATAAGCCATCGCACCCGCGTCACGCGCCCGCTCGACGAGGTCGCGCTGACTGAACGCGGTCAGAATCACCACGGGCGCAACACGTTTCGTCGCGATCTCGGCGGCGGCGTCGATGCCATCACGGCGCGGCATCTTCACGTCCATGATGACCAGATCGGGGCGCAGTTCCTCGGCGAGCTCGACGGCCTGCTGCCCGTCGCCCGCTTCACCGACGACGTCGTAGCCCTCTTCCTTGAGCATCTCGACCAGGTCCATGCGGATCAGGGCCTCGTCCTCAGCGACGACGACCCGCTTGGCCGCGGGCTGCGTGGCGCCGGCTGCATTCGTGCTCATAGGTTCGACCCCTCAGGATTGGAGATGCCTGTCGATCACACCACGACCGGCGTTGTAAAGAGTACCTTTCGCCTCCGCGCCGAGAATGCGCCTGCGATGAGATCGCGCACACCCTGCGCCGGATACTCCCCCGCGGAGCGCGGCATGTGCCGCGCTTCCGCCGTGGTGCCGAGTGTGGGACTCGAACCCACACGTCCTTTCGGACAACGGTTTTTGAGACCGTCGCGTCTGCCAGTTCCGCCAACCCGGCGCACCGCGGTCACTATAGCGTCTCGGCGCGCCCGGAAGCGAACCGCCGGTCGAACCGGACGCCGACCTGCGCCGTAGCGCCCCGAAAAGCCGTCGCGGGCGGGCTGCGATCCTGCGCGTGTCGCCCTCCTGCCGATCGCCCCGACGGACCACCGCCACCCGAGGACATCGCGTGCTCGATGCCGCGGCGCCACCAGTCCGCCCCAGCGGCCTACGACATGCCCGACGAGACCGGCACCGGTCGCTCCCGACGCTCTCCCCCGCGGCACCCCACCAGTTATTACCGAATTGAATTATTATGCCGCGAAAGAGTGATGACCGACACATATCACCACAAGGTTTCCAACCCTTATCTCGCGGGTATCACGGTCACACACAACGGATTTGCGCATCGTGAATGATGTACGGCATTCAACCGAAAGGTGAATAAGTAGTACCGCGCTTGTGATGGTTACAATTCCGACCTACTCCGTGACAATCGACCCGATTACGGTGTCGGTATGCACGTGCTCTTCGTCTGCAACTCCAATGTCTGCCGCTCGGTGATCGCCGAACGGCTCACCCTGGCGTTCGCTGCGGAGAACGGCCTACCCGGCCTCACCGCGGAGAGCGCGGGCACCAGGGCACTGGTCGGCTTTCCCCCGGAACCCCTGGCGGCGGAGACGATCCACGGGCTCGGTGGCGACACCACCGGATTCAAGGCCCGAAAACTCAAGGCCGACATGATCGATCGCGCCGATCTGGTGCTGACGATGACCGATTCCTTACGCGACCAGGTCGGTGAAATGGCCTTCGGCACCGCGCCGCGCACTTTCACCCTCACCGAGGCGCATCGTATCGCCAAGGTCACCGGCGCGAAATCCATTGCCGCACTGCACCACGCGCGCAACAACCTGGCTTATGTCGGCCGCGAGAACATCGCCGATCCGATCGGCCTGTCACCCACCGCGTTTCTCGAGGTCGGCGACCGCATCGCTGAATTGCTGTTCCCCGTACTCGGTGCGCTGGCACCGCACGAGCAGACCAAACACTCCGGCGACGGCGACAGCCCCGGCCTGGTGATAGCACCGGGCGGGCCCGGCCCGCTGTCGGCGTTCTTGGCCGCCCAGCGCAGACGCTGAGCCGGGAGCTCGCGAAGGTCTGTTCCCCACGGCGCGCAGGGATTACACTTCGGCGCGGACGTGGGTGTTACCCCTGACAGGTTCGACACACGACGGGACTACAGACTTGCCGAAACGCATTTCGGATGTTTCGCTCCATGTGTATGTGACACCGGAGATCCTCGACCGCATCGTCGCCAGTGTCCGGACGGTCCTCGACGACCACGTCCACGACCGCGACGTCTATGCCTGGCGGTTCACCATGCCGGTCGATCCGAGCGATCCGGTCCATCACGACCTCGAATCACAGTGGCGCAGTAGCTATCCCGGCATCGACCCGGACACCGAGAGTACCTACGAGATCGCGCTGAGTCTGGTCGGTGAGCCCGCCGATCTCACCGACGCCGACATCGCCGATCTCGAACACGGTCTCGCACTGGCCGTCTACGGTGCCGCCGGGCCGCAGCCGACCCACTGTGTGCCGTTCACGTTGCGCGCGCACCAGCGCACCGACGTCGTGGCACCGGAACTCGACCGCGAACTACGCTGACTCCGCGCTCAGCGGGACGGGAAGTGCCGGATGACGCCTTCCTGGACGGTGGTGGCGATCAATTCGCCTGTGCGCGAATAGAACCGGCCCGTCGCCAGCCCCCGCGAGCCCGCCGCGACCGGCGATTCGGTGGCGTAGAGCACCCACTCGTCGAACCGGAACGGGCGATGGAACCAGATCGAGTGATTCACCGTCGCCGCGAGAATTCGGTCCAGCCCCCACGACAAACCGTGCGTGGTGATGATCGAATCGAGCACGGTGGTGTCGGAGGAGTAACCCAGCGCGGCGGTGTGCAACAGCGGATCGTCGGACAGCGCGCCGTCGGTGCGCATCCAGACCCGGTTGTGGTTGAGCTTCTCGCCGGTGCCCTTGAGGATCCAGGACGGATCGTTGGTGTAGCGCATGTCGATCGGGTGCGGCGCCTTGATGAACATCTCCAGCTTGTCCTCGAAGCCTGCGAAGCTCTCCTCCACCCGGGGCAGGGTTTCCGGATCGGGCACGTCCGGGCCGTCGTGGGCGTGCTCGAGGCCCTTGCCGAAGTCCTGGAACGCGGCCAGCATGACGAACAGCTCCTGGCCGTCCTGGCTGGCCGTCACCGTCCGGTTGGCCAGCGAACGACCGTCGCGGTGGCGCTGCACGTGGTACTCGATCGGCTTCTTCACATCGCCGCCGCGCACGAAATGCGCGTTGATCGCGTGCAGGGGCCGCTCCCCCGCCGTGCGGCCCGCGGCGATGATCGCCTGCGACACCAGCTGCCCGCCGAAGGTGCGGCTCCACACCTTCTCCGGGTGCTTGCCCAGGAAGGTGTCCTCGCCGATCGACTCGAGGTCGAGCAGGTCGAGCAACACCCGCAGATCGGGTGTCGGCTCGCCCTGGGTGGTTTCGAGTTCGATCGAGCTGCTCACTACTAGTGGTCCTCTTCGCCGATGCGGTGCACGTGGATCAGGTTGGTGGAACCGACGGTACCCGGAGGGGACCCGGCGACGATGACCACCAGGTCACCCTTGCGATAACGCTCGAGCGAGAGCAGCGCCTGATCCACCTGGTGGATCATCGCGTCGGTGGTGTCCACCATCGGCACGATGAACGTCTCGGTGCCCCAGCTCAGCGTGAGCTGGCTGCGCACCTCCGGCATCGGGGTGAACGCCAGCAGCGGCAGCGGGGTGTGCAGCCGCGCGAGGCGGCGCACGGTGTCACCGGACTGGGTGAACGCGACCAGCGCCTTGGCGTTGAGCCGCTCGCCGATGTCGCGGGCGGCGTAGGAGATCACGCCACGCTTGGTGCGCGGCACGTGGGTCAGGGGTGGCACCCGCGACGTTTCGGTCTCGACCGCGGTGACGATGCGGGCCATGGTGCGCACCGCGTCGATCGGCCATGCGCCGACCGAGGTCTCGCCCGACAGCATCACCGCGTCGGCGCCGTCGAGCACCGCGTTGGCGACGTCGGAGGCTTCCGCGCGGGTCGGGCGGGAGTTCTCGATCATCGACTCGAGCATCTGGGTGGCGACGATGACCGGCTTGGCGTTCTCGCGCGCCATCTGGATCGCGCGCTTCTGCACCAGCGGCACCTGCTCGAGGGGCAGCTCGACGCCGAGGTCACCGCGCGCGACCATCACCGCGTCGAAGGCCAGCACGATCGCCTCGAGGTTGTCGATCGCCTCGGGCTTCTCGAGCTTGGCGATCACCGGCACGCGGCGGCCGACACGGTCCATGATGTCGTGCACGAGTTCGATGTCGGACGGCGAACGCACGAACGACAACGCGATGAAGTCGACGCCCAGTTCCAGGGCGAACTCCAGGTCGGCGATGTCCTTCTCGGACAGCGCGGGCACCGACACGTTCATGCCGGG
Source organism: Nocardia sp. NPDC058705 (assembly GCF_042749305.1). Lineage (NCBI taxonomy): Bacteria > Bacillati > Actinomycetota > Actinomycetes > Mycobacteriales > Nocardiaceae > Nocardia > Nocardia sp. NPDC058705. The sequence continues at coordinate 4,318 of NZ_JBHYRN010000015.1, read as the reverse complement.
CAGCGACAGGCCCTTGTTGTTGCTGACGGGGCCACCCTCGGTGACCCGGCAGACCACGTCGTTGCCTTCGACGGCTTCCACCGTGAGGCCGACCTTGCCGTCGTCGACGAGCAGCCGGTCACCGGCCTTGGCGTCCTGGGCGAGCTCTTTGTAGGTGGTCGAGACGCGGTCATGGGTGCCGTCGACCTCGTCGACGGTGATCCGCACCTGCTCGCCGTTGGCCCACACGGTCTTGCCGTCGGCGAAGCGGCCGAGGCGGATCTTGGGGCCCTGCAGGTCGGCAAGGATGCCGACCGCGCGGCCGGTCTCGTCGGAGGCCGCGCGGACCATCTTGTAGTTGTCGGCGTGGTCGGCGTGGTCGCCGTGGCTGAAGTTCAGCCGCGCCACGTCCATGCCGCTTTCGACGAGCTCCCGAATACGATCCTGGGTGGCAGTGGCCGGCCCCAGGGTGCACACAATCTTCGTCCGTCGCATCACGCCCTCAGCCTAGTACTGGTCCTCCTCGCCGCGAATTTTACGGTCGACGGGCGAGGCGGCGTCGACCTGGCGGACCGGCGGATTTCGTGGTGATCGGGGCCGAGGGTTCCCGATGAGTTCCCTCGGCGTTCACCAAATCGGGTGTCAACGAACGGCTACGTGCCGGGAAAGTCTTGTCTCCAGACGGGTTTGGCCGAAGCCGAGGATCAGGCAGATGACCCAGTAGTAGATCGCCGCGACGCCGTAGAGGGCGAAGAAGTCGAAGGTGGGCGCGGCGGCGAGTTGGGCGGTGCGCAGGAGCTCGGTGACCAGGATGGTCGAAGCCAGGGAAGTGTCCTTGACCAGCGAGATCAGCGTGTTCGACAGCGGGGGCACCGCGATTCGCGCGGCCTGCGGGAACACGATGTACCACAGCGTCTGGACGTAGGTCATGCCCAGCGATTCCGCGGCCTCCCACTGCCCGTGCGCCACGCTCATGATCGACGAACGCACCACCTCCGCGGCGTACCCACCGACATTGAGGCTGAACGCGATCACCGCCGCCGGAAACGGATCGATGACGATCCCGAACTGCGGCAGCGCGTAGAACACGATGAACAGCTGCACCAGCAGCGGGGTGCCGCGGATGATCGAGATGTAGAAGCGGGCGGGCACCGACAGCACCCGCCGCGACGACATCCTGGCCAGCGCGACACCCACCGCGATGGCGAGACCGATGACGAAGCTGACTGCCGTGAGCGGCAACGTCATCGTCACCGTGGCCTTCAGCATCGGCACCAGGTTGTGCCGGATCAGCTCCCAGGTAGCCGGATCCATCCGCTATTTGCTGACGTCGGTGCCGAAGTACTTCTCCGACAGCCGGGCCAGCGTGCCGTCGGCGCGCAGCTCCGCAAGTGCCTTGTCGACATCGGTGATGAGCGCGGTGTCGTCCTTGCGCGCGGCGAAGGCCTGCTTGCTGGTCTCGCCGGTCTGCGCCGCGATCTTGATGCCGGTGTCACCGGTCTTCTTGGTGTACTCGCCCACGGCGAGGGTGTCGTTGACGGTGGCGTCGACCCGACCGGCCTTCAGCAGCTGCACCGCCTGCACGAACCCTTCCACCGCTTCGACTTTCGCGCCCGCGCCCGCGGCGACCTTGCTCCAGTTGCTGGTGGCCGACTGGGCGGTGGTCTTGCCCGCCAGGCTCGCCAGCGAGGTGATGGTGGTGTTGTCGGACTTGGTGACGATCACGCCCTCCGACGTCGTGTACGGCTGCGACAGCGCGTACTTGGCGGTGCGCTCGGGGTTCACGGTGACCTGGTTGGCGACCAGATCGAAACGCTTGGACTCGAGACCGGCGAAGATCGAGTCCCACGGGGTCTGCACGAATTCGACCCGCTTGCCGAGCTTTTCGCCGACCGCCTGCGCGACCTCGACGTCGTAACCGGTGAGCGTGCCACCCTCCTGGTAGCTGAACGGCGCGTACGTGCCCTCCGTGCCGACCTTCAACACGTTCGGGTCCGACGCCGACGAGCAGGCCGACAGGCCCGTCGCGGCGACAACAGCGAGTACGGCGGCGGCAATGAATTTGCGCACGAACATCCCTTTCTCCGCTACGCGTAGAGGGCACGCGCAGGCCCAGCGACGCTACGGCGCCGCGACAGACCGACACAGAGTATCGCTCACCGTGATCGCAATTGCCCCGGGGAAACGCGAAACGGGCACCCCGCGTGAGCAGAGCACCCGTTCATCGGCGGTGTAGCGGACCTCAGTCGCGCAGCGGGCGACCCTGCGCGTCGGGCACCTTGCCGGTGAGCATCATGATGCCGTCGATCAGCGGCCAGATGGCGCCGAGACCACAGGTCAGCCAGGTGACCGCGATCTGGGCGATACCGAGACCGGTGTAGCCGAGGTAGAAACGGCCGACGCCGAAGCTGCCGAGGAAGATCTGCAGCAGACCGGCCATCAGCTTCTGCTTGTCCGAGAACGGCACGCCGTACATGTCCCGGCCGTAGGGCGCTTCCGGGTCGTTCGGGTTGTAGCCCTGCGGCATGGCACCGTACGGCGCGGCGCCGTAACCGGGCTGCGGCTGCTGGGCATACGGGTCGGCGGGCTGACCGTACTGCGGCTGCGGCGCACCGTACTGCGGCTGGCCGTAACCCGGCTGCGGCTGCTGGGCGTACGGGTCCGAAGGCTGGCCGTAGGCAGGCTGACCGTACTGCGGCTGCGCGCCGCCGTCCTGGGGCTTGCTCAGGTCGGGCCCGTACTGGGGATTGGGGTTATAGGGGTCGGTCACTAAATGTCCTCCATCATTCGTGCGGGTACCCGTCGTGGCCCCCGGCCAGTGGTGATCGGCCGAACGGCGGTGCGCGCGCGACGATCACGCGCCATTGTTGCCGGTACCACCCGTCGTTGTCTTGTCGGGTACCACCCGATCGGTGCTCGCCATACATTCGAAATATCGCGACGGGCGCCCGCGGTGTTGCCGGGCGCCGCGTCGATTCGTGCGAAAACCGTCGTGGATCAGGACTTGTTCGCGCCTGATTTCGTCGGTTCCGAGGCGGCGTCGGCGGCGTCGGTCGAGGCGTCATCGCTGGTCACGGTCGCGACCTCCTTCGCCTTGCCCGCATCCTTCGCGTCGGTGTCGGACTTCGTCGAATCACCTTCAGTGGCAACGGAATCCGACGTCTTTGTCACGTCGACAGTGTTGTCGGCCGCACCGGCAGCCCGCAGCTTCGCGAACTGCCACGGCCACGGACGCGGTTCGCCGTCGGGTTGCAGCTGGGCCGGTGTCTCGCGGCCCTTGGTCGCCAATGCGAAGTAGGCCATGGCGCCGAGGAAGACGAGCGCGGAGGTGAACGAGTTGATCCTGATGCCGAGAATGTGGGTGGCTTCGTCGCTGCGCATCAGTTCGACGAAGAAGCGGCCGAAGCTGTACCCGGCCACATAGAGCGCGAACAGGCGCCCGTGCCCGATCTTGTAGCGCTTGTCCACCAGCACCAGCAGGACAACGATCAGCACGTTCCACACGAGCTCGTACAAGAACGTCGGATGCACGACCTCGAGCACCCGCCCGGTCGATACGCCGTTCATCATGTCGCGCGCGCCGGTCTCGGCATCGAAGCGTTCGTAGATCTCGAGCCCCCACGGCACATCGGTGGCGCGCCCGTAGAGCTCCTGGTTGAAGTAGTTGCCGAGCCGTCCGATGGCCTGGGCGAGCAGCACCGCGGGTGCGACCGCGTCGCCGAGCGGGGGCAGCGGGATCTTGTAGATCCGGCAACCGATCCAGGCACCGACGGCGCCGAACGCCACCGCACCCCAGATACCGAGGCCGCCCTGCCAGATGTAGAGCGCCTCGACGGGATGCATGCCCGGCCCGAAGTACTTTTGCCAGTCGGTGGCGACGTGATAGATCCGCCCACCGACCAGACCGAACGGCACCGCGAACATCGCGACATCGAGCACCGCGCCCGGCTGCCCACCGCGCTCGCGCCACCGCCGTTCACCCCACCAGATGGCGACGACGATGCCGAGAATGATGAACAGCGCGTACGCCCGCAGCGGGAAGGGTCCGAGTTGCCAGACCCCCTGGGGCGGACTCGGAATGTAGGCCAGGACTGAGTTCACGGGCCCCACGTTAGTGGAACGACCTACGGGAGGGTGACGCCGACTCGAATGCCTGTGAACTCTCCGATGCCGGATCCAGCACCCTTGGAGTTGGTGCCGCACCACCCAACCCACCCACCACCTGCGACCCATAGGGAGCAGCGGCCACGAAGTGGCCGGTCGCGGCCGGGTCGCCGGGTTTGGCGCGGAAACCCAACCCCCCCGGCCCCGGGGACCGACCCGAAACCGCGGCGCCCCC
>NZ_JBHYRN010000014.1:0-161144 GCF_042749305.1 Nocardia sp. NPDC058705 | reverse complement strand
GCCGCCAGCAACGGTGGCTAACTCGCGGCCCCCCAGGGGCCGCGCTCGAGCGCGCCAGCGCTCCAATAAACACAGCCTCAAACCTCTGGGACAACTCAAACCCCGAAGCTCTGCCAGTCATCCCGCCTGCAGCCACCAACCCCGAAGGTCGACAACCAACCCACCCCAACCCCCAAACAGGCGAGCGCCTTCCCTGAGCGCCATCCGAGCCGACTGCCCCGGACTTCATTGGCCGGGGGTAGACCACCGTGGCAGTCGTGAATGACGCTCGCCTGCTCCCTCCAAGTACCCGTTACCCACTGTGAGAAACACTTGCGCACGCGAAAACCCACTCCCACTAGGAGTGATACGACACCGTTTCATATGTGGCTCTGATCTCAGCCGCGCGAAGCGGTCACCGCGCGCAGTACTCGGTACCGTGGGTACCAGCACGTGGCTTTCAACGATGCGGGCCCGTCCATCTCGGGTATACCCACAGCCACCGAAGGGAACCGCATCGTGACCGCACATCGACCTGCTCAGATCGTGCGCCTGTCCGCGATCGTCTTCTCCGGCGCCGCCAGCCTCTGCCTCACCGTCGCCGCGGGCGCCTACATCGTCAATCACATGCCCGAACTCGCGCCCCGTCCCGCGCCGGATGTCGCCGGGCCTGCTGCGACACCGAATCCCGGTCACCCCCGGCCCTTCTCGCTCGAGGACTCCGCACCGCGCGGCGGCGTGCAGCTGGCCATGTCCTTCGGGCCGCCGAACGCCGTACGGGCCGAAACCGCCGTGACGCGTACGCCGATCACCGCACAGCAGTCCGGTGTCGGTGCGCGACCGGACAATTCGCCGCTGGCAGGCCGGGTCGGGATCGGCGGCACCTATGTCGGCGCGCAAGTGGCACCGGCGCCCACCGATACCGTCGCGTTCACCGTCGACACCAATCTCGTGACAGTGGCGGCGAAATACCTCGGCCTGGCCCCCGATCCGGGTGCGGTGACCGCGCTGCACACCGAATTCGACTCGCGCCGTGGACAATTGGTGTTCGTGCTGTCGGACCCGGGTCTCGGCAGCCATACGCTGCGAGTCGACGCGCCGTCGCACATCGAGGCTGCCGGTGCCAAGCCCGCGACCCTCGGCCCGGACGAGCCGCAAGCCGGCGCACCGGAGTCGCTGCCCGAGGAACTGCCGACTACCGTCGGCGTGTGACTCGCACCTCGAACGGCACCTACGACTTCTGTGTGATCGGCGGCGGCATCGTCGGCGTGGCCACCGCGCACCGGCTGCTGACCCAGCATCCAGGGGCCGGTCTCGTGCTCATCGAGAAGGAGGCCACGCTCGGCGCGCATCAGACCGGGCACAACAGCGGCGTCATCCACTCCGGGATCTATTACCCCCCGGACAGCTTGAAGGCGCGACTGTGCCGGGCAGGCGCTCAGTGGACCAAGGAATTCGCTGCCGCCCATGATATTCCGTTCCGCGAATGCGGAAAGTTGCTGGTGGCCACCGATTCCGCCGAGCACGAGCGGATGCTCGCGCTGTACGAGCGGTCGATCGCCAACGGGGTCGAGGTCGAGGCGATCGACGCGGCCGAGCTGAAGCGGCGAGAACCCCGGATCACCGGTGTCGGAGCACTTTTCGTGCCCGCGACCGGCATCATCGACTACACGTTGGTCACCGCGGAACTGGCCGCGCAGATCCGGTCCATGGGCGGGGAAATCCTGCTCGACACCCCCGTCGACGCGATCACCGAAAACGTCTCGGCTGTCACAGTTTCGGGTCCGAGAGTCTCGGTCACCGCCGACACACTGATCGTGTGCGCGGGTCTGCAGGCCGATCGGATGGCACGTAAAGCGGGAATAGACACCGACTTTCGCATCGTCCCGTTCCGTGGCGAGTACTACCGCCTCCCCGCCGAACGGTCGGATCTGGTGCGCACGCTGATCTACCCGGTACCCGACCCCGCGCTGCCGTTTCTCGGCGTCCACCTCAGCCCCACCATCGACGGCGAACTCACCGTCGGCCCGAACGCGGTGCTCGGACTCGCGCGGGAGGGCTACCGCAAGGGCAGCGTGAACCGGCGCGACGCCATCGACGTGCTGAGCTTCGCCGGCGTGCGGCGGGTGGCCCGCGATCATCTCGCCACCGGCATCCGCGAGCTCCGCAACTCGGTGTTCAAGCGTGGCTACCTCGCCGAATGCCGGAAGTACTGCCCCGAACTCACCACCGCGGATCTGCTCGGGCACCGCGCGGGGATCAGGGCACAGGCGGTCCTGCGCGACGGAACCCTGGTGCACGATTTTCTCATCGAACGCACGCCGCGCTCGATCCACGTGCTCAACGCGCCCTCCCCGGCTGCCACATCGGCGATGCCGATCGCGCAGTACCTGGTAGAACAACTCAATTCCGCTAAATAAACAGGATATCTATAGTACTTTTGGCCCATCCGGATCAGGGAGGGCCGATGGGCCACATCAGGTTTGCGAGTGACGTCGGCGCGCCACCCGATGCCGCCTTCGCCTACGCCGCGGATTTCCGCCACGGACCGCAGTGGATGTTCGGCGTCACCGAGGTCGCACCGCTCGACAGTCCAGACCAGAGATTGGGCGCCGCCTTCTCGGTGAAAGTCCGGTTGTTCCGGGTTGTTCCGCTGCGCACATCAGTGGAGATCACCGAATTTCGGCGCAATGCCGTGATCGGGTATACCCTGCGGGGGCGGGTATGCGGAACCGTTACCCTGCGTTTCGATCCACTCGGCTACGAACGGTCGGTGCTGACCTCCGAAGCCGACTATCCACCACCACGCGGCATGTTCGCCCGCCTGTGCCACGGCCTCGTAGACGCGGCCGCGCGATCGGCACTGCGGGCGACGGAATCGCGGTTGCGAAGGGAGATAGAGGCATTCCACGGTACCGATCTTGTCGGCCGCATCGCCTAGGGTGGCGGTCATGATCATCGTGAGCACCGACGGGTCCTGCCTGCGCAATCCCGGTGGTGCCATCGGCTGGGCATGGGTGAATCATTCCGGGCCCGCCGACAGCGGTGGCGCGGCCAGCGGCACCAATCAGATCGCCGAGCTACGCGGGGTGCTCGAAGCCATCCTCGCCCACCCCGGCGCCGAACCGATGCTCATCGAGAGCGACTCCCAGTACGCCATCAAGTGCGCCTCGGAATGGATCACCAGCTGGCGGCGCAACGGCTGGCGCACCTCCACCGGCGGTGCGGTGAAGAACGTCGAGATCATCAAGCAGATCGACCGCGCCATCACCGGTCGCGAAGGACCGGTGCGTTTCCGCTGGGTACGCGGCCATGTGGGCAACTACTTCAACGAACAGGCCGACAAGCTGGCGGGCGAGGCGGCGCGGGCCGTTCGCGAGAACCCGGAGCTCGGGCGCGAGGTCGTGCCCGTCGAACCCGAACCAGCGAGGCCGCGCCGCCGCGAACCGGCGGCGCTCGCCCCCACGAACACGGTCTCCACAGGGAAGTCGGTCGCAACCGATGCTCCGGTGGCAGGGACTCTTACCCTGTTCTGAGCGTTTTGCGACCGGAGTGGGACCGCACAACGAAACGCCGCGGGCAATGAAGCTGCTCGCGGCGTTTCGGATGACTGTGTCAGCGGATCAGTTGCCCGGGTCGGGGGCCGGCGCCGGGGCGGGCTGACCGTCGAGTGGCGCGCCACCGGTGGGATCGCCGCTGTAGTCGAGCAGCGGTGAATCCAGCCTGCTCACCAGCCACTTGTCGCCGGAACGCACGAGGCTCATCTCGATCGGGAACATCATCCGCTGCGGTTCGGTCTGCGCGACGTTGCTGCGGTACTGGGTCATGGTGACCATGGCCTTGACCTCGTCGGTATCACCTGACATGTACGCGCACTGCACGTCTTCACCGGTCGACTTGAGCTGGGCCCGCTCCATGCCGATTCGCAGCTCTTCGCTGGCATCGCTGAACTCCTTCAGGAACCCGCCGGTGGCACCCGCCTTCATCGCCGCGATGTAGCCGTCGGGATCGTTGGAGTAGTCGTAGTTGACCAGCACGGCGGCGTAATCGCAGGCGGCCTTGGTCGACGCGGCGATGGCGTCGAGCTGCTCGGCCTTGTTGCTGTTCTGCAGGAAGAACACCACGCCCGCGGCGATCGCGCCGACCGCGACCACACCCGCCACACCGGCCGCGATCCAGCCCGAGGCGGCGGCCGGAGCCGACGCCTCGGTCAGCGCCTCGACGGCCGGCTGATCGCGCTCGGGGGAAGCAGGCACGGACTTCGCCGACTCCGGCTTGTCGGCATCGCTGTGGGCATCGTCGCCGGTCATCGAATCAACCCCGTTCTGTCGCGGTGTTCATCGCACCGAATCCATCGCGGCGCCCGTGACCCGGGCCACACGCTCTACACCGCGAGCATGCCCGATCCAGCTGTACGTGACCAGGCCGGGTATCGACTTACGCCTGGATTCAGTTACCGGGCGCGGGTGCCGGGGTGGTGCCGTCGGACGGTGCGACGCTGCCGAGGGGGGTGCCGACACCGAGACGGTCGAGAATCGGCGAGCTCATCATCGACACCAGCCACTTGCCGTCGACATTGTCCAGGGTGATCTCCACCGGGAAGATCATCGGCCGAGTCTCGTTGGTGATCGTGTTGCTCTGGAACTGGATCCAGGTGCCGAGTACGGTCGCCTGATCTTCATCGCCCGACTGGTAGGCGCAGTCGAGTTCCTCGATTGTCGACTTCGCGCGGACGTCCAGGATGGATTGCCGCAGTGCTTCGGAGCCGATCTCGAAGTTCTTCTTCAACTCACCAGTGCTCGCGGCTTTGACTTCGTCGAAGTACGGCGTGACATCACGGGTGCCGTCGAACACCACGAACTTGCGGACGAAATCACAAGCCGCGGTGGTCGCGGCCACGGTCTGGTCGGCCTTTTCGTTCTGCTGCATCCAGAGCACACCGAACGCGGCAGCAGCCGTTCCGAGTGCCACCGCCGCGACACCGGCGGCGGCCGCGGCGATCCACGGCCCACGCGAACCCGCCGATTTCGACTCGGACTCGGTCGGTGCCTTCTCCGTGCTGGCCGCCTTCTCGGCGCCAGCTGCCTTCTCGGTGCTCACAGGCTTCTCGGTGCTCACAGGCTTCTCGGCGCCCGTCGACTTCTTCTCGATGACCTCGGTCTTCGCCGTCGCATCGACGTCTTCGCTCTTCGCGGCCGGATCGGGCGAGGGCGTACTGTTCGTCGCTTCCACGTCCTCGGGCGTGGGCTTCGTCGAATCGTTCGCGGTGTCGTCCGTTGCCATGAAAATCAAATCCTTGTTTCTGTTTCGCGCGGCTGCGCTTCGATGGGCGTGACGGTAGCTCCGGTCACACTCCGTGTGCGCCCGGCATCACTGCATGGTAGGCCGGGCGCCCACGGTACCGTCTCGGCGGCTCGGTCGCTGTGCTCAGTTGACCGGCTTCAACGTGCGCTCGTTCGGGTCGACGCCCGGCGGCATGAACGAACCGTTGTCCGGGATGTTCGGTCGTGGCACGTTGGCCGCGCCACGAATCTGCTGGCCGGGAGGCGGGTTGGTGCAGTAGTTCCACTTCGGGAACGTACCGTCCTGGACCTGCCAGAAGGGCTCAGGCTTGGTGTCGTACTTGCACACCGGACGCGGCCAGATGTCGATCATCGCGTGGAACTCGCCGTCGTGCGCCGGGATACCGAACGCGCCGATGCCCTCGCCGAGTGACGGGAACAGCAGCCGCAGCGCCGGGGCGCGGAGAGTGGCCGCACGCGTGATCGCGGTCAGGTTGGTCGCCACCGAGGTGAGCGGATCACGTTGTTCGTCGAGTACCGCGCCGAGCGCCTCGAACTGCTTGGGCGCAGCCTGCAGAACCTGCTGCAGTTCACCGTCGGCCTTGTTGAACTGATCGAGCAGGGAACCGGAATTGCGCGTGAGCGTCTGCAGGTCCGGCTGCGCGTGCGACGTGGTTGCCATGATCACCTGCAGGTTCTTGACCAGGTTCACCGTCTGCGGGAGCAGGTTGTGCAGACCGGCGACGGCGATGCTCGCACCCTCGACCAAGGCACGCAACTGGTCAGGGCCCGCGCTCAACGCGATGTCGAGCTGATCGAGAATGACCTTGAACTGCTTCGGGTCCACCTGCGAGACCAGCAGGGTGGTGTCGTCGAGGACTTCCCACACCGGGGTGGGCGTGCGCACCTTGCCATCGTTGTGGTCGATGACGGCACCGTTCTTCAGATACGGGGCGCTATCGGTGCTCGGCTTGAAGTCGATGTATTGCTCGCCCGCCGCCGACAGTGCCTGCACCGAGACGAGCGTGTCCTGCGGAACCTGGTACCGACGGTCGATCTTGGCCACCGCCGCGATCGAACCGCCGCTGTCGATGATCTTGATCGAGGTGACCTGGCCGATGCGGTAACCCCGCATCGTCACGTCGTTGCCCTCTTGCAGACCGCCGGAGCGGTCGAGCTTCACGGTGACCTCGTAGTCGCGCTGCAAGGGGTTGTACCGCATGACATCGATCGCCAGGTAGGCGGCACCGAACACGAACACCAGCACCAACGTGCAGTTCGCCAGCAGGAGCTTGTGTTGTTTGAACAGCTTGCTCATCGGTGGCCTCCCAGCCGGCCCTGAACGACCAGCAGCACCTGGACGAAGCTGCCGACAAAGTCGTTCGCGTCTTGCATATTGGGCAGCCGGGCGGTACCCGGCGCGGTGATCAGCGGAATGTCGAGGTTGGTGAGATTCGCGTACGGAATCAGACCCTTGCCCTTGGTGGTCTGCTCGAGGCCGGGCCGCAGGATTGCCAGCTGATCGAGCACGAAGGCGAGCCGGTCCCCGGTCGAGGAGATCTGGCTGGTCAGGCTCGTGACGCTGTCGAGCAGGGTACCAAGCTGATCGGTGTTGGTCCTGGCGTAGTCACCCAGCGCTTCGGAGGTGTACGAAAGCCGGGCCAGCATATCGGTGAGCGCGTTGGTGTTCTCCGCGATCGCACCGATCGCAGTGGGCAACGTGTCCGCGACCTGGCCGAGTTCGCCACGCTTGGAGCTGATCGTCCCGGCCAGCGTGTTGAACTCGGTGAGCACCGAATCGATCTGCGTGCTGTTGGCATTGAGGTCGCCGAGCACGCCCGTCAGCTGCGTGGTCAGGTGGGCCAATTCGCCGCCGTGCCCACCGAGGATGGAACCGAGTTCGGTGCCGAGCCTGCTCAAGCTGGCCAAGCCGCCACCGTTGAACAACATCGTCACCGACAGCAGCAGCTGCTCGACAGTCGCACCCGCCGAGGTGAACTCGCGGGTGATGGTCTCGCCGTCGGTCATCATGGCAGCGCTGGGGTTGGTCGGCTTGACCACCGCGACGAACACGTCGCCGAGCGGGGTGGCCTGCCGCAGCTCGGCCACACTGCCCTTCGGCAGCTGGATGTCCTCGCGGATCTGCATGTCGATCACGGCCTGGAAGTTCTTGGTCGAGATCTTGGAGACCACGCCGATATCGGAGCCACCGATCTTGACCTTGGCCTGGTTGGGCAGGTTGAGCGCGTTCTCGAATTCCGCGTGCAGCGTGTAGGTTTCACCGCCGACGCCCGGCGCGGGCAGCGGCAGGCTCTCCACGGTCAGCCCGCAGCTCGAGACGGCCAACGTCACGGTGGTCAGCGCCGCCGCGGCCAGCACCGCCTTGGCGCGGCGAGTCTTTCGGTTCATCGACATCATTTCGTCAGTCCAAGCATCGCGGCGGTCAACCCATAGTCCGGACCGAAGTCCTGCATGTTTCCGGTGCGGCAGCCCTCGGATCGCATCTGAATCCGTTCGCAGAAGGTGATCACCATCTCGCTCGACAGCGACTCACCGAGCTTCGCGTGCAGCCGCACGTACCTGCCGTTGCGGTCCACCGCGTTGCTGAGGTTCTGCATCGTCGTCGGCAGCACGTCGACGATCTCGGTGATGTCGCGCGAGCTGCCACGCAACTGCTGGGTCACGTTGGTGAGACCGGCCAGCGTCACCGCGAGGTCGGAGCTCTTGTCGCTCAACGTGGCCGACGTGTTCGCCAACACGGCGTTGAGATTGTCGAGGGTGGCCTGCAAACCGGGGGCCTGCTCGTTGAGCATCCCGGTCATCTGGGTGACCTGGTTGCTGAAATCGCGCACCGACTGGTCGTTCTCGGCCAGCATGGTGGTGAGCTCGTTGAGCTGGATGATGATGTTGGCGATCGCGTCCTTGTTGTCGGTACCGACCTTCAAGGCCGCCGACAGCGCACCGAGGGTGTCGCGAATCTTCTCGCCGTTGCCGTTGAGAATCGGGTAGAGCGCTCGGCCCGACAGCGGTCCGAGACCCTCCTGGCCCGGCTCGGGGCCGAGCGCCTTGGCGAAGTTGTCGATCGTCTCGATCATCTTCTCGAGCTCGATCGGGGTGTGCGTGCGCTGCTCGGGCAGATGGCTACCCGATTTCAGCTTGTCGCCACCGGTGAAGGGCGGGGTCAACTCGATGTGGCGATCGGTGACGACCGACGGCGAGACGATGGCCGCCTCGACATTCGACGGGACCTCCACCCCGGCGTCGACGGTCATGTGCACCTCGGAGTACAGACCCTTCGGCACGATCTTGTCGACGGTGCCGACCTTGATGCCGAGGACCATCACATCGTTGCCCTCGTACATGCCCGCCGCACTGAGGAAGTCGGCGGTGATCTTGGTCTGCGAATTGAACGGACCCGGCAGCGAGCAGCTACCCAAGGCGAGCACTGCGGCGCCCGCAACGACCGATCGTGCTACGCGCGCACGGATTCTCGCGTTCATTGGCATCCTTCAACGAGGTCGACGGCACACAGCCAGTTGTCGGGGAACAGCCACGGCAGCGCCAGGCCCGCGTAGGGACCATCGCCGGTCGCGTTGCCCAGGTATCGCGCGGTCGGCGCACCGACCGAGAACAAGGTGTCGAGATTCTCCTTGTTCTTCTGCAGACCTTCCGACATCGTCTTGAGATTGTCGATGGTCTGCGAGAGCTGTCCGTTGTCGTCGAGGCCGAGCTCGTGGAGCTGGCGGGTGAGTGTGGCGACACCGTCGAGCAGCTGACGCAGCAGTTCCTGACGCTGCATCACGCGGCTGGCGATGGCCTCACCCTGGGTGATCACCAGCAACACGCTGTTGCGGTTCTCGCCGAGGATGGTGGTCACCTGGCTCAGATCCTTGAGCAGCTGGTCGACCTCGCCCCGACGGCGTTCGATCACCTTCGCCACCGCGCCGACACTGTCGAGCGCCTGGGCGACGAGTTCGGGCGACCCGGTCAGCTGTGAGTTCACCGCGTTGAGCGACGCCGCGAGCTGCTTGGTGTCGAGTTGCTGGAACTCCGGGGTACCGCGCTGGATGACGTCGGCGAGGTCGTAGGGGACCGTCGTGTTCGCCATCGCGATGCGGTCGCCCTTCAGGTTCTCACCGTCGCCGGGGTCGAGCTCGACATAGCGAGCCCCGAGCAGCGTCGCCATCTTGATGGTGGCGTGCGCGTTCTTCTTGAGGTCGACGTCGCCGTCGATGTTCATCGAGACGATCACCTTGTCGCCGTCGATGCGCGCACCGCTCACCGTGCCGACGCCGACACCCGAGACCGCGACGCGGTCACCGGATTTGATGCCGGCGGCCTGCTTGAACTCGGCGTCGATCGACTGCTTGCCGATGCCGAGGACGGTGTAGATACTCGCCACCGCGATCAACACCGCCGCCAGTGCGGCGCCGATGACGCCGAGCCAGAAGTTTCGGTTGCCATTGAACCGCTGTCGGAATTTATTGACCATTATCTGCACACCGCCGACTGCTTGTTTCCGCCGATCTGACTGAAAATGCCGCGAGGGAAGAGCACTCCGTAGAGCGAGAGATCCAACCGGCAGAACCCTGAGTTGGCGTACGCCCCCTCCGAGGTGACCCGGCCGAAGCCCGCGGCCACCGCGGGCAGGTCGATCGCGGCCCGGTCGAGCCGCTCGCCGTTGACGATGAGCAGGCTCGTCGCCGCGACCGTCGCGTTCTGGGTCTCGATCAACTTCGGCTGCATCGCCGCGAGCATGTTCACCACCGAGGTGGTGTTGTTCGACAGGGTCTGCACCGAGTTCTGCAGCGACTGACCTTGCGAGTACAGCCCACCGATCAGCGCCCTGGTCTGGGTGACCAGCGTCTCCAGCTGGTCACCGCGCTTGGCGAGACCGGTCATCACCGCGGACAGGTTGACGATCACATCCGAGAGGATCCCGTCGCGCCGCTGGAAGTCGGTGGCCAGCTGCGCGGCCTGGATGATGAACGCCGACAACGAGACTCCGTCGCCCTGTAGTGCCTGGATCAGGCTCTCCGACATGGCGTTGACCTGAGCGGGCTCGAGCGCCTGGAACATCGGCTGGAAACCGTTGAGCAGGGCCGAGACATCGAAGGAGGGCTCGGTGTTGGTGAGCGGGATCGTCGCTCCCGACCGGAGCTGATCGGTATTGCCGTCCTTGCCCGGCTCCAACGCCACATAGCGCTGGCCGATCAGGTTCTGGTAGCGGACCAGCGCCTTGGTGTTGCCGTAGACGGCCTGGTCGGACTGCACGATGAACGACACCTTGGCGTTGTTGCTGTCGTCGAGCTCGATCTTCTCGATCTTGCCGACGCGCACACCCGCCATCCGAACGTCGTCGCCCGATCGCAGGCCGAGCACGTCGGTGAAGACGGCGGTGTACTTGCGGGTGTCGCCGGGCACCGTGCGGGCGAGGGTGTTCCACACGACCACCGTCACCAGGATCGATACCAGGGCGAAAATGCTGAACCCGATCAGCGGTTTCTTGATGCTCATCGATCGACCTTGCCTTCGGTCACTGTCAACGTCGAATCCTTGGTGATCGGGCCGAACAGCAGGTACTCCGCCACCGTCGGCTTGCGGCCGAGCATGGCCGCGATCGCGGCGTTACCGGTGTAGGAGATCGGCTTGGCGCTCGGCGTGGTCGCGGCCGGCGCGGTAGTGGCCGCCGGTCCGGTTGCGGAGGCGGGCGCGGTCAGTCCGGGAATCGCGGGCAAACCGGGAATCACAGGCAAACCGGGCAAGGCGATCGGGCCCGTTTGCGCGGGTTCGGCGGTCGGGGTGAAGCCGGGCATCGTGAGGCCGGGGATGTTCAAGCCCGGAATCGACACCAGCGGTGCGAGGCCGGCGGCCGAGTCCAGCGCGCGGGGACGGAGGTTCTCCGGCAGTTCCGGCAGGATCGGCTCGGTGGGCGCGGTGGCGCAGCTCGGGCCCGCCATCTCGCCGTAGCGCGGGCAGTCGGCGACGGTGTACGGGACGTAGGGCATACCGGGGAGGATAAGACCCGCGTTCCACACCTGCTGCTTCTTCGGTCCCCAGGTGAACGTCGTGTTCAGCGCGGCGACCGAGGTGCCCATGTCGGTGATCGACTTGCTGATACCCACCGGGTCGTAGGCCAGCGCGCCGAAGGCGACCGCACCGTCGGTGGTGATCTGCTTCGCCGCGTCACCGTTGAGCATGAACAGATCATCGAGGCGCACGGTGGTGGCCGAGACCCCGGAGATCACGTCGATGAGCCCCTGCCGGTTGGTCGCGATGGTGTTCGCGGTCTGTACCGACTTGCCGAGGACATCGAGCAGTTCCGGCGCCGACTCGTTGAGCGCGTGCGCCGCGGTGGAGAAGTCGTTCAGGATCCCGTTCAGGTTCGGGCCTGCCTCGGAGACCTCGGTGACCCACTGGTCGAGCCGCTGGATCGTCGAACCGGGAACCCGGCCGGTGCCGTCGAGCGCCTGGGTGAGGGTGCCCAGGACCCGGCCGAACTGCACCGGGTCGATCTCGTCGAGGATGTCGCGCACCGAGGTGAGCGTGTCCTGCAGCGCGATCGTGCCCTTGCTGCGGTCCTCCTCGATGACCGAGCCTTCCTTCAAGTGGTTGCCGTCGGCACCGTTGTAGACCAGCTCCACCGAGGTCACGGCGAACAGGTTGCTCGGCACGACGCGTGCGGTGACGTTGGCCGGAATGCCGTCGGCGGACTCGGGTGTGAGGTTGATCCGCACGTTCTGGACCGCACCCTGCTGCTGCACGTCGACACCGTCGACCGTGCCGACCAGCATGCCGCGGAACTTCACGTCCGCGTCCGCCGGCAGGCCGTCGCCGGTGGTGCCGAGCTTGGCGACCACCTTCGTCTTCGGGACGAAATAGCCTTCGTAGCGGGCCATCAGGAACGCCAGGATCACGGCGAACACGATCACTCCGGCCGTGCCGGCGATGTAGAGCTGTTTCATGGTGGGCCCACGCCCACTCGGATCGATGATCATCGCGCCTTACCCCGAAATCCTGATACCGGGGCTGAGGCCCCAGATCGCCAATGTCATGAACAGGTCAGCGAAGACGACCAGGATGATGCACATCTTGATCGCGCGGCCCGCGGCCACACCGACGCCCTCGGGTCCGCCCGAGGCGAAGAATCCGTAGTAGCACTGGATGAAGGTGGTGATCATGACGAACACGACCGCCTTGAGCAGCGAGTACAGCACGTCCGTCGGGACCAGGAATTGGTAGAAGTAGTGCGAGTAGGTACCCGATGCCGTACCGCCGATCAGGCCGACGGTGAACGCGCAGGACAGGTAGGCCATCGCGAGGCCGAGGCAGTACAGCGGCACGATCGCCATGACCGCGGCCATCATCCGGGTGCTGACCAGGTAGGGCAGCGGACGGATGGCGACCGACTCGAGCGCGTCGATCTCCTCGGAGATGCGCATCGCGCCGAGCTGAGCGGTGAATCGACAGCCCGCCTGGGCCGCGAAGGCCAGTGCCGCCAGCAGCGGGCCGAGCTCGCGCGTGGTGGCGAAGGCCGAGATCGCGCCGGTGATCGGGCTCAGACCGAGCAGGTTCAGCGAGGTATAGCCCTGGATGGCGACCGTCATACCACCGAAGGCACTGATGATCAGGATGACGCCGATGGTGCCACCACCGACGACGATATTGCCGTTACCCCAGGTGACGTCGGAGAGCAGACGCCAGATCTCCTTCGGGTACTGCTTGAACGCCAGCGGGATCGAGCCCACCGAACGAAGGAAGAAGAAGACCTGGTGACCCAGGCGCGCGAGCATGCCGCCAGGCGCGGCGCCCGCCTTCTTCAGGACACGAATCGGCCGCAGTAGCGGCGGTGTGTATGTAGATGACATGGCTCAGACCACCTGTGGGGGAAAGACAGCGGAGTAGATCTGGGTGATCGCCAGGTTGACGCCGAGCAACATCACCATGGAGCTGACGACCGCCGAGTTCACCGCGTTGGCGACACCACCGGGGCCACCGCGGGCGTTCAGGCCGCAGTCGCAGGCGATGATCGAGGCGATCAGACCGAAGAGCATCGACTTGAGCAGCGCCACCGCGAGGTCACGGCTGACCGCGAACGAGGCGAAGGTGCTCATGTAGGAACCGGGGGTACCCGCCTGGGCGAAGATGTTGAACATGTAGCCGGTGATGAAGCCGACGAAAACCACGAAGCCGCACAGCAATACGCTGACGATCATCGCGGCGCCGAGCCGGGGGGCGACCAGCCTGCGCAGCGGATCGACGCCCATCACCTTCATCGCGTCGATCTCTTCGCGGATGGTGCGCGAGCCGAGGTCGGCGCAGACGGCCGAACCGACCGCGCCAGCGATCATGATCGAGGTGACCAGCGGCGCGCCCTGCTGGATGATGCCGAGCCCGTTGGCCGCGCCGATGAACGAGGTCGCGCCGACTTGTCCGGCGACCGCGCCGACCTGGATCGAGACGATGACCGCGATCGGGATGGCGACGAGCAGGGTCGGGGCGGCGGCGACGTTGGACATGAACGCGCACTGGCGGACGAACTCGTCGAAAGGAAAACGCCGACGGAAGATCGCGACGATCAACTCCGTGATCGCCTCGAAACCCATCGTGATCTGTCGACCGAAGGTTTCCAGCGATTTCTTCGGGTGGTCGTCCCAAAGGCCCTTCGTCCAGTTGGCAGCCTCGCTGACTCGTGAACGTGTGGGCGGACTCTCGGTCGACTGCACTGCTGAACCCCTCTCGACGCCGGGCCCTCAACGCCCCAGCGACTTGTTTGCTTGACGCACCTTACTACGGAGTAGCGCAGAACACACCACCGACATGTGAGCGCTGTCATAGATAGAGGTCACTGTCTTAAACGGCTATGAGTCCTGCCACGCGGGACCCTACAGCCCACATTTACCGCGGTCTGCGGATTACGCGCGAAGGTCTTTTCCCACATGGTTTCCCAGTACCGGCGGTCGCGGTAAAGAAATATTGCGGAAGTCTGTCATTCATAACGAAGTCCTCGCCGAATTATCCGAACAGATCACGCGAGAAACACGAACGACGCGCCGGGAGATGATTCCGATAGGGAATCGCTATGACAACCACCCGCGAAGGCGCAGCGAGATCGGCAGCAAACGCACCGGTCCGGGGGCGCGCCCGGGACCGAATACAGGCACGATAGACAGACCGTATTGATATCGTGCGAACTTCCGACATCTGGAGGGACATGTTCAGCAAACTCGCCAAGGTGGCAGGAGCCGCCTTCGCCGTCGCGCTCGGTGCAGCTCTGCTCGGCACCGGCGCGGCCACCGCGCAAGCAGGCCCCCCGGTGATCGGCGGCGGCTCCGGCATCGTGATCGACAACGCGTTCGAGTGCACCGTCACCACCGTCGGGCACGACGGGGCAGGCAGGCTGGTCGGTCTCACCGCGGGCCACTGCGGCGACGCGGGCGCCACTGTCAGCGCGGAGGTGGATCGCGGCTACGGCGAGATCGGCCGTTTCGCGTACAGCAATCACGAACTCGACTACGCGGTCATCGAGTTCACGCCGGGCCGGATCATCCCGGTCAACCGAATCGGCAACGTGAGCATCACCGGCGTCGGCGGGCCGGCGCAGTTCCCGACGATCGTCTGCAAGGAAGGCCGGACCACCGGCAACACCTGTGGCATCACCTGGGGCGATGTGTTCCAGACCAATACCGAGACCTGGTCGCAGATGTGCGTGGTCGAGGGCGATTCCGGCGCGCCGGTCGTCGTCGGGTCGACGCTGGTCGGCATGGTGAACGCCTACCTGGCCGTGGCCTGCTTCGGGCCCGAGGTCGGGACGAACATGAACTCGATCATGGACGACATCAACGCCCGTGGCGGCGTCGGCTCGGGTTTCCACCCGATCTAGTACTTCTGTCGAATATCGAGCGGGTCGCGTGGTTGTGCACGCGGCCCGCTATTTTTCTGTGGCGGTAGCGGGGGCGAGCGCCGGTCCGGCCGCGCCCGCGCAGTGCGGCAGGCAGTCGACGCGCTCGGGTTCGGGTGCTCGGCGCGGAACCCGCAGCAGAACCGCGGCGATACCCGCCCCGAGCAGAAGTAGCACCGCGCACCAGCGCATCGCCGTGTCGAAGCCGGCGGCGAAGGCGACCGGATCGCTGAAAGCGCCCGACAGCCCGGCCAATCCGGGCAGCGCCGCGACCGCGAGCAGCTGTGCGGTGCGCGCGACGGCGTTGTTCACCCCGGACGCGATGCCCGCCTCGCCCTCGCGCACCGCACCGAGTACCGCGCCGGTCAACGGGGCGACCATCACCGACAGGCCGAGCCCGAAGACGAACACGCCGGGCAGCACATCGGTGAGATAGTCCGCGTCGGCCCCGATCCGCAGCAGCGCGAACACCCCACCCGCGGCCAGCAGCGGACCGCATGTCATCGGAATCCGCGGCCCGTGTCGCTGCGCCCACCGGCCCGCCGGCGCCGAGAGCACCAGCATCAGCACCGTGACGGGCAGTCCCGCCGCGCCCGAAGCCATCGGCGAATAGCCCGCGACCAGCTGCAATTGCAGGACCAGCAGGAAGAAGACGCCGCCGAGCGCGGCGTACACGAGCAAGGTCACCAGGTTGGCCGCCGTGAACACCCGCGATCGGAACAGCGATGGCGGTACCAGCGGGTTCGGGCTGCGCATTTCCACCAGCACGAAACACACCAGCGCGCCGACTCCGACGGCCACCAGCACGGCCCGCGCGTCGATGAGTCCCAGCGTGAGGGCGCCGAGCGCGAACGCGACGATCACCGCACCGGGCACATCGATCCGTGCGGGCGCGTCCGGATCACGACTTTCCGGCACGTGCTTCACCGCGACAACGGCGACGAGCGCCGCGAGCGGCACATTGAGCAGGAAGATCGCCCGCCAGCCGACCAGGTCGATCAGCCCACCGCCGAGCAGCGGCCCGAACGCACCGGCCACCCCGCCGAGCCCGGACCACAGTCCGATCGCACTACCCTGATCGCGCTTGTCGATCGACGCCGAGATCAGCGCCAGACTCCCCGGGGTGAGCAGCGCGCCCGCCACGCCCTGCAGCAGCCGCGCCACGACCAGCATCTCGATGTTCACCGCGAGCGCGCACAACAGCGAGGTGATCGCGAATCCGATGATCCCCCAGACGAATACGCGCCGACGGCCCAGTCGGTCACCGAGCGAACCGCCGAGCAGGATGAACGAGGCGAGGGTGAGGGTGTAACCGTTGACGGTCCACTGCAGACCAGCGACATCGGTGTGCAGCGATTCGCCGATGCGTGGCAGCGCGACGGAGACGACGGTGGCATCCAGTGACGCCATCGACGAGCCGAGGATGGTGGCGAGCAGAATCCACCGGCCCGTAGCCGACTTCAGCGGAACCGTCTCGGTCACACTTCCAAGCTAGCCGCCACGCCCGGCTTTCGCCTGATTACAAGCTCGCCAGGCAGACGATCACGCGACGCTCGGCGTACTCGTAATTGGAGTCGGCGGAGCTGGGGCAGTCGCCGGGATCAGTGGAGCCCTTTTTGATCGTGATCACCTTGACCGGTTCGGCGCCGCCCTCGGTGCAGTCGATGCGCTTGGGGTCGTCGCCGCCCAGGTCGAGGCAGCCGCCGACGACCCAGTCGATGTCGAGGCACAGCGCGCCGGTCTCGACGCCGTCGAGGGTCTCGGCGTAGTACTGGTCGCGGTCGCCCACACAGCCGCTACTGGTCTTGGCCTTGCCGATGACCTTGAAGTTCGACGAGCGGCTGCCGCACGCGGCCTTCGCTATGGTCGCGTCGTCGGCGGTGCCGCCGAGGGCCACGCAGTCGCCGACATCGGCCTGGAAGTCGGTGGTGCCGCCCCGGCTCGAGGTCGGCGCGGGCTTGCTCGGCTTGGCGGTGGTCGACTTGCCCGGTTTGGTGGTCGGCGTCGCGCTGCTCGTCGCGGGGACGACGTCGATCGCCGGTTGGGCGTAGCCGTCGATGGTGCCACCGCAACCGGTCGAAACGAACGCGGTCACGGCCATGGCGACCGCGCCGACGAGTCGGCCGACGCGCAAATCTGCAAACACCTATTGTGAATACACCACTCGAGGCACCTCCGTCGACTCCAGCCCGGCGGGTCTTTTACTGCGCTACCCTCGGGTTCCCCCCGATCGTGTATCAGGAGGTATCGGCGATGTTGGAAGCTCCGGCCGATGATTTCGCGGCGCCACGGCAGATGGTGGTCGATCCGCGCTTCATCCGGCTCGCCGATCACTTCTTCGGCATGTTCACCCAGCCGAGTCGCGGTGGCGGTGCGCTGGCCATATATCTGGACGGCGTCCCTGTCGTCGATATCTGGGCGGGTTGGGCGGCCAAGGATCAGCGCTGGACCGGCGAGAACATCGCGCTCACCTTCTCCACCGGCAAGGGCGTCGCCGCCACCGTGCTGCACCGGGTGGCCGAGCGCGGGCTCATCGATTACGACGAACCGGTGGCCACCTACTGGCCGGAGTTCGGGGCGCACGGCAAGGACGACATCACCGTGCGTGACGTGCTGTCCCACCGCGCCGGGCTGCACCGGGTGCGCGGGTTGGTGCCCGGCCGCGAGGGCATTCTCGACTACGAGGCGGTGGTGACCGCGCTCGCCGAGAGCCCCGCCGACCCGCGTCGCATCCGCAGTTCGGGCTATCACGCGATCACCTTCGGCTGGCTGGTCGCCGAGATCGTGCAGCGAGCGACCGGCGAACCGTTCACCGAGGTGTTGCGCCGAGAAGTGGCGCAGCCCTTGGGAATCGACGAGTTCTGGTTCCAGGTGCCGCCGGGGGAGCGGCATCGGATCGCGAAGATCTTCCCGCATCTCGCGCCGCCGGGTATCCGCTGGAACACCGCGTCGTCGGTGCTGTCGTGGGTGCGGCCCGCGCGTGGGCTGGCCGAGGCCGGGATGCCGGAGAGTTTCGACGAGTTGGTCCGCGATCCGCGCGTGCACGATGCGGTGATGCCCGGCTGGAACGGCGTGTTCTCGGCTCGCGCGCTGGCCAGGATGTACGGCGCACTCGCCAACGGCGGTCAACTCGGCGACGTGCAGTTCCTGCGACCGGAGACGATCGACACGATCAACCGAACCCAGCAGACCAGCAGCCGCGACTACGTCCTCGGCTTACCGCTGCGCTTCACCCTCGGCTACCACCGACCGGTGCTGATGACCAAACAGCAGCCACGAAATGCGTTCGGCCACTACGGAGTCGGTGGATCCGGCGCCTACGCCGACCCCGACCTCGGCATGTCGATCGCCTTCGTCACCAACCGCCTCGGCGGCGCCGTCACCGCCCTCGGCGACGCCCGCCTGGCCAAACTCGCGGCGATGGCACAGGGGACTGTGCGATCGCTGCGAACCTGAACCACTCGGCTGTGTCGGCCGTAGTAGTGGATATGAATCCCGCGCCCTCCACCCCACGCTGGTCGTTGCTGCACGGCCTGGCCGCGGGTCGGGATTTCGAGGGCTACCTGCGGCGACGGGCCGCGCGCAGTGATCCGTTCGCGGTCGGGTTTCCCGGTTTTCCGTCGGTCTTGTTCACCGGAACGGCCGAGGGGGCGCGTGAGTTGTTCCGTGCGCCGATGGCGTTGCTCGAGCCGCCGCGGCCCAATCCGATCGAGCCGATGGTCGGGGCCGCGTCGCTGATCCTCAGTTCCGGGACCAGGCATCGAACCGATCGCGCGATGGTGGCGCCCGCTCTGCACGCCGCGCGGGTGCGCGTGCTGGGAAAGGTGATTCGCGATGCCACCCTGCACGAGATCCACAGTGGCACAACCGGTTCGTGGCGGGTTGGCACCCGGATCGATGCACTCGCCGCCGCACGCACCATCACCCAGCGAGTCATTCTCGCCGCGATCTTCGGCTCCGATCTCGGTCGTGAAGCCGAATACGGCAGTGTCGTCCACGATTTCCTCGCCGCGTTCACCACCCCGCTCATGGTGGCGCCCGTATTACGCCGTGGCATAGGCGGTTTCGGGCCGTGGGCACGATTCACCGCCGCCCGCGAACGGCTCGACAACCTTCTCCTGGCCGACATCGCCGAGCGCCGCCGCATCGGCCCGGCCGACGGCGACCTCCTCGACCTGCTCCTGGCCACCCGCTACGACGACGGCACCGTCCTCACCGACACCGAACTGTGCGAACAACTGCGCACCCTGGTGGTCGCGGGCCATGAAACCACCGCGACCACCCTCACCTGGGCGCTCTACCACCTGCACCGCGACCCCGGCCTGCTCACCCGCCTGCTCGCCGAGCTCCCCACCGCGGGCGACGACCCCGCCGAGCAGGCGCGCCTTCCGCTGCTCGACGCCGTCTGCCAGGAAACCCTGCGCCTGCACCCACCCGTGCCGATCGTGTTGCGCACGGTGACCGAGCCGCTGCGCTGGCGCGGGGTCGACGTGGCGGCGGGCGCCACCATCGGCCTTGCCGTGGGCGTACTGCACAGCCAGCCCTCGACCTGGCCCGCGCCGCACCTGTTCCATCCGGACCGATTCCTCGATCGCAAGGTGAGCCCGTTCGAGTTCGCGCCGTTCGGCGGCGGGCACCGGCGCTGCATCGGGGCGACGCTGGCCGACTACGAGCTGCGGATCGTGCTGGCAACCCTGCTGACCGAGGTCCGGTTGACCCTCGACCCCGCCCTGGCACTCGGCAGGCGACCGCGCACCGTGCCGCGCAATCTCGCGACCGCGCCGGATCGAGCGATCCACTTCACACGGACGGGGTGATCTGCCTCACGTGACGTTTGAGACTCACACCGATGTGCTTCCGGGCTGCTCGCACGCACCGCCATCGACTCGCCGCTGTGAGCGCGGCGTTTGACGAAAGCCGATGAATCACAGGCCGTTATGTGACCCACAGCACATAGTTGCGGCACTGTTATCACTGCGCGGCGCGGCTGGCCCCGAGTCGGCTGGTGCGGGTAGTAATGGAGGGTCAGGGTCGGGGAATCGTTACCTCGCAGAGACCCGTCGCGGCCTCTGCGTCAATGAGAGCAAGCGTCACTGAGTAGATCTCGCACCCCCACCGGGCGGCAGCGAGAGATGGAATGGACGAGAAACCTATGCATTACGAGGCAAATGTGCAGCAATCGCACTGGCTCCGCCGGGGCCTGCTGCTGTCGGCAGCGATCGCGGCGACCGGCGCGCTGGTCGTCGGGCCCGCGCAGGCTCAGCCGAATCTGCCGTTCTTCGGCGGCGGTTCCAGCCAGCCCGCGGTGAACGAGCCCGCGCAGCAGGCGCCCTTCGCGCCGCCGCGCATCAACATCGCCGACGGCGAGACCGTCGGCGTCGCGCAGCCGATCGCGATCACCTTCCAGGAGCCGGTCGAGGACCGCGCGGCCGCCGAGCGGGCCATCAAGGTCACCTCGAGCGCCAACGCGCCCGGCCACTTCTACTGGACCTCGAGCAAGCAGGTCCGCTGGAAGCCCACCGAGTTCTGGCCTGCCAACACCGACGTGACCGTGGTCGCGGGCGGCACCACCAGCTCGTTCCACATCGGTGACGCGCTGGTCGCCACCGTCGACGACGCCACCAAGATGATCGTCGTGA
Organism: Nocardia sp. NPDC058705; assembly: GCF_042749305.1. NCBI lineage: Bacteria > Bacillati > Actinomycetota > Actinomycetes > Mycobacteriales > Nocardiaceae > Nocardia > Nocardia sp. NPDC058705. The sequence goes on along the minus strand of NZ_JBHYRN010000014.1, from coordinate 140,343 downwards.
CCCGCAACGGCGAGATCGTCCGGGAAATGCCGACCTCGCTCGGCAAGCCCGGCTACGAGACCCCCAACGGCACCTACATCGTGGGTGAGCGGCTCGAGAAGATGACGATGGACTCCTCCACCTACGGCGTCCCGGTCACCGATCCCGAGGGCTACAAGCTCGAGGTCGAATACGCGACGCGGCTGTCCAACAGCGGCATCTTCCTGCACGCCGCCCCGTGGTCGGTCGGCCAGCAGGGCTACTCCAATGCCAGCCACGGCTGCCTCAATGTGAGCACCGAGGACGGAAAGTGGTTCCTGGAGAACACCCGTCGTGGTGACGCCGTGATCGTCACCGGTACGCAGGGTGGCACCCTCAGCTCCGGCGACGGTCTGGGCGACTGGAACTAAACGCCTGAACAAAAGCCGAACAATACGATCATTTCTGTTCGTATTGTTCGGTTTTTTGCTGTACTCGCCAGTGTGTGCCCGATGTTCAGAAAATCGGCGGGCTGGGTTAACCAACGGTTCGCCATGCACCGTAAAGCTGCCGCGGTGCGAAAGAGTCCAGAGCGGGTACTCCCCGGGAGAAGCCGTCCGTGGCAGGACTACGCGCTGTTCGTAGTGCTCGTCGTGCCGAACCTGGCGCTGCTCACCCTGTTCGTTTACCGGCCGCTTGCCGACAACATCCGGCTGTCGTTCACCGACTGGAATATCGCTGAGCCGGTGGCGAATTCGGTGGGGTTCGACAACTATATCGAATGGTGGCAGCGCGACGACTCGTGGAAGGTCGTCAGCAATACGGTGATCTTCACCGTGGCGGCCGTCGTGGTGAGTATGGCGCTCGGCCTCGCGTTGGCGATGTTGCTCGATCGAAAACTGTTCGGGCGCAATGTTGTTCGGTCGGCGATTTTCGCGCCGTTCGTGATTTCGGGCGCGGCGATCGGCGTGGCTTTCCAATTCATCTTCGATCCGAGTTTCGGTCTGGTACAAGACGTTCTGCACCGGCTCGGCGTCGAGAATGTGCCCGATTTCTATCAGGACCCGGAATGGGCCCTGTTCATGGTGACACTCACTTACATCTGGAAGAACCTCGGCTACGCCTTCGTGATCTATCTGGCCGCGCTGCAAGGCGTGCGGGCCGAATTGCTCGAGGCAGCCGAGATGGATGGTGCGAGCAGCTGGACTCGATTCACGAAAGTTCTTCTGCCGCAACTACGTCCGACCACCTTCTTTCTGTCGATCACGGTGCTGCTCAACTCACTGCAGGTCTTCGACATCATCAATGTGATGACGCGCGGCGGACCGCTGGGCAACGGCACGACCACGATGGTTTTCCAGGTGTACGAGGAGTCGTTCCGCAATTTCCGGGCCGGCTACGGCGCCACCGTGGCCACGATCATGTTCGTGGTGCTGCTGGTGGTCACGTTGATCCAGGTGCGCGTGATGGACCGAGGCGAACGATGAAACATGTAGGCCCACAGACCCTTTCGTACCGGCGCCGCGAACGCGCGGTGACCCTGCTCGGCTACGCGGCGATGGTGTGCGTGCTGATCATCGTCGGGGTCCCGCTGTTCTGGATGCTGATCACCTCGCTCAAGGACCGCTCCGAGATCTACACCCAGCCCGCGGTCTACTGGCCGTCGAGCTGGCACCCGGAGAACTACAGCCACGCCACCACCACGGTGCCGTTCTGGACCTTCCTGCGGAACTCGATCATCGTCACCGGCATCGTCTCGGCGGTGAAGTTCGCGCTCGGGGTGTTCAGCGCGTACGGGCTGGTGTTCCTGCGGTTCCCCGGCAAGAACATCGTGTTCCTGGTGATCATCGCGGCGCTGATGGTGCCCAACCAGATCACGGTGATCTCCAACTACGCGTTCATCGCCCAGCTCGGCTGGCGAAACACCTTCCAGGGCATCATCATTCCGCTCTGCGGCGTCGCGTTCGGCACCTTCCTCATGCGCAACCACTTCCTCTCGCTACCCGGCGAGGTGATCGAGGCGGCGCGGATGGACGGTGCGAACTGGTGGCGGCTGCTCACCCGCGTCGTGCTGCCCATGTCGGGGCCGACGATGGTGGCGTTCGCGGTGGTGACGCTGGTCAACGAGTGGAACGAATACCTCTGGCCGTTCCTGATGGCCGATTCCGCCGAGGTCGCCACGCTGCCGGTGGGCCTGACCCTGCTGCAGAACACCGAGAACCCCAGCGTCACCAACTGGGGGCCGGTGATGGCGGGCACCGTGCTCACCATGCTGCCGATCCTCATCGTCTTCCTCGCCCTGCAACGTCACATGATCAAGGGCCTCACCTCCGGTGCGGTCAAGGGCTGATTTCTCGAACAGGAGCTCCACGTGTCCACTTCACGATTCCCGGCGCTGAGTCGCCGCGGCTTCCTCGGCCTTTCCGGTGGTGCCGCAGCAGCTTTGGCGCTCACCGCCTGCGCGGGCACCGGTGGCGGATCCGGTGATTCCGGTGACGCCAACACCATCACGTTCTGGTCCAACCACCCCGGCACCTCCAAGGAGCTGGAGCTGGAGCTGATCAACCGCTTCCAGGCCAAGCACCCCGAGCTGAAGGTGAACCTGGTCGACGCGGGCAAGAACTACGAGGAGGTGGCGCAGAAGTTCAACGCCGCGCTCACCGGTGGTGAACTGCCCGATGTTGTTGTGCTGTCGGATGTCTGGTGGTTCAACTACGCGCTGAGCAAGGCGATCGAACCCCTCGACGGGCACTTCGGTGCCGCCGGGGTGAAGCTCGACGACTACGTCGACTCCCTCGCCGCCGACTACCTGTTCGACGGCAAGCACTACGCGCTGCCGTATGCCCGCTCGACCCCGCTGTTCTACTACAACAAGGACGTCTGGGCGAAGGCCGGTCTGCCGGACCGCGGCCCGAACTCCTGGCAGGAATTCGACGAGTGGGGTCCCAAGATCCAGTCCGTGGTCGGCGGCGACAAGTTCGCCCACGCCTGGGGTGACGCCAAGAACTACCTGGGCTGGACCTTCCAGGGCCCGAACTGGACCTTCGGTGGCGCCTACTCCGATCAGTGGAAGCTGAAGTTCACCGATCCGGGTTCGATCGCCGCTGCCACCTACCTGCGCGATTCGATCAACGTGAAGAAGTACGCCGCCATCCGCCCGCAGATCGCGGTCGACTTCGGCACCGGCGTGGCCGCCTCGACCATCGCCTCCACCGGCGACCTCAAGGGCATCCTGAAGAACTCCACCGGCAACTTCGAGCTCGGCACCGCCTTCCTGCCGCACCCGAACGGTCCCGGCGTCACCACCGGCGGCGCCGGTCTTGCTGTTCCGTCGCGCATCTCGGACGCGCGAAAGGTGAACGCGCTCAAGTTCATCGAGTTCATCACCAACGCGGCCAACACGGCGTACTTCACGCAGAACACGGGCTACATGCCGGTGCGCAAGTCGGCCGTGACCGATCCGTCCGAGGTCGACTTCCTGGCGAAGAACCCGAACTCCAAGGTCGCCATCGACCAGCTCTCGGTGGCGAAGTCGCAGGACTACGCGCGCGTGTTCGTCCCCGGCGCCGACCAGATCATCGGCACCGGCTACGAGCAGATCGGCCTCCAGAACGCCGATCCGGCAACGGTTCTCGCGAAGGTTGCCGCTGACATCCAGGCGATCATCGACCGGCAGATCACGCCCAAGCTGCCCAAGTAGTTCCCTCGCGGGCCGGTGGTGTCGCGCCACCGGCCCGTTCGTCTTTCCTCAGGAGTAATTCGCATGGCGACAGTGCAGTTCGACGGTGTGACCCACCGCTATCCCGGCGCCGACGCCCCCGCCGTCGACGCACTCGACCTCGACATCGCCGACGGTGAATTCCTCGTGCTGGTCGGGCCTTCCGGCTGCGGCAAGTCGACGAGCCTGCGGATGCTGGCCGGGCTGGAATCCGTCGAGTCGGGCACGATCCGGATCGGTTCGCGCGATGTGACCGGGTTGCCGCCGCGGGCGCGTGACGTGGCGATGGTGTTCCAGAGCTATGCGCTCTACCCGAACATGACCGTCGCCGAGAATATGGGGTTCGCGCTGCGTAATGCGGGAATGTCGAAGTCCGACACGCTGGTTCGCGTGAAGGAGGCCGCCGCGATGCTGGAACTCGAGTCGCTGCTCGACCGTAAGCCGGCCAAGCTCTCCGGTGGGCAGCGTCAGCGCGTGGCCATGGGGCGCGCCATCGTGCGGCGCCCGCAGGTGTTCTGCATGGACGAGCCGCTGTCCAATCTCGATGCGAAGCTCCGTGTTTCGACCCGCTCGCAGATCGCCGCCCTGCAGCAGCGCCTCGGCACCACCACCGTTTACGTCACCCACGACCAGGTCGAGGCGATGACGATGGGCCACCGTGTCGCGGTCCTTCGAGACGGCAACTTGCAGCAGATCGCCTCTCCGCGTGAGCTTTACGACAACCCGCTGAACACGTTCGTCGCCGGCTTCATCGGTTCGCCCGGCATGAACCTGCTCGAAGCGCCTGTGGTCGACGGCTCCGCCGTTCTCGACGGCCTGCGAATCCCGGTGCCCCACAGCATCTCCGGTGCCCGAGTGGTCCTCGGCATCCGCCCCGAATCCTGGGAAGTAACCACCGACCCCACCGGCATCACCGTCGTCGCCGAACTCCTCGAAGAACTCGGCGCCGAATCCTTCGTCTACACCCACGGCGCGGGCACCGACTGCTCCACCCGCTCCGGCAAAATCGTCGTCCGAGTAGACCGCCGCTTCCACACCACCCTCGGCGAAACTCTCCACCTGCGTCCCAAGCCTGAGGAGACCTTCTTCTTCGACGCCGACACCGAACTGCGCTTGCGCTAGGACAGGCCCGCCGCGGTGCGTCGACCGATCGCGGCGTTGAGGGCGCCGAGTTCGGCGAGTATGTCGGTGGCGGCCCAGATGCGGTTTCGTTTGGAGTCGGAGACGACTTCGAGGATGCCCGCGTCGGTGAGGCGGTCCAGGGCACGGTAGGTGGCCGAGTCGGAGGTTGTGGTGATTGCTTTCGCTTCGGTGATCGTGAGGATCGGGTGCTCGAGCAGCTTCGCCAGTAGGGCTTCGTCGGCGGAGCTTGCGCGAGGGCGGGCCCGGTCGCGCCAGCCGTCGGGGAGCGCGGTGAGGGCGCGGGCCGAGTCGATCGAGGCCTCGCTCGCGTAGACCGCCGCCAACGCCAGGTAGACGACGAATTCCTCGGCGGCACCGGTTCGGTAGGCGGCCAATTGGGCGAAATAGCGGGAGGTGTCGGCGAGCATGACCGAGGAGAAGGGAACGGTCACCCGGTCGGTCAGGCCGCGGCGGCGCAGGATGGCGGTCACCAGGGCGCGACCGATCCGGCCGTTGCCGCTGACGAACGGGTGGATCGAGACGAACTGCGCGTGCGCTAGCGCGGCCTGCACGAGGATCGGCAGGTCGCCGCGTGCGACGAAGGCCAGCAGGTCGGCCATCAGTTCGGGCACGAGTTCCGGTGGGGGCGGCACATACAGGGCGTTGAGTGGTGTGTAGTCGCTGCCGCCGATCCAGGTTTGGACCGTGCGGAAGCGCCCGGCCTTCTCCCACTCCGGCGCTATCAGCACCCGATGCGCGCTGAGCAGACTCGCCTCGGTGATCTGGCCGTTCGTCGCGGTGTCGACCAGGCCCGCCAGCGCCCGCACCGCGCCGACTTGCGAGGCGGCTTCGGGACGAGCCGTCGCACCACCGAAGGCTTTGCTGAATGCTCGCCAGCCCGCGTCGATGTGCTCGATTCGCGACGACGCGACCGCTTCGCTGCGCAGCAGGAACTCGCGCAGAGGAGCCAGGTTGCCGTGGCCGGCTTCCAGATGGGTCACCGCGATCGCGGCTGCTTCGCTCGCCAATGTTGTTCGCCGGGTGGCGAAATCGAGGCGAGCGATGCGCGGGGGGATCGACACAGCGACCTGTTCGGGCACCGGTCCCACCCGTGCACCGCGCCCGCCGCGCGCCGTCCACGGTCGCTGTTCGACAAGGTGTGCTGGCCAATTCATCAGTTCTTGCCGAACTTTCGCTTTGGGAAACGCTACCAACTTGGGAACTACTCGCGTTCTTCCGATAAAACGAGAGTAATCAGCTCACTACTCCCGCTGGGTCATCTGGGCCCGCGCGCGGTCGACGGCTCGGCCGATGCCCTCGGTGTAGGGGTCGCCGTGGCCGGGGAGCACCAGATCAGCGGGCAGCTGTTCGAGGGCGGCCAGGGCCGCCACCGTATCCGGGGTCGAGTGATTGAAGAAGTCGGGAAGTACCTGGGGGCCACGGAATTTCGACGTGGGATGGGCGGTAACCAGGGTGTCGCCGGTGACCACCGCGCCTGCGGCCGGGAGGTGGAAAGCGGAGTGTCCCGAGGTATGTCCTGGGGTGGGGACGGGGACCGGACGGCCGGGGAGATCCAGGGGGCCTTCGGTGGGGAAGGGCTGGATGTGGGGGACCGGGTTCTTGCGGAGGCCGCCGGCGCGGGTGATGCGCAGTGCCCAGCCGACGGTGGAGACGTCGGTGAGGCGTTTGATGACGTCGAGGGGCGTGGCCGACTCGTGGACCTCACCCTTGGCGTGGGCCACCTCGAGCGCGCTGGTGTAGGCGGGGATGCCGTACTTCGCCTGGAGGTGGTTGAGGGCGCCGACGTGGTCGAGGTGCGCGTGGGTCAGCAGGACCGCGCGGATGTCTTCGGGGCGGTGGCCGAGGGCTTCGACGGTGGCCTCGATCAGGCCCGCGTCGCCGTACCAACCCGCGTCGATCAGCGTCAGATCGCGGCCTTCGCGGAGCAGGACCATGTTCACATCGGTGCCTGCGATGGTGAAAACCTCGTCGGCTACTTGCTGATAACGCACTGGGCGGACCCCTTCTCGAGCAACGGGTTCCGACCCTACCGGCGATCGGCTCGCCGGCAGGGTCGAGCGCGTCACCAGATCGTCACGCGCTGCGCGGGATCGAGGTACAGCTTGTCGTCGGGGGTCACGTCGAAAGCTTCGTAGAAGCTGTCGATATTGCGGATCACCGCGTTGCAGCGGAACTCGGGCGGGGAGTGCGGGTCGACGGCGAGGCGGCGGACGGCTTCTTCCTGTCGTGCCTTGGTGCGCCAGACCTGCGCCCAGCCGTAGAACACGCGCTGCAGGCCGGTGAGGCCGTCGATGACCGGGGGCTCCTTGCCGTCGAGCGAGATCTTGTAGGCGGCGAGGGCGATGGAGAGTCCGCCCAGGTCGCCGATGTTCTCACCGATGGTGAACTCGCCGTTCACGGTGTGCTCGTCGTCGAGGTCGGCGGGGGAGAGCACGTTGTACTGGTCGATCAAAGCCTTTGTGCGCTTGCCGAATTCGGCGCGGTCTTCGTCGGTCCACCAGTCCTGCATGTTGCCGTCGCCGTCGTACTTGGCACCCTGGTCGTCGAAGCCGTGGCCGATCTCGTGGCCGATCACCGCGCCGATGCCGCCGTAGTTGGCGGCGTCGTCGGCGTTCATGTCGAAGAACGGCGGCTGCAGGATCGCGGCGGGGAACACGATCTCGTTCATGCCCGGGTTGTAGTAGGCGTTGACGGTCTGCGGGGTCATGAACCATTCGCCCTTGTCGACCTCGCCACCCAGTTTGCCCAGGTCACGGTCGTGGTCGGCGGCATGGCCGCGGCGGTAGTTGCCGACCAGATCAGTGGCATCGATCTCGACGGCGGAGTAGTCGCGCCAGGTGTCGGGGTAACCGATCTTGGGGGTGAACTTCTCCAGCTTGGTCAGCGCGGCCGCGCGAGTGTCGGGGCTCATCCACTCGAGGTCGGCGATATTGCGGCGGTAGGCCTCCTGCAGGTTCGCGACCAGCTCGACCATGCGCTCCTTGGCCTGCGGCGGAAAGTGCCGTGCCACATACAGTTTGCCGACCGCCTCGCCGAGCAGCTCCTGCACCAGCGACACGCCACGCTTCCAGCGCTCCCGGTTCTCCTGGGCACCGGTGAGAGTGCGGCCGTAGAAGTCGAAGTTCTCCTCGACGATCTCGTCGGTGAGGAAAGCCGCCCGCGCGTGCAGCACCTGCCACGCCGCCCATGCCTGCCAATCCTCTTGCGGCACATCGGCCCAGGCAGTGGCGAAGGCGCGCAGGTAATCGGGCTGGCGCACCACGAGCTCGGCGAACAGATCCTTGCCGTCACGGTCGAGACCGGAGGCGACACCGTCTACCCAAGCTGCCCAGTCGAATTCCGGGTTCGCGGCGACCAGATCATCGAAAGTCGTGAGGTTGTAGCTCTTTTCGGCATCGCGACGCCTGACGACATCCCAATGACCCGCGGCGAGTGTGCGTTCCAGCTCGAACACACGCTGGGCGGCATCGGCCGGGTCGGCGGGAATCAGCCCTTCCAGCGATGCGTCAGCTGCGGCGATGGTGAACATCTTGGCGATATGCGCGACGTACGCCTCGCGGATCTCCGCGAATTCATCGGAGCGGTAATAGGACTCGTCCGGCAGCCCGATCCCCGACTGGGTCGCGTGCACCAGGTACCTGGTGGAGTTCTTGTCATCGGTATCGACGTAGTAGGCGACCGCCCCTCGCACACCCGTGCGCTGCAACCGCCCGATCAGCGCGGCGAACGCGCTCGGATCAGTTACCTCGGCGATCGCCCGCAGCTCGTCGGCCACCGGCGCGAACCCAGCCGCCGCGACGGTATCGGTGTCCATGAAGCTCGAGAACAAATCCCCGATCTTGCGAGCATCAGCATCATCGGCCGCCCCGGCCGCGCTATCGGTGATGATCGCCTGCACATCGAGCTCGGCCTGGTCGTACAACGTGCGAAAAGCACCGTCGACGGCCCGATCGGCCGGGATCTCGTATTTGTCCAACCACTGCCCGTTCACATGCGCGAACAAATCGTCCTGCACCCGCACATCCTGATCACGGAAGGACAGGTCGATACCGGAGGGGCTGCTCAGATCCGAAGTCACGCGCTCCAGTATGCCGAAACATCCAGAGATGCCGAGGCGCGTCGGCTAGCGCTGATTCAGCGCTAAAATGGCGTCATGGCGACGATCCAGATTCGAGATCTCCCAGATGAGGTCGCGGAGGTGTTCCGCAGGCGCTCCGAAGCGGCGGGGATGTCGCTGCAGGCCTATATGCGGCGAGAGTTGATCGCGGCCGCCGAGCGTCGCACGAAGGCCGAGGCGATCGCCGCGATCAGGGAATCACTCGACCGTGATGCCGGTCCGGGCGCCGACCGCGATTCGATCCTCAGCGCCCTGCACGATGCCCGTGGCGAGTGACGAGTACGTCGTAGACGCGTCGGCGATATCAACCGCCCTGCTCCGCAAGGACGCCGTCGGCTCGGCTGTTGCGCGACTGATCGAGAACAGCACCTGCCACGCACCACACCTGATCGACGCCGAGGTCGGCAACGTCCTGCGGCGACACGAACGCAAGGAACTGATCGACTCGACAACCGCCACCGTCGGCTTGCGCATGCTGTCAACGATGATCGACCAGCGCTACACCCAACACGGCTGGCTCGCCGAAGAAGCGTGGAGACTGCGCCACACCATCACCTTCTACGACGGCCTCTACGCGGCACTCGCCGCCCGGCTCGACGTGGTTCTGCTCACCAGCGACGCCAAGCTGAGCAGAGCCCCCGGACTCCCGTGCCGCGTCGAACTCGTCGACTAGCTCGATCATCGAAACACGATGCCGCCGTGTGGGTCTTGCATGGCGCGGTGGTTCGCCAGCTGCGACAATGTGGTTGGTCGAACCGTGCGGCTACGTCGGCGCGATGTGCAAGTCGGGGGATGGATGGACGACGACTCACATCACAGTCCCGATGGTGACTGCGGGTGCGGATATAACTGGCCACCGGAAGTGCCGCGTTCGAAGAGCCGGGTCTTCATAGAACGGGCCATCACGGTCGCGTTTTCGGCAGGCATCGGTGGCGTCCTCGTCGCGATCACGATCGCCACCGCGGGCCTCACCGCATGCGTGGTAATGCTCGGAGTCGCCTCGGTCACCGATGAAGATCGGGATGAACGGCTGGCCGCAGTGGTTTTCGGTGTCGACGTATTCGGGGCCGCACTGGTGATGTTCGAGCCCGGTGACGAAATCACCACGTGGTACGGCGACGCGGGCATGTGGCTGGTGGCGATCGCCGGCGCGGCAACGCTGTGCTACGCGGGGATAACGCTGTGCTACCTGGGAATCATGGCAATCCTCAAGCACCGCCGCTACCGGCGAGACCCCGCCTGAGCCAGCCGCCGAATTCGGGGTTGCTACGCGCGGGCGAACTCGTTGTCGCGGACGCCGGCTACGAAGGCCGTCCATTCGGGGGCGGTGAAACGCAGCAGGATGTCTTCGTGGCGGAGAGTGGCTGAGCCGTCGGGAGAGACGTGGGCGACCAGGGCGGGGTGGCGGGTGGTGGTGAGGAGGGAGTGAAGGAAGGCGGTCCACAGGGCGGTGTCGACGGTGATGATGGGCTCGTCCAGGCCGACGTTCATCGGGTTGCGGCGGAATTTGCTGTCTCGTATCTGGACAGCGTCTCCATCGAAACGAACCTCGACACATTGATTGCCGTTGTTGGAGCGTGACGAGGTGAACCAGCCGTGTTCGGCCGGACTGCGGCGAGCTGTGGTGGACATACTTCGAATCTTACACGCTTGCATACTCCCTGATCAGGGCGAGAGATTCGGTGCGAGAAAGGGATTGCTCGCGGGCGCGGACGTAGGCGAAGCCCAGATCGCGGACCTGTTCGGCGTCGTCGACGTGACCACCGAAAACGGCGCTCTCGGCCCACGCGAAGGTAGGTAGCTGGTCGCTTGCGAAGTCGAGCAGGTGGAAGCTGGAACCGCCGAGGACGGCACCTTCGGGGGCGCTGAACGGGATGACGCGCACGTCGACGGTGTCGAGCTCGCGGACCAGCGTGACCAGGTGGCGCAACTGCTCGCGCAACACCTCAGCGCCCCCGGTCTGCTGCCGCAACGTGGCCTCACCGAGGACGGCGGTGAGTTCCAGCGGGTCCGGATCGTGTAATCGCTGTTGACGACGCAGCCGTATCGCGACCAATTGGTCTACCTGAACCGGACGGATCATGACATCCGCGCTGATCAGGGCCCGCGCATAGGCCTCGGTCTGCAGCAGACCGGGCACGATCAGGCTGTCGTAGCTGCGGATACTCTGCGCACCGGCCTCCATCCCGTACAACCGCTGCAGCTCAGGACCGATCAGCGCCGCCGAGGTCGTCGCCCACCAGCCGCGTTGCTTGCTCGCCTCGAGCAGGGCCAGCAACTCGCTGCGCTCATCGGGCGCCACATCGAGCACATCCAGTACCGGTTCGATGGTGGTGCGGGTGAGCACCCGCCTGCCCTTCTCCACATGTGACCAGTTGGCAGGGGTGAACCCGACGCGACGGGCGAAACCGGCCGAGTCGAATCCGCGCTGCTCACGGAGGTCGCGCAGACGCAGGACGAGTTCCCACCGCGCGACGGTCGGCGAAACGGGAGCCATGGGCCGATATCGTACGCCGATCGACACACCAGCTACTGACTATTGTCAGCGCGGTTGTGCGGCTATAGGCTGTGTAGAACGGTCTTTTTCGCGCATGTCCTGCCGTTATGAAAAAGTTTCCCGCGCCACCCGGTCGTGATGCTCCACTTCGCACCGAGATTTGCCCCGATCGAGCGAACTTCCAGCTACATCGAACCACCGTCGACGGAGACGAGGTCGTGATGAGCACGTTGCGCACTGATGAGGACAAGGGCGGGTATACGGCCGCCGAGGAGTACTCGGCCACCCAGGACGCTCTGGCGCGCTGTCGCCAGTACCGCAAGCACCACGGTCTCTACGGCGTCGTCGATGCGGCGCTGGGACGGATCGTGCTCGAGATCGGCTCCGTCGGCGCGGTGGTGATGCCGTCGACACTGGGCGAACGGGTCCGCGGACTGCTCGTCACGCGCGGCCTGCGCTGCGGGCCGATCATCGCCCATCCGCGTTCCGGCCGCTGGACCTTCCTCACCGGGCCGGTCGACAATTCCTATCTCGACACCGAACTGTTCGCCGAGCTGTTCCGGGTGTGCGCCTCGGTGGCGTTGCCCGGCAGCGATATCGTGCTGCCCTCGCCTGCCGACGAACGCAGCGGTTATCGGACCTGGATGCAGGCGCCCGACGGCGATTTCCGACCGGATTTCGCGCAGATCGTCGCGGCTACCAGGACCAGTGCCAAGTCGTCGACGCTCCTACGCCAGCCCGGTTCTGCCTGAAGCGCTACTGCCCGCCCAGACGCGCGTGCATCTCCCAGACGAGCACCTCGGCGTCGCCGTGCGGCCGGATCAGCTGACCACCGGAACGGGTCAGCCGGACGGCGTCGCCCTGGGACAGCGTGCCAAGACCCTCAACGTCGACCTCGCCGCGTGCGACGAAAACGTGCAGGTAGGGGGCCTCGGAGAGGGTGACACCGGGGTTGTCGGCCGCCATCCTGGCAACGTGCATGGCGGCATGCGAGGAATTGATCGCGATGGCGGTGCGGTCGCGATAGCGGGGTAGACCCGACGCGACCGTCACCAGCTCGCCGCGCGCGAGTTCGTCATCGATCTCGAGCTGCTGGTAACCGGGGTCGACGCCGGGCTCGTCGGGAACCACCCACATCTGTACGAAATGCACGGGCTCGTCGTGGGCGTTGCCGTCCAGGCGCCACGAATCGTTCTTCTCCGAATGCTGGATGCCGGTGCCCGCGCTCATCCGCTGCGCCAGACCCGGGTAGATGACGCCGTTGTGGCCGAGCGAGTCCTGGTGCACGAGGCTGCCGCCGAGGACCCAGGTGACGATCTCCATGTCCCGATGCGGATGGGTGTCGAAGCCCTCGCCGGGCAGCACCACGTCCTCGTTGTTCACCAGCAACAGCCCGTGATGGGTGTTGTCGGGGTCGTAGTGCTCGCCGAAGGAGAACGAATGCTTGGAGTCGAGCCACGGGATCCGCGTCTTCATCCGGTCGCCACCGCGGTGCAGTTCGATCCGCGGCGGTGTCGTCGAGGTGGGCGTCACAAGTCAATTCTGGCACGCGCACGCATTGCCACTAGGGTCGTGGCGTGTCGACTCATCCCCCAGACGGCTCCGATACGGCGGATGAGCAGCCGATCTCGATGCGACAACTCCTGCGCGACAGTCGCGGGATCTTCCGCCGCAATCCCCAGATGCCACGGCTGGCTGTGCTGCGGCTGGCCGCGCAGTTCGGCGACGGCATGTATCAGGCGGCGCTCTCGGGCGCCATCCTGTTCAACCCGGAACGCGAGACCGATCCGCTGGCCATCGCCGCCGGTTTCGCGGTGCTGCTGCTGCCGTATTCGGTGCTCGGACCGTACGCGGGCGCGCTGCTGGATCGCTGGGATCGGCGCAATGTGCTGCTGGTCGCGAGTGTGGCGCGGGCACTGCTGATCGGCCTCGCCGCGATCGGGTTGTTGTTCGGCATCGGGGAGACGCCGCTGCTGATACTGGCCTTGGCGACGGTGGGGATCAGCCGGTTCGTGCTGGCCGGGGTGTCGGCGGCGCTGCCGCGGGTGCTCGAACAGCGCTGGCTGGTGCCGATGAACTCGGTGCTGGCGACGGTGGCCTCGGTGTGTGCCGGGGTCGGCGCGGCGGCGTCGGTGGCGGTGATCGCGCTGATCGGGGCGGGGGACGCGGCCTCGGCGGTCGCGGTGGGATTGTCGGGGATCGGCTCGCTGGTCGGGGTGGTGCTGGCGTACGGGTTCCACCGACATGTGCTCGGACCCGATCACGGATCGGCCGCGACGGAGAGCACCGTGCACGCCATCGCGGTCGGTCTGCGCACCGGCGCGAAGGCGGTGTGGAATTCGGTGCAGGTGACCACGGCGATGATCGGCATCGGCGCGCATCGCATCGTGTTCGGGCTCAACACGCTGATCATGGTGCTGGTGCTGCGTCAGCCTGCCGACGGTGACGAGATGAGCGGTGGGCTGGTCGGATTCGGGGTGGTGATCATCGTCATCGCGGCGGGCATGCTGGTGGCCGCGATCGCCGCCCCGATTCTGATTCCTCGCCTCGGCAGGCCGCGCACCGTGCTGCTCGGGCTCACGACGGCGCTGATCGTGCAGCTCACCTTCGTGACACCGATCGCGCTGGCCACTGGCTCGGCAACCGACAACGCGCACCGACTGCTGCTGGTCGGCGCGTTCGGGCTCGGCCTCGCCGGTCAGACGATCAAGCTGACCGGCGACGCGACCATGCAGATCGACATCGACGACGATCAGCGCGGGCAGGTATTCGCCCTGCAGGACACGGTTTTCAACATCTGCTTCGTCTTGGCGATCGCGGTGACCGCGCTCGTGATCCCGGCCGACGGACGTTCCATCGGGGTGGTGCTGGCCGGCGCCGGTGTCTACGGGCTCGGCATCGCGGCCATCGCGCTCAATTCCCGTCGAGCCAAGGTGGTGTGCTGAGCGTGCCCGCGGGTTCCTCGGCCAGGACCGTCCGGTAATCGACGGTGGCCAGCGGGATGTCGGGGAAGGCGTCGACGCCGGTGTCATAGTCGACCCAGAGCGGGTCGGCAAGGCTCGTGTCGGCCAGTTCGTCGAGGCTCGACCAGTGGTGCACGACCGCGTCGCCGGTTCCGAAGACGTACTCGATTTCGCTCACATCTGTTTGGACGCACGGCAATCGCGATCGGTTCCGGTAAGTTCACACAAGATCACAGGTGTTCCTCGCCGACACCGATACGAGGGAGCCAGATGCGCGCACGACCGGTATCGCACGGAACTGTCTTCGTGGGTGTGGTGCTGTCGGCCATTCTCGCCGTGCCCGCGCAGGCGGGGCCGCTGCCCTGGGTGCCGCCGCCGGTGAACATCTGTGGGGAAACAGGATTCGACCCGGTCAACCGGTTGCCCGATCCGGCCGCACCGCCCGCGCCGGTGCTGCCGCCGAGCATCGATATCCCGGTCTGGGTGCCGCAGCTGACGCCGGTGCCGATTCCCGATCCGCCGCACGATCAGACCCGCGTCGCGCAGGCCCCGCTGCCGTCTGACCCGTGCCGCAATCCGTGTCCGGACGTCCGGGACACGCCAGAACCCGAACCCGAATCCACCGACGAGACCACCTCGACCGGATCAGCGGTCGCGTTGCCGCGGATCAGGATCAACCCCGAGATCGAGCCCATTCCGATCCCGGTGCCGGGCGAGCAGGGCGAACCAGCCCAGGAAGCGCCCGCGCCGGTGATCCGGCCGATCGAGCGCGGACCGCTTGGTGCGCCGGTCGCGCCCGCGAAGGTGGAGTCGGTGCGGCTCGTCGAACAGGTCACCGGACACGGCTCGAACAACCGGACCGATATGCGCTGGCAGGTCGACGGCACCGACCTCGGACTGTTCTGGGAAACCGAACCGGGCAAGGTCGCCATGGTTTTCGGTGACACCTTCGGCGAGGGCTGGGCCTACGGCGGCGCGGGTGCCGACACCGCCGACTGGCGGTCGAACGTGCTCGCCTACAGCTCCGACAAGGACCTGAACGATGGGCTCACCATCGACTCGATGGTGCAGGACAGCGCCTGTCACGCCGCCGAACTCCTGGGCAGCCGCAAGATCAAGAACTGGGAGACCACCACCATCCCGACCTCGGGATTCGCACTGGGCAAGCGACAGTTCATGAGCTACATGTCGGTGAACCACTGGTCGAAGATCCCCGGCATGTGGCTGACCAACTACGGCGGCCTCGCCTACTCCGACGACGGCGGCCAGACCTGGACCAAAGATCAGCACGCCCGCTGGGAGAACATGTTCGGGCTCGGGCGCTTCCAGGTGGCGGCGATGGTGCCGCACGGCGACTACGTCTACATGTTCGGCACGCCCAACGGCCGGATCGGGATGATCGGGCTGGCCAGGGTGCGCAAGGACGACGTGCTCAACAAGACCGCCTACCAGTACTGGGTGGACGGCAACTGGGCGCCTGCGGCGGAGAACTCGGCCACGCCGCTGGTGATGGGTACGGCCAGCGAGCTGTCGGTGCGGTTCGACGCCGAGAGTCAGCAGTGGCAGATGGTGTACCTCGATTCGGCCGCGAACCAGATCGTGTTGCGGACCGCGAGTGAGCCGCAGGGCGCGTGGACGTCGACGGTGCCGCTGGTCTCCACCGAGATGTATCCGAAGGCGTACGGCGGGTTCATCCACCCCTGGTCGACCGCGAAGGATCTGTACTTCACGATGTCGGCGTGGGACAGCTACAACGTGTATCTCATGCACGCACGGCTCAATCCGCCGAGCTGAGCACAAACTTCAGCCGGTCGCCAGGGCGGGCCTGGGCGACGCGATCCACATCAGCGTCCAGGACGACGGCGATCACCGGGTAGCCGCCCGTGATCGGGTGGTCGGCCAGGAAAACGACAGGTTGACCACTCGGTGGCACCTGCACCGACCCCAACGCCACCCCCTCCGACGGCAATTCGCGCGGGATCGAACGCACCAGAGGCGGTCCGTCGGCGCGGTCGAGGCGGGCGCCGACCCGATCCGTGTCGGAGGAGACGACCCAGGAACCGCGGAACAGCTGATCGGGATCGGTGAACCAGTCGGCGCGCGGGCCCGGACAGGCTCGAACCGTGAGCACTTCCGGCGGCAGCGGGACCGGCGCGAATTCCACGGTCGGGAGGGCGCGCGGCGGGGGACCGACCGGAATCTGCATGCCGACCTCCAACGGGTCGGGGCCGATTCCGGAGAGCGTGTCGCGGCTGCGCGAACCCAGCACCTTCGCCACATCGATGCCGCCGCGCACCGCCACGTAACTGCGCAGACCGGTGCTTGCCAGGCCGAGTCGCAGCACCTGGCCCTCGTCGAGTTCGAGCACGCTGGCATGTCCGACCGGCGTGCCGTCGACCGTGGCGGGGGCGGGGGCGCCGGTGACCGCGACGGTGAGGTGGCCGTCGGCACGCAGGGCAAGGCCGCCGAGCAATACCTCGATGGCGGCGAAATTCTCCGGGTTGCCCACCAGCCGGTTCGCCAGTCGCAGCGACCCGCGATCGGCCGCGCCCGCCTGGCCGACGCCGGAATCGAACCAGCCCTGTCTGCCAAGGTCCTGCACCGTCGCGAGCGGCCCCACCCGCTCGATAAAGATCAGCATCCGATCTCTCCCCGATTTGTGAGTCGAGGCGGCGCACCGTTGAGCAGCCCTTGATTTCGCCCGAAGCAGCTATTCCTCGGACACGACGAACTTGACCGCCGAACCCGCCCGCACCAGTGCGGGTGGATCGCGATCCACCGCCCACATTCGCAGATCGGTGGTGCCGATCAACTGCCATCCGCCCGGGGTGCCGCGCGGATAGACCGCCGAATATCCGCCCGCGAGCGCCACCGAACCGGCCGGAATGGCCGTGCGGGCACGCGTTCGGCGCGGCACCGTGAGCCTGCCGTCGGGCGAGGTGAGATAGCCGAAACCGGGTGCGAAACCGACGAACGCGCACCGCCAGATCGTGCCGGTGTGCGCCGCGATCACCTCCGGAATCGACAGGTCGAGCAGCCTGGCCACCTCGGGCAGATCCGCGCCGTCGTAGCGCACCGGGATCTCGACGACCGGCTCGGTCTCAGGGACTGTTCCACGGGAAACATCCGGTGAATCCGCTTGCGGTGGCTCGTGATCCAACCGATCGAGCAGGGCGACGAGCTCGCGGCGAACTTGCACGCCATAGCTCACCGAATGCATCGTGACCAGCACGGTTTCCGCCGCGGGCAGCACATCCTCGACACCGGCGATCGCGTGCACGCGCAGGGCCGAAGCCAAACGCTGCACCGGACGCGGATCGTCGAGGGTGATCAGCATGGCGCGGTCACCCGCGGGTCGGATCCGCGCGTTCCAATCTGTATTCATCCTGCCTCCCACCCCTCAGCTGAACGGCTCCACCGGAATTCCGGCTTCGTCGAGCGCCCCCCGAATCCGGCGGGCCATCTCGACGGCCGCCGGAGAGTCGCTGTGCACGCACACACTTGCCGCAGACACAGCGACCGTCCCGGGACCGTCTACGGTACGCGCGGTCCCTGACAGCGCAAGGGTTGTCGCCTGCGCCACAGCGTCATCGGGCGACAGCACCGCCCCGGCAACACCGCGCGGGGCCAACGAACCTGTTGCAGTGTAGGCCCGGTCGGCGAATCCCTCCCCGACGAAACGCACGCGCTGCGCGGCCCGTTCCAATTCGGTGCCCGCCGGACCGAGCAACGCCAGACCAGGACCACCCTCCGCCACGGCCGCGACCAGGGCGTCTGCGAGCAAGCGATCGCGGGACGCCGCGTGATAGAGGGCGCCGTGCGGTTTCACATAGCGGACCTGATCGCCTGCAGCTCTGGCGAACGCCTGGAGAGCGCCGATTTGATACAGGACCTCGTCGCGCAGGTCGGCCGGGGCGATGGCGATATCGCGGCGACCGAAACCGACCAGATCGCGGTAGCCGACGTGGGCGCCGATCCGCACTCCCTTCGCCACCGCCAGCTCGCACGTGCGGCGCATGATGGTCGGGTCACCGGCATGGAAACCACACGCGATGTTCGCGCTGGTCACGATGTCGAGCATGGCGGCATCGTCGCCCATCCGCCACGGGCCGAAGCCTTCGCCCAGATCACTGTTCAGGTCCAGCGGCATGCGATGCCCTCCGGTCTTCGCGGGTCACTCGCCGGGTAGGTACCCCGGTGAATCGAGCATGAACGCACAGATCCATACCGTTATCACCGGGGCGCTGTTCAGCAGGCGTACACGCGGACCTCGGTGGCCTTCACCGCGAAGAAGGCCTGCGTGCCGATGGTGAGGTGGAGTTGGGCGACGGCGGCGGGGGTCAGGTCCGCGCACAGGCCCGGTGCCTGCGGTGCGTCGCCGCGGACTCGGACGATGCCGCCGCGGTCGGTGATCTCGGTGATGTCGACGGTGAAGACGTTGCGTGGGCTGCCATCCGGGCTCGTGCGGAACACCGACACCGCGGTCGGCGCGAAAACCGCTGCGGCGGGGGCGCCTGGGATGAAGTCACCGACTACGCAACCGTCGACGCCGAGGTCGGCGACGAACACGGTGCCGAAAGTAGGTGCGGGATTGCCGGGGTAAGTCCGCCGTTCAGCCGGTTCGCCGGCAGAACTGCCGGGGTGAGTCCGCTGGGCGGTCGGTTCGTCGACGGCGGCGGCGGGATGGGTCGCTGAACTGGTCTGCTGCTGTGGCGCCGGGCCGGAGTCCGGTTGGGCAGCTGAGTGCCCGGGGGAGCAGCCTGCCACGGTGCGGCCACCGCGTTCAGCCTCAGCACCGGCCGACAACACCGACTCGGCGGCGGTGCCGCGCAGGAGGTTGAGGCCGGCGATCCGGGCAGCGAAGGGGTTTCGGGGGTGCGACATCACCTCGGCGACCGGGCCGGATTCGACGATTCGACCTGCTTCCAGGACGACGAGTCGGTCGGCGAGAGTGATGGCGTCGATGATGTCGTGGGTGACCAGGACGGCGCAGCGGCGGTGGGCGCGGGCGGGTTCGTCGCGCAGGACGCGGCGGAGCAGGGTGCGCATGGCCGGGGCGACGTCGACGTCGAGGGCTGACATGGGTTCGTCGAGGAGGAGCAGGTCGGGGTCGACGGCGAGAGCTCGGGCGAGGGCGACGCGCTGGGCTTGGCCGCCGGAGAGAGCAGCGGGGTGGCGATCGGCGAAGGCGGTGGCGTCGACGGCTGTCAGCCAGTCTTCGGCGATTTTTCGGGCGGTTCGGGTGTTCGCGCCCCGGCTGCGGGGGCCGAAGGCGACGTTGTCGCGCACGCTGAGGTGGGGAAACAGGAGGGGATCCTGGGCGAGAAAGGAGACTCCGCGTCGATGCGGGGGTAGCGCGATGCCTTCGGCGGTGTCGGTGAGGGTGCGATCACCGAGCCGCACCTGCCCCTCGTCGGGAACGATCAGCCCCGCGATCACCTGTAGGAGGCTGGATTTGCCCGCGCCATTGGGGCCGAGCACCGCAAGGACTTCGCCCGGGGCGACTTCGATTCGCACGTCGAGATCGCGGTCGGCGATCCGCGCGGATACCGATAGACCGGTAAGCGGAGTCGACGGCTTGTCGAGCGAGGTCGCGGAATCCGACAGGGCACTGCGCACGCTCGCTGCCCCGACCGCGGAATCCGAGGTCCCGGTCCCGTCTCCCGGTGAATTGGCAGGTCCTCCTTGCGAACCTGATGATGCGCCCGTATCGCTGGCCGTGTCATCAGGTTCGGGCTCGGGCGTCTGCGCGCGGGAATCGTCGGTCACTTCGCACCGCCGATCGCTCGTCGGGTACCGCTGCGCAGTTGAGTGCCGGGGATGGGGCTGGTGCGGCGGTAGGCGAGCAGGACGATCAGGACGGCGACGATGATGAGCACCACCGACAGGGCGACGGCGGCGTCGGGATCGGCTTCGCGCTGGAGGTAGATCTCCAGGGGGAGGGTGCGGGTGCGGCCCTGGAGGCTGCCCGCGAAGGTGAGGGTGGCGCCGAATTCGCCGAGGGCGCGGGCGAAGGCGAGGACGGCACCGGAGATCAGGGCGGGGCGAAGCAGGGGCAGGGTGATCCGCCACCACACGGTGCTCGGACTCGCGCCGAGGGTGGCGGCGATCTGCTCGTATCGACTACCCGCTGTACGCAATGCGCCCTCGAGGGTGAGGACCAGAAAGGGCAGTGCCACAAAGGTTTGCGCGAGAACCACCGCGGTCGTGCTGAACGCGATCTGGATCCCCGCGGCTTCCAGGTGCTCGCCGAGCAGACCGCGCCGACCGAACGTGTAGAGCAGCGCGATACCACCGACCACCGGCGGTAACACCAAGGGCAACAACACAAGTGCCCGCAGTACCGGCAGCCCACGCCATCGCGCCCGCGCCAGCACCGCCGCCATCGGCACCCCGAACACCAGGCACAACACGGTGCTCGCGGTCGCCGTCCGCAGGCTCAACCACAGTGCGTCCCTTGATGCTTCGGTACTGACCAGCTCGACGAACCGCCCCCACTCGACCCCCAACGCCAACGCCGCCAGCGGCAACACCACCAGCGCGAATCCGGCGACAGCGGGCACCAACAGCCAGCGAGGCAGCCCAGCACTCATTCGGCGGCCCTCCGGCCGGTGGCCACCGCTGAACGGCCGCGCGCTGCGCGGCTACGAACGCTCGTCACCACTGCACCCAACCAGCACGCCTCGCCGCCACACGCGCACAACACGCGGGGGTTCACTCGCCCGTCCACACATCGGCACCTACGTTCACGGCGCTCCGAAGCCCGCTGCCGCCAGTGCCGCTCGACCGGTGGGTCCGGTGACGAGTTCGGTGAACTTCTGGGCGGTCGCGGCCTGCTTCGAATCGGCAACTACCGCAATCGGATACATGTTCACCGCAGCTGCCGCCTCGGGGACGGGCACCACACCCACCTTGTCGCCCGCACCGGCGGCGTCGGTGACGTAGACGAAGCCGGCGTCGGCTTGGCCTGAGGTCACCTTGGTGAGGACATCGGCGACCGATGACTCCTCGCTCACGGGGTGCAGGGTGGTGCCTGCGGCGTCGGCGACCTTCTTCGTCGCCCGGCCGCAAGGGACCTGGGGAGCGCAGACGACCAGGGCGGCGTCGGCCAGGTCTTCGATTCCGTTGATGCCCTTGGGGTTTCCCGGTGCAGTGACCAGCGTGAGGACATTGGTGGCGAAAGTTACTGGGGCAGCGGTGATTCGACCACTTTGGACAGCTTTGTCCATCGTCGGCTGATCGGCCGATGCGAAAACATCAGCGGGAGCGCCTGCTTCGAGTTGCGAAGCCAGATCGGATGAACCAGCGAACGAGAACTGCACGTCCACGCCGGGATTGGCCGACTCGAAATCCTTCTCCAGACCGGTGAACACACTCTTCAGCGAGGCGGCGGCGAACACCGTCAGCGTGGATTCATCCGAATTACCGCTCCCACAAGCACTTACGGTGAGCAGCACCAATGCGGCACCGAGCGCGACCCGGCGGATCATTCTGCGGCCTTCTCGACCACCACGGTCGTCGCCTTGACGCTCGCCAGCGCGACGCTGCCCGGTTCGAGCCCCAGCTCGCGCACCGCATCGCTGCTCATCAGCGAGACCACCGTGAAAGGACCGCATTGCATCTCCACCTGCGCCATCACTGTGTCGGTCACCACGCGGGTGACCAGACCGGGAAACCGATTGCGTGCCGAGCTGGCACTACCCACCTGGGTACGTGGCGTGCGCGCCTGGTCGACGGCGTGTTCGGCCAGCTCACGGCCGTCCAGCACCAACCGGCCCGCGGGGTCCTTGGACGCCGTCAGCGTGCCCGCGTCGATCCAGCGACGCACCGTGTCGTCGCTGACGCCGAGCAGATCGGCCGCTTCCTTGATTCGCAGTTTCGCCACTCGATCAGGATAGTTCCGTAGATTCGGACAGAACAAGAGCACCTAACCGCAGTTTCGGAACCAGCCGGTCATGAGATCCCATAATCGGGTCACATTTCATGGCCGACGTGGGCGCGGCCAAGTACGCTCGAAGCCATCATGGCCACGTATTTCGATCCGAAGTCCTGGTCACTAGCGGGCGCTGTCGATATGGGCAAACGTCTGCTCGACCCGTCATGGATCGACCAGTGGCTCGGTTTCACCACGTCCTGGGCCGATCCTGTCGCGGACCTGGGTTCCGGCACCGTCACCGCGCTCATGCCCGACGTGCTGATGACCGTGCTCAGCGAGGGCATTCTCAGCCGTTTCGGCGGCCGGGAGATCAGCGCCACGCTGCTCGGGCACGACCTCACCGCGACCCTCGACACGTTGAAGGTGCGCAGACGCGGCGCTCACTTCCAGAGCAAATCGGTGCTGTCGAACCTGGTCTGGGACTCGCATCCGTTCGACACGGTCACCGTGATCGCGCACGGCGTGCGGCTGATTCCCGGTGTGCCGACCAAGGTTCGGGTTCAGCAACTCGACATCGAGGGCACCATCGGAATCGGCGCGATGGCCGACTGGGTGGACGCGCAGAACCTCGACTGGCGGGTGCGCCTCGACGAGCGCGGACAGATCGTCGCGACGCATCGCACGCGCAAGATGCGGGCGGTCGTCGACGGGCAGGTCTACGACAACCTGCTCACCCTCGATGTCCGCAAGGCCAGTTGGTACGGCATCCGGCTGCCCAAACGCGTCGTGCCCGCGCCCGCATTGCTGCTCGACGATCTGCCCAACCGGGCCAGCATCTCCTACGCGCACCGTCGCGGTGACGTGGTGAAATTCCGGCTCGAACTGCCCGAGACCACCGGCTCGTTCGACCTGACCCAGATCCGCGACGCCATCATCGCGGGCACGACACTGATCGTCTTCTGATCAGTTCTGCTGGGCACCCGATGAGAAGGTCCTCCTGGGCTGCCCAGCCTTTCTGATCAGTTTTGCTGGGCCCACCAATCCTGCAGGGCCGCTTCGGCTTCTTCGCGCGTCATCGGGCCGCGGTCCAGACGCAGATCCTTCAGGAACTTCCACGCCTTACCGACCTGCGGACCCGGCGGCAGACCGAGCAGTTCCATGATCGCGTTGCCGTCCAGATCCGGTCGCACGCGCGCCAGATCCTCCTGCTCACGCAGCGCCGCGATCCGCTCCTCGAGCTCGTCGTAGGTCGAACGCAGTGCCGCCGCGCGGCGCTTGTTGCGGGTGGTGCAGTCGGCGCGCACGAGCTTGTGCAGGCGATCGAGCAGGTCGTCGGCGTCGGTGACGTAGCGGCGCACCGCCGAATCGGTCCACTGCCCCTTGCCGTAGCCGTGGAACCGCAGGTGCAGAAACACCAGGCGCGCAACCTCTTCGGTGAACACCTTCGGGTACTTCAGCGCCCGCATCCGCTTGCGCACCATCTTCGCGCCGACCACCTCGTGATGGTGGAAGCTCACCCCGCCGGCGGGCTCGTTGCGTTTGGTGTCGGGCTTGCCGATGTCGTGCAGCAGCGCCGCCCAGCGCAACACCAGGTCGGGGTCGCCTTCCTCCTGGTCGATCGCCTGCTGCAGCACCGTCAGAGAATGCTGGTACACATCCTTGTGCTGGTGGTGCTCGTCGATCTCGAGCTTCATCGCGGGCACCTCGGGCAGCACGCGCTGGGCCAGACCGGTGTCGCACATGAGGTTGATGCCGTCGATCGGGTGGTCGGCGCCGATCAGCTTGTCGAGTTCGGCGCGCACCCGCTCGGCGGTGATCCGGTCGATCTGCTCGGCCATCTCGATGATCGCCGCCCGCACCCGCGGCGCCACCTCGAACCCCAGCTGGGCCACGAAGCGCGCGGCCCGCAGCATCCGCAGCGGGTCGTCGTCGAACGAATCCTGCGGTAGCGCAGGAGTATCGAGCACACCGTCGAGCAGCGCGTCGATCCCGTTGAGCGGGTCCACGAATTCCAGCGACCCGTCGGCGGCGATCTTGACCGCCATCGCGTTCACCGTGAAATCGCGACGCACCAGGTCACCGTCGAGGGTGTCACCGAAGGTCACCTCAGGATTGCGTGAGACCCGATCATAGGTATCGGCCCTAAAAGTAGTGATCTCGAGCTGCTGACCCTCCTTGGCCGCACTGACCGTCCCGAACGCGAGCCCACCGGTATCCCAGAGATGGTCGGCCCAGCCGCGCATCATCTCCTGCACGACCTCCGGCCGCGCATCGGTCGTGAAATCCAGATCATTGCCCAGCCGCCCGAGCACCGCATCCCGCACGCTGCCACCGACGAGATAAAGACTGTGCCCCCGCTCGGCGAACATCGCCCCCAACGGCGCCAAAACATCATTGAGCTGCCCCAAAGTCACCGCCGCCCCGGCCAGCAGGCGAGCACGACGATCCGCCACAGCATCAGGGACAACATCAGGGGAAACCACAAACAAGCACTTTACCGACGCCGTCGAATCGATTCCCCGCGCGCCCGAAGCCACGTTGAACACAGCTAAGCTGGCGAGGTGTCTCCTCCGGCCGATCGCGCGAACAGTCGACGCCGCCAGCCGCGGCGGCGCGGTTCGGCGAACAACGCCGGAAAACCCCGCATGCGTACCGTCCGGGAAACCTCTGCGGGCGGCTTGGTCGTCGAAGGTCTGGACGGTCCGAAGGAAAAGCGCACCGCTGCGCTGATCGGGCGTACCGATAGAAGAGGCCGACTCCTGTGGTCGCTGCCCAAAGGGCATATCGAAGCGGGCGAGACCTCCGAGCAGACCGCCATCCGCGAGGTCGCCGAGGAGACCGGGATCGACGGGGAAGTGGTCGCCGAACTCGGCAGCATCGATTACTGGTTCGTCACCGAGGGCAGACGGGTACACAAGACCGTGCACCATTTCCTGCTGCGGTGTCTGGGCGGTGAGCTGTCCGATGCCGATGTCGAAGTCACCCAGGTTGCGTGGGTTCCGTTGAGCGAGTTGGATTCCCGTTTGGCCTACGCCGACGAACGCAGGTTGGCCGAGGTGGCGAATCGATTGATCGACCGGATGGAGACCGGCAAGCGATGACGGGTGGACTGATCCGGCTGATCACGGCGGTCCTGACCATCTTGGGTTCGATGACGCTGCTGCCCGCGGTCGCGCACGCTCAAACGGACGAGTCGGGAACGCCGAAGTTTCTCAAGCTGACCCTGGACGCGGTGGCGCCGGGCACCGTCACCACCGGCAGCGACCCCAAGCTGACCGTGTCGGGCACGGTCACCAATATCGGGGACCGGGTCGTCGACGACGTGAGCGTGCGGATCCAGCGGGCGGCCGCGGTGGATTCGCCGAGTGGGTTGCGCAGCTCGCTGCGCCTTGACCAGGTGAACTACGAGGTCACCGGCCCGTTCCAGGATGTGGCGCCGCAGTTGAGTCCCGGTCAGCGCAAACAGTTCTCGGTGAGTATCGCGTTGCGGGCGGGCTCGGAGGCCTCGCTCGGGCTCACCGATCCCGGGGTGTATCCGCTGCTGCTCAACGTCAACGGCGAACCCGCCTACGGCACCCAGGCCCGGCTCGACGACGCCCGCTTCCTGCTCCCGGTGCTCGGGCTGCCCGGTACCGACGGAGAGCCGCCGGTGGGCGCGCCGCCGGAAGGCTCGCCCGTGGCGACCACGATGATCTGGCCGCTGGCCGACCGCCCGCGCATGGTCGCGGGCAAACCCGGCGCGGTGAACGGCCAGGCCGAACTGCTCGACGACGAACTGGCTGCCTCGGTCGGCAAGGGCGGACGGCTCGAACAGCTCGTCGGAGCACTGGAATCGGTGGCGCCCGCGCCAGGCAAGGACAAAGGCGTGGCCGGCTCGGTGTGCATCGCCATCGATCCCGACCTGGTCTCGACCGTGCAGACCATGACTCGCGGCTACCGGGTGCTGGCGAGCCCGTCGGACCCGAGCGGCGCGACCAGGGAGGGCACCGGGGCGGTCAACGCGCAGGAATGGCTCGACCGGTTGCGCGCGCTGGCGGGGTCGATGTGCACGGTGGCCCTGCCGTTCGCGCAGGTCGACGTGTCGGCGCTGGCCGCGGTGAACGATCCTGACCTGTCGGCGCGGGCCCTGCTCGCACCCGCCGATGTGGTCGACTCGATCCTGGGCACGCAGTCGTTGCGCGGGGTGAGCCTGCCCGATTCGGGCAGCATCGACGAACCGGCCGGACGCTTGTTGCGTACCCACGGCTACGGGACGGCGGTGCTCGCCAGCACAGCGGTCTCGAGCGACGGGGTGCCCGCCGAAACCGACAACGCGCTCACCACCGCGCCGACCACGCTCGCGCCCGGTGTCGTCGTCGGTGGGGAACAGGCGGCGCCCGATGTCGTCCGGGTGCCGGGTGTGAGCGTCGAACCGGTCGCCGCGGGGACTGATCCGGCGCTGCGCGTGAGCACCTTCGACATCTGGTCGGCGACCGCGCTGGCCGCGGTCGGATCGAATCCGCCGACACCGTCGTTCACGCCGTCGAAGGTGCGTTTCGACGTCAACAACGACTCGCGGGCGGCCCGGCTGCAGGACGCGCTCGGCGCGATGGCGTGGAGTGCGCTCAATCCGTCGCCGGACCGGCCGCGCTCGCAGTTGCTGATGCCGCCGCAGCAGTGGGGAGCCAGCCGGGAAGAAGGCGTCGCGCTGCTCAAGCACGTCGAACTGCTCACCCGCAACAATCTGGCCGCCCCGCGCAGCTTCGCCGACCTCGTCGCGCAGGCGCCGGACCCGCAACCGTTCGCGCTGGAATATCTGCCGCGTGCCGTGCAGGACGCCGCGCCGGGACGATTCGTCGGGCCGGTGCACGCGCAGGGCGCGCGGGTGACCGAGCTGATGCGCGCGCTGGTCGAACTGCCCGAATCCGAGCTCACCCCGCACGCGTTCCTCACCCCGGCGCGCGAGGATCTGCTGCGCGCGCTGAGCCTGTCCGACCGCAGGGCCGACAACGACACCCTCGCCGACCTGCACGCCCAGCGCCGCATCGACCAGGTGACCCGCGAACTGGACACGATGTTCTCCTCGGTCTCGGTGCTGCCACCGGGCGGGGTGTACACGCTCGCCTCCGAACAGAGCCCATTGCTGCTGGTGGCGCGCAATGAACTGCCCGTCGCGATCCGGGTGATGTTCCGGATCGACGCCCCCGCCGAGACGAACATCACCGATATCGGCGAACAGCTGCTTCCGCCATCCGGGACCCGCTCGTTCCAGATCCCGACCGAGGTGAGCGACAGCCGTAAGCTGGTGATTCCGATCGCCCTTACCACCCCGGAGGGGATCGCGCTAGGAGAGGCGACCTCGGTTTCGGTGCGCTCGAACGCCTACGGTCAGGCGCTGGCCATAATTACCGGATGTGCCGCGATACTGCTGTTGCTGCTGGCCGGACGCCGACTGCTGCGCCGGTTCCGCGGCCAACCCGACCCCGCCGACGAAGGGTTCACCCCGGAGACGGTGGAACGGGCGGGTCGGCTGCGACGCGCACGACAGCGGCTGCGACGGCAGTGAACCCCCGCGCCTGACGCGCGCTACAGGGCACCATGGCAGACAAGGACGAGAGTGGCACTGGTGAGCGAAACGCTCACCGGACCGGCGGGATTCGCGGGTTACGCCGGGTACAGGAGGCATGATGAGCGACGATGATTCCGCTCATCGGCGTGACCACGACGACGACCCGACCCTGCGACGGGCGCCCAGCGCGCCATGGGAACGCGGGATGACGGCCGGTCAGGACGCCGATCGCGACGAGGCCGTGCCACAGGTGGATCGGCGCCCCGGACCCGAGTTCGCCGCGTCACGCGATGGTCGTCCGGTTCAGCCCGGTGAGCCCGGGTTCGATCCGCGAGCGCCTCGTCATCCGGCTGCCGGCCCGCGACCCGGCACCGAACCTCGCCACCCAGGCACCGACCCTCGGCATCCAGCGGAGCGTCGCGGCCCTGAACCTCGGCCCGACGTACCTGGCCGCCAACAGGCCGGTTATCGGCCCGGTTCCGCCGACCCGAGCGCACCTCAGCCGCCTTCGGCGCACCGCACGCCCCGACCTCCGGTACCGCCAGCTCAGCAGGGTTACCGCCCCGAACCGCCGCCGCCCGGCTACCGCCCCGGACCGAATCGCTCCGGCGCACCGCAGCCCCCCGCCGGACCGGGCCGACCACCCCAAGGCCCTGCCGGCCATCCCGCCCCGGACTCGCCACGCCCACCGCACGGCGAACGCCCCGGCCAGGCTCCGAACCCACGTCAACAGCCAGCGAACCGCTCGGGCGAATTCCCGCAGCAGCAACGCCCCGGCGGCGCACAACCTCAGCGCCCCGGCTGCGCACCCCAAGGCCCCGCCGGGGCGCCCGGTCGTACCGGCGAGCCCCCGCGTCCGGTGGGTTTCGACCGCGACGGCCGTCCGATCCGTCCGCAACCGCAAGGCCCCGGTGCCGAACCACAGCGGCCCGGACCTCGTCCGAACCCATCAGGCGAGTTTCCCCAGCAGCGTCCCAACCCGGCTGGTCCCGGCCCTGACGGATTCGCCGCGCGCCGACCCAGCCCTGGTGTCGAACCGGTCGCCCCCGCGCGGCCCGGTCCCGGCGCGAACCCGTCGGGCGAATTCCTGCGACAGCAACGCCCTGGCGCCGGTCCCGGACCGGACGCCCCTCGCCGACCCGGTCCCGACGCGAGTCCGTCGGGTGAGTTCCCGCAGCAGCGCCCGGGTCCGCCGCGCGGGTCGCAGTCCGGTGCGATTGCGCGCCAGGCTCGTCCCGAACAGGCCCGACGGCAGGGTCCGCCGGAACCGACTCGGCCCGCGCCGCCGCGCGGGAGTTTTCCGGGGATGCCCGCTACGCCCGTCGGGCACCATTCCGCGCGATCGGAACGTGAGCAGGGCGCCGGCATCGTCGATGACCGGCGCGCGCCCGGAGAGGAGCGGACGCAGGTCATCGCCCGGCCCAAGAAGGTGGCGGTGGCCGAGAAGGTCGGCGCCGCCCCGATGAGTGCCAACGCGAAGCTGCTCAAGGACTCGGGTTCGATCGCCGTCGCGACGCTGATCAGCCGGATCACCGGGTTCGCCAAGCAGCTGTTGCTGCTGACCGTGCTCGGCCCGGCCATCGCCAGTGCGTTCATCTCGGCGAACCTGATCCCGAACATGATCGCCGAGCTCGTCCTCGGCGCCGTACTCACCGCCATCGTCGTGCCGACCCTGATCCGCGCCGAACAGGAGGACGCCGACAACGGCGCCGCGTTCGTGCGCAGATTGGTGACAGCGGCCTTCACGGTGCTGTTCGTCGCAACGGTGCTGACCTTGGCGGCCACGCCGATCCTGGCCGGTCACGTGCTCGTATCGGCCGACGGCAAGGTGAACACGAACCTCACCGTCGCGCTGACGTATCTGCTGGCACCGGCGCTGCTCTTCTACGGCATGTCCGCGCTGTTCACCGCGATCCTCAACACCAGGCAGGCCTTCAAGCCAGGTGCTTGGGCCCCGGTGATGAACAATGTGGTCGCCCTGACCGTGCTCGCGGTCTACGCGCTGACGCCCGGCGAGATCACCCTCGATCCGGTGCGGATGAGCGATCCGAAACTGCTGGTCCTCGGCCTCGGCATCACGGCGGGTGTCGCGACACAGGCGCTGTGTCTGCTGCCCGCGATCCGCAGGCACGGAATCAATCTGCGTCCGCTGTGGGGCGTCGACGCGCGCCTCAAACAGTTCGGCAAGATGGGCATCGCGATCATCCTGTACGTGCTGATCAGCCAGATCGGCCTGGTGGTCGCGAACAATATCGCCTCCCAGGCCGACGAGGCGGGTCCGGCGATCTTCGCGAACGCGTGGGCGCTGTTGCAGCTGCCCTACGGCGTGATCGGGGTAACCCTGCTCACCGCGATCATGCCGAGACTGAGCCGCAGCGCCGCCGACGACGACACCCCCGCGGTGGTCGACGACCTGTCCGTGGCCACTCGACTCACGATGATCGCGCTGCTCCCGATCGTCACCTTCATGACCCTGGCGGGCCCGGAGATCGGCGAGGCCCTGTACGGCTACGCACGGTTCTCCGGGGACGCCGAACGCCTCGGCGACGCCGTGAGCTGGTCGGCGTTCTCGCTCATCCCGTATTCGCTCGTGCTCATCCACCTGCGGGTGTTCTACGCGCGCGAACAGGCATGGACGCCGACCTGGATCATCCTCGGCATCACGGCGATCAAGATCGTGGTCTCGGCGCTGGCACCGGTCATCGCCCGCGACAGCGACGACGTGGTGATCATCCTCGGTGTCGCTACCGGCCTCGGCTTCACCGCGGGCGCGGTGATCGGTGGCGTGCTGCTGCATCGCAGCCTCGGCGACTTGCGGATGGTCAATGTCGGCCGAACTGTGACCAGAGTGTTGCTGGCCTCGATCGCGGGCGGCGCGGTGATGCTGATCATCGACACCGTGATCGGACTCGACCGCCTCTCCGGCGGCGCGGGCTCGCTGCTGCGCGTCTTCGTGGATGCGCTGGTGATGTTCTCGGTGACCTTCGGTCTGATGCGTCTGGTCGGAATCCCCGAGGTCGTCGCGATCACCGTCGCGATCTCGCGCAGGCTCGGCATCACCCCGCCCGCGCCGGATCTCGGACTCGATGACACCCCGTCCGACGACATCTACGCGACCACCGTCCTTCGCCGTCCCGATACCTATGGATTCCCCGCATACGGGCAGTCTTTGGACACCCAGACCATGGTGTTGCCCGTCATTCGACCGGGCGCTGTTGACAACACCGGTCAAGCACAGTTCCCGTACGCTGTTCCGCAGACCGACACGGGTTTTCAGGCCGAAGGAGGACCGAGGGTGAGCGATGACGCGGTGGGCGGCGTCCCAGCCGCTGATTCTGCGGCGCGCGCGGCAGCAGGAATGTCCACCGAGGTCGGGCCCGATGCTCCGAACTCGGCGGGGTCCGAGCAGACCGACGCGCCAGACGAACGCGACAGTAAGAAGGAAGACGCGCGTTCGGCCATGCCGCCGCACGATCCGACACACGACACCGGCATGTTGCCGATCCCACCCCAGGTGCCCCCGAGCGCCGCGGCGAACCGCGCGCAACGCGGTCCCAAGCTCATTCCCGGCGCGTCCGTGGCGGGTGGCCGCTACCGGTTGCTGGCCGGTCACGGTGGGGCGCGTGGGCTGAAGTTCTGGCAGGCCCTCGACATCAAGCTCGATCGCGAGGTCGCGCTGACCTTCGTCGACGCCGACCAGAGCGCCAGCGAGAACTCCGGACACGACGGCCCGCAGGCGGTGCTTTCGCGCACGCTGCGCCTGGGCCGGATCAATTCGCCCGGCCTGGCCAGGGTGCTGGACGTGGTCCGCGGCAGCTCCGGCGGCATCGTGGTGGCCGAGTGGACCCCCGGTCGTTCGCTGCGTGAGATGGCCGAGACCGTGCCGTCGCCGATCGGCGCGGCCAGGGCCATCAGGGCGCTCGCCTCGGCGGCCGAACTCGCCCACCGTGGCGGCGGTTCGCTGTCGATCGATCATCCCGACCGGATCCGGATCAGTGCCTCCGGTGACGCCGTTCTCGCGTTCCCCGGCACGCTCGGCGATTCCGATGCCCAAGGCGATGTCCGTGGCCTCGGCGCGATGCTCTACGCCCTGATCACCGCGCGCTGGCCGATTCGCGTCGGCGGCGTCACCGGCTCGGCGGCCACCATCGGTGGGCTGCGCCTTGCCGATTTCGGGCCCGACGGCACGCCGGTGGAACCGCGGCAGATCCGGCCGGAGGTGCCGTTCGAGATCTCGGCCGTCGCGGTTCGCTCGCTGGAATCCAACAAGGGTGTGCGCACCGCCGCCACCGTGCAGCATGTGCTCGAGCAGGCCTCGGTCGTGGATCAGAAGACCGATTTCATTCCGGTCTTACGACTGGGTCAGCGGGCGGTTGCCCCCGGCGCCGATTCGCTCGCCGACCCGGAACTGCTGGCTGCCGAGCGCGAACGCTCCAAGCGGATGATGTGGATCATGGTCGGCCTCGGCGTGCTGGCCGCGCTGGTGGTCGGCGTGCTGATCTGGTGGATGGTGAGTATCTTCGCGCCCGGCGCGTCGGACAAGCCCCTCGACCAGCAGATCAATATCGGGCTCACCTCCAGCGTGGCGCCACCGGCCGCGAGCGCACCGCCCAACTCCGAACCCGTGGCGCCGCCGACGAGTGTGCCGGTGCCGGTCACCGGCGCCACGGTGTTCTCCCCGGAGGGCACCCCCGACGGTGCCGCGGCGGCGGGCGCGGTGCTCGACAACAACGCGACGACGCTGTGGCGCACCGATCAGTACTTCCAGCAGTTCCCCGCCCTCAAGAAGGGCGTGGGGCTGCTGGCCACGCTGCCGACCCCGGCCAAGCTCACCAATGTGTCGATCACCTCACCCAGCGCGGGCAGCACCGTCGAGATCCGCACCTCGCCCACCGAGGCGCCGACGCTCGACCAGACTCAGCTGATCGGTTCGGCCAAGCTCGGCGACGGGGTCACCGACATCGCCGTGCAGACCGATCAGGCCGCTCGTTTCGTGCTCGTGTGGATTACCGGACTGGCGAATTCGGGCGGTCAGTTCCAGACCGCGATCGCCGACGTCCGCTTCGACGCGGCCCCGTAGCCGCGCCCTCCCACCTCCTGCGATCTGCGCAGGTGGTCGATCATTTCCGCGACTGTCGCCGAACTCGAGCGAACCGTGGTCCGGTTGGTGCGTAATTGTTATCAACGATATGATCGCCCCGCGCTCTCGGCTGAGAGTTACCCAGGATTTGTCGATGTCGATCCTGGACGCCGCGTAGTAGTCAGGTGATGGATCGGCCTTGTTTCGCCGACTTGAAGTCGCCGTAACGAGCGCTGTCCAAGCCGTCCGAGGGGCCAGTTTTGTCGCCGGAAGTCAACGAGCAAGTCCGTGGTGTGCCACCACGGCAGGTCGCGTCGAGCGTCCGCTCGTTCCTCGAGAACGGCAGCGACAAGCAGCTGCTGGCCGCCCACATCCGCGGCGAACCGTACGCCTTCGCCGAACTGCTGCGCAGGCACTCCGACCATCTCTGGCAGACCGCGCTGCGCACCTCCTACAACCGCGAGGACGCCGCCGACTGCCTGCAGGACGCGCTGTTCTCGGCGCACCGCACGGCAGAGACGTTCCGCGCCGAATCCGAGGTTCGCAGCTGGCTGCACGCGATCGTGGTCAACGCCTGCCTCGACCGGATCCGGCGCAACAAGACCCGCCGCGCCATCTCGATCCTGCCCGACAACATGCCGGAGGCGATCGACCCGCACGATGCCTTCGCCCATTACGAACTGTCGACAGTCGTGGCCGAGGCGTTGTTCACCCTCCCTGACGAACAGCGATTAGCCCTGGTCATGACCGAGATGGAGGGTCGTAGCGTCGCCGAAGCCGCCGCTGCGCTCGGCGTGGCGCCCGGCACGATCAAGAGCCGATGCGCCCGAGCGCGCGTACGTTTGCAAGAACGTTTGGAATTTTTCCGGGATCCAGGGAACCGGATGTAGTCGGGATGCGTCATTAACAGTGACGAGCAAGTCAGCGATGTAAATCCTGCGATCCGATATCGACAGAACAGGGGAGGTGCGAGGGTGTCTCGATCCGTACCGCAGCCTCCGTTCCCGTCGGAACTGCTGGCCGATCTGCATGCCGACAATCTCGCGCCCGAACTGCGCGAGCAACTGTGGCCCATGGTCCGCACCGACGTAGACGCGCTGCACTACCTGAACAAGCTCGACGAGGTGAACACCCACCTCCGCACGCTCGCCACCGACGAGCGGGTCATGCACCGCATGCCCGATGACGTGGCCGACCGCATGTTCCGTTTCGTCGCCGACCTCGACGCGGGGGAGGGGCCCACCGAACGCATCACACCGTTGCGCTCGATCCCCGCTGTGGACGACGACGGTCCGACCGAACGCATCACGCCCCCGATCCCGCTGGACCGCTACCGATCCCGGCGCCGCATGGGCCTACTCGCCGCCGCGGTCGCGGCGGTGGCTGTCCTGGCGAGCGCCGGTGTGGTGTTCAGTACCTTCGACACCACCGAGGGCACCCCCACCGCGGCACCGCCCACCGAACCGGCCGCAGCCGACGAGTTGACCACCGCGGCCGCGCTACGGGCACTTGGCAAACGTGACGTGGTCGGCCCCTTGGCCGACGACGCCGCACTCACCCGCTGTGTGCAGGCCAACGGCATCGACCGCGCGGTCCTCGGCGCGACGAGCATCACCTTCCGCGGGGGTGACGCAGTCCTGGTCCTCGTCCAGGGGGCCGAAGCGCCGACGATCACCGCGCTGGTCGTCGGCGCGGGTTGCACCACCGGCACCCCCGAACAACTCACCCTTCGCAACATCGGCTGAGGGGTCGGCCGCAGAACGTGCACCGGGAACAACACCGTTTAGGCTGTTGTTGACCGACACGTCCCCAGATTGCTTTTTCGGAAGGGCCCCATGACCACGCCAGTACGCGACCTGATCATCGTCGGCTCAGGACCCGCCGGCTACACGGCGGCCGTCTACGCCGCCCGCGCGGAGCTGAAGCCGCTGGTCTTCGAGGGCACCCAGTTCGGTGGCGCCCTGATGACCACGACCGAGGTGGAGAACTTCCCCGGTTTCCGCGACGGCATCATGGGCCCCGATCTCATGGAGCAGATGCGCGACCAGGCCAAGCGTTTCGGCGCCGAGCTGCGCACCGAGGACGTCGACGCGATCGACCTGTCCGGTCCCGTGAAGACGGTCACCGTGGGTGACGAGACCTTCTCCGCCTACGCCGTGATCCTCGCGATGGGTTCGGCCGCGCGCTACCTGAACGTGCCGGGCGAGCAGGACCTGCTCGGCCGCGGCGTGAGCGCCTGCGCCACCTGCGACGGCTTCTTCTTCAAGGGCCAGGACATCGTCGTGGTCGGCGGCGGCGACTCCGCCATGGAGGAAGCGACCTTCCTCACCAAGTTCGCCGCGAGCGTCACCATCGTGCACCGCCGCGAGGAGTTCCGTGCCTCGCGAATCATGTTGGAGCGCGCCAAGTCCAACGAGAAGATCAAGTTCCGGCTCAACGCCGAGGTGATCAAGGTCAACGGTGACAAGAGCGTCACCAGCCTCACCCTGCGCGACACCCGCACCGGCGAGGAGTCCGAGCTCGATGCCACCGGGCTGTTCGTCGCCGTCGGCCACGATCCCCGCAGCGAACTCGTCAAGGGCCAGGTCGCTCTCGACGGCGAAGGCTATGTGCTGGTGACCGATCCGGGCACCGCCACCGACGTGGCAGGCGTGTTCGCCGTCGGCGACCTCGTCGACCACACCTACCGCCAGGCGATCACCGCAGCGGGCACCGGCTGCCGCGCCGCGATCGACGCCGAACGCTGGCTCGCCGAACAGGGCGACATCACCGCCAACACGCTCGACCACGCCGACGGCCCGGCCGCGGTCCCCACCAACTGAAAAACTGGAGAAACCATGAGCGCCAACACCATCACCGTCACCGACCAGTCCTTCGCCGATGACGTCCTGCTCAGCGAGAAGCCGGTGCTCGTCGACTTCTGGGCCGACTGGTGCGGCCCGTGCAAGATGGTCGCCCCCGTGCTGGAGGAGATCGCGGGCAGCCACGCCGACAAGCTGACCGTGGCCAAGCTCGACACCGAAGCCAACCCCGGCACCGCGCGTGACTACCAGATCCTGTCGCTGCCCACGATGATCTTGTTCCAGGGCGGCAAGCCGGTGAAGCAGATCGTCGGAGCCAAGGGCAAGGCGGCGCTGCTGCGCGAACTCGACGGCCTCATCTAGCACAGCGCATCCGATAAAGACGCCTCCGACCGGCCGACGCGCCGTAGGATGCCTGGACCCGGGATTCCCGCAAAGCGGCCCGGATCTGAGACAATCGACGCCTAGCTCCGGCCGAAGGAAAGGGCTCTCACGCATGCACCGACTTCGTCACGGCGATTCAGGACCAGCCGTCGCAGAGGTTCGGAGCACCCTCGCAAGCCTCGGTTTCCTGCATCTCCCGCACGTCGAATCCACCGACGGACCCGAGTACTGGAAAGACACCGAGGCGGTGTTCGATCGGCCCCTCGATTCGGCGATCCGCGCGTTCCAGCAGCAGCGCGGACTGCTCGTCGACGGGGTGGTCGGTCCGGCCACCTATCGCGCGCTGAAGGAAGCCTCCTACCGCCTGGGTGCTCGCACGTTGATCTACCAATTGTCGGCGCCGCTCTACGGTGACGACGTGGCCACCCTGCAGCGCAAGCTGCAGGACCTCGGCTTCTATGTGTACCGGGTGGACGGGCATTTCGGCCCGCACACCCACGAGGGACTCAGCGCGTTCCAGCGTGAGATCGGCCTGTCCGCCGACGGTATCTGCGGGCCCGACACGCTGCGCTCGCTGGATCTGCTCGGCGCGCGTGTCACCGGCGGCAACCCGCACCGCATCGCCGAGGAAGAGGTGGTGCACCGGGCGGGCCCGCAGCTCACCGGCAAGCGGATCGTGATCGATCCCGGATTCGGCGGCACCGACAAGGGTTTCGCGGTGCCCACCGAATTCGGCGACGTGTACGAGTCGGAGATCCTGTGGGATCTGGCGTCGCGACTCGAGGGCCGGATGGCCGCGACCGGGATGGAAACCTTCCTGTCCCGGCCGTGGGGCGCCAACCCCAGCGATGTCGAGCGCGCCGAAACCTCCAACGCCTTCGACGCCGATCTGATGATCTCGCTGCGCTGCGCGACCAGTGACAACCCGTCCGCCAAGGGCGTGGCCGGTTTCTACTGGGGCAACTCGCACGGCTCGGTCTCGATGATCGGTCAGGTGCTGGCCGGCTTCATCCAGCGCGAAGTGGTGGCGCGAACCTCGGTGCAGGACTGCCGGACCCACCAGCGCACCTGGGACCTGCTGCGCCTGACCAAGATGCCGACCGTCCAGGTGGACCTCGGCTACCTCACCAACGACTACGACGCCTCGGTGCTCACCAACCCGCGCATGCGCGACGTGATCGCCGAAGCGATTCTCATCTCGGTGAAGCGGCTGTATCTGCTCGGCCAGGACGACCAGCCCACCGGCACCTACACGTTCGCCGAACTGCTCGCCGAAGAACTGGCGGCGGCGGACGCGGGCAACGCTTAGTTCCCTTCCTACGAGAACGGCCCCGCGATCTTCTCGCGGGGCCGTTCTCGTTGTCTCGGGTCAGTGCGCGCCGACGCGCGATGGTGGTTCCATCGAGGCGGCGGCGAGGAGTTGGTCGAGCGCGCGCTCGACGTCTTCCTTCCAGCCGTGATCGGAGTCGAGTTCCAGCCGCAGGCGGGGGAAGCGGTGGTGCGGGGCCACCACTTCGAAACCGACCTCGGCGAGGAAATCGGCGTCGATCATGCAGGTTTCGGGACTGCACCGGGTATCCGACGACGGGTCGCGCAGCGGCGCCGCGATCCGTTCCATCAACCGCATCGACGAGCCGAACCCGCGATCGGCTACCGAACTCGACGGGGGACCGTTGCGAATCCCGAATGCCTCCAACGCCCGCACGCCACGACGCACCAGATCGCCCACCACGGCCTGAACCAGGTGGTGGGCTACATCGGCCTCGTCGTAGGGGAATTCGGCCTGCAGCGTGGTCAGCAGGACCGCGTCCGGGCTCACGGGGGAGGTGGGGAACAACGAGGACCGCGGCACCGCACTCGGGGGCGAGTACAGCGCGCAGCCCGCGAGGTTGTTGTCCACGTGGGCGACCTGCCCGCACGAACCCCATTCGAGCATCACCGTCGAGAGCCAGGCTTCCTTCTCGAAGACCGGATCGCTGAAGGCGTGCGAGTCGGCGGCGACGGCCGGGTCCAGCTCCCAGAACACACACCGCCGGGTGTGCGCCGGGAGCTGACCGAGCCCGTCGAGAGTCAAAGCCGTGACGCTGGTCGGCACCGCCCTGTTCAGCCTCCAGCTGTCGGATTCATCCACGCTCACGCCACATCACTATTCACAGTACGGTGCCGCCTCTTTCAGTCACAGTGACGTTTCGGGGCCGACTTGCTCCATCAGCGCCACGATGCGCTCGAGATCTTCGACGGACCCGAACTCGACAACGATCTTGCCCTTGTTCTTTCCGAGACTGACCGTGACGCGAGTGTCGTAGGAACCCGACAGCCGCTCGGCCACATCCTGCAGACCCGGCATATGGATCGGCTTGCGCTTGGGTGCCGGGGGAGCCTTGGCGGGGTTGCGGTTCGCGAGCTGCACCGCCTCCTCGGTGGACCGCACCGACATGCCCTCGCGAACGATCCGCGCCGCCAGTTCTTCCTGTGCGTCCGCGCCTGCGTCCAAGCCGAGCAGCGCCCTGGCGTGTCCGGCCGAGAGCACCCCGGCGGCCACCCGACGCTGCACGGGAATCGGCAGCTTCAGCAGACGAATCATATTCGTCACCACCGGCCGGGAGCGACCGATTCGCGAAGCCAGTTCCTCGTGGGTGACGTCGAATTCCTCGAGCAGCTGCTGATAGGCCGCCGCCTCTTCGAGGGGGTTCAGCTGCACGCGATGGATATTCTCCAGCAACGCGTCGCGCAGCATCGAGCCGTCGTCGGTGTCGCGGATGATCGCCGGGATCTTCGCGAGTCCGGCCTCCTGGCACGCGCGCCACCGGCGCTCGCCCATGACCAACTGGAACTTGTCCACGCCCGGTTCCACACGACGCACGACGATCGGCTGCATGAGCCCGAACTCGCGAATCGAGTGGACCAGCTCGGCCAGTGCTTCTTCTTCGAAGACCTGACGCGGCTGCTTCGGGTTCGGTTCGATCTGGTCGGCCGGGATCTCTCGGTACACCGCGCCGCCAGGGGAGACCAGATCGGCTTCTGCTTCAGCCGGTGTTTCGGGCTCTGACTCGGCGTCCGGAACCCGGTGCAGGAACGCCTCGGCCGGTTGCGGACCGATGGGATTGATCCCGATCACACTGGCGGCGGCACTGCTCAGACCCGGCGCCACGGCCGGACCCGTCGGGATCAATGCGGCCAACCCGCGACCGAGACCGCCCTTTTTCGCCTGACTCATCGGCTACCGATCCCTTCCTCGTTCCAACTCACGCTACGACGCGTCTTGCTTCAACTGCGCACGACTGGCCAGCTCGCGTCCCGCGTCCATGTAGCTCATCGCACCGCGCGAGCCTGGATCGTAATCGAGCACGGTCATCCCGTAACCCGGCGCCTCCGAGACCTTCACGCTGCGCGGGATCATCGACTTGAGGACCACATCGCCGAAGTGATTGCGCACCTCCTCGGCCACCTGGTCGGCCAGCTTGGTGCGGCCGTCGTACATCGTCAGCAGGACGGTCGACACGTGCAGTTCCGGGTTCAGGTGCGCCTGCACCAGCCCGATATTGCGCAGCAGCTGACCCACGCCCTCCAGCGCGTAGTACTCGCACTGGATCGGGATCAGCACCTCCTTGGCCGCCACGAGCGCGTTCACCGTGAGCAGACCGAGCGAGGGCGGGCAGTCGATCAACACGTAATCGATGTCGAACCCCGCCATGCCCGCCTCGCGGATGGCGGTCTTCAACCGCCCTTCGCGGGCGACCATCGAGACCAGTTCGATCTCCGCGCCGGCCAGGTCGATCGTGGCCGGGACGCACAGCAGGCGCTCGCTGTGCGGGCTCACCTGGATCGCGTCCTTGACTGTCACTTCACCGATCAGCAGTTCGTAGCTGGACGGCACGCCCGAATTGTGGGCGACGCCCAGCGCCGTACTCGCGTTCCCCTGCGGATCAAGATCGACCACAAGGACTGTCATTCCCTGGTGCGCGAGCGCCGCAGCAAGATTGACAGTCGTAGTCGTCTTACCGACGCCGCCCTTCTGGTTGGCGATCGTGATGATCCGTTGCTCAGAGGGTTTCGGCACAGTGACCTTTCCTGGATGCAGAATCTGGCTGGCGCGTTGCGCTTCCGCCGCGATCGGGGTCTCGGCCGGGGAGATATTCCCGAAAGGAGTGTTCCCGAACGTCTCCGCGTCGAAGCTGCTGGAATCCAGCATCCCCGGGACCCGCGACGTTGTTTCCCGTGAAACATTCGCCGGACCGCTCGACATAGATTGCTCCTAACCCGAGAAACTTCAGATCACGTGCCCCCGACGAGCGTCGGCGCCGTGTCGTCACAAACAAACTGTGTCGGTGGAGAACTCGAAGATTCGAGGAGGGTATTTTCCTCACTCCCGCCCGACTCTGAACAGCTTGCCAGCCCCGGCTCGCTTAGGAAAGCTGAATCGCGGGCGCGCCCGGGGAGACACGCCCAATAGTCTCGAATTAACTTCCCGCACGGATGTTTCACGGGAAACAGCCGCCACGAATCCACCCGATCGCCATGGACGAACCCGGTCCCACGTTCCACGTGAAACACTCATTCACCGCAAACGCGAGACCCCGCCGCACCTATCTAAAAATGGCCCGAGCCGGCCCCATGCAACTACCCTCGACGTGATTCGTCACGTTACGAAACGCATAGATCAGGATTCGCGACGCTTTCGCGCCTTCTTCTCGACTCCGGCCGCTTTGCGCTCACTCCGACGAGTCGGACGCTCGGCGCGGGGGAGGAGTTCGGCGCTGATGACGAGCGTCGGGATTTCCACGATGCCGGCACCGCAGCCGACGACACGAAGATCGGTGGCGCCGTCGCGAATCAGCTCGGCCCCGTCGCGCTCGAGTTCTTCGGCGGCGCTGGTTCCCTTGAGTGCGAGCATCCGGCCGTGGTCTCGCAACAGGGGGAGCGACCAGTGGGCAAGCTTGGCAAGGGGGGCGACCGCGCGGGACGTCACCACATCCGCACCGCCCGCTTCCTTGATGACCCCGGACTGCTCGGCGCGGCCGCGGACCACGGTGATGTCCAGTCCGGTCTCTTCGATGAATTCGCTGAGGAAAATCGTACGGCGCAGCAACGGTTCCACGAGCGTGATGCGAAGGTCCGGGCGTGCGATGGCGAGGGGGATTCCGGGAAGTCCCGCGCCGCTGCCGATGTCGACGACCGAGGCACCCTCATCGATCAGCTCGCCGATGACAGCGCAGTTGAGAATGTGACGCTCCCACAACCGGGGGACTTCGCGAGGGCCGATGAGCCCACGCTCCACGCCGGCCGTCGCCAGCGCCGCGCAGTAGCGCCGGGCAATGTCCAAGCGGTCGCCGAACACACGGGCAGCGGCGGCGGGCGGTTCCAGCTCGTCGGACGGTGCACCCAGTTCTCGTTCCACGTGAAACATCCTTCTCCGTTGAGGGCAATGAAAAAGCCCCCGGTCCGAGACCGGAGGCCTAATCACTAGTTCGTGGTTACGGCGGAAGTCAGCCTACTCGGGCACAACCACCACGTGACGATTCGGCTCGACGCCTTCGCTCTCGCTCGCCACACCGTCGATATCGGCAACGGCGTCGTGCACGATCTTGCGCTCGAACGGAGTCATCGCGGACAGCGCCTCGGGCACACCCGACTCGAGCACCCGCTTCGCGGCGGCGACACCGATCTCGCTCAGGTCGGTCCGGCGCTGCGCGCGCCAGCCGGCCACATCGAGCATCAGCCGACTGCGCACGCCGGTCGCCTGCTGCACGGCCAGCCGGGTCAGCTCCTGCAGCGCGTCGAGCACTTCACCGTTGCGCCCCACGAGCTTGGTCAGATCACGGCCGCCGTCGATACTCACGATGGCGCGATCGCCTTCGACATCGAGGTCGATATCGCCGTCGAAGTCGAGCACATCGAGTAGCTGCTCGAGGTAGTCGCCCGCGATCTCGCCCTCTTCGATCAACGCTTCTTCGGCGTCGTTCACGACGTCAACAGCAGTCGTCGCCACAGTGGCGTCCCCTCCGTCGGTCTCGGTCTCAACAGTCATTGGATTCCCTCTATCCGATCGCGTCTCAGCGCTTACGCTTCTGGTTCGCACGGCCACGGTTACCGGGCCGCTGCTGGCCGCCGGGCTTGCGTTTGCCGCCGCCCTGCTTGTTGGCCGACTGCTTGGGAGTGCCGTTGGTCGACCCAGTGCCGTTGGCCGACGCAGTGCCGTTAGTCGACGCCTGATCCTCGGCGGGCGCGTCCTGCACTCGCTTGCGGATGTCGACCGGCTTGGCTCCGGGCTTGGGTGCGTTCTGCGCCCGCTGCTCGAGCTTCTTCTGCTTGCGCTCTTCGTCTTCCTTTTCCATCCGGCCGAACACCAGGTGCTGCTGTCCGTAGGTCCAGATGTTGTTGGCCACCCAGTAGATCAGGATGCCGATCATCAGGAAGGGGCCACCGACCATCACGCCGAGCGGGAAGACCCACAGCGACAGCTTGTTCATGATCGCGGCCTGCGGGTTGGCGGCGGCTTCCGGCGTCTGGCGCTGGACGGACGCGCGCGCGTTGAAGTGGGTCGCCAGGCCGGCGATGATCATCAGCGGAACCGCGACCATCGCGATGTTCAACTTGGTCGGCGTACCGCCCCAGTCGGCGAAGGCCTGCATCTCGCTGGTCGGTGCGGTGATGAACGAAGCGATCGGCGCACCGAAGATGCGGGCGCTCAGGAACGACTGAACATCGGCCACACCGAAGATGTAGTTCGGGGTATGCGCGTTGTCGTAGGCGCTCATGCCCAGCTGACCCCACCCGTGACCGGTGCGGTTGAACGAGCGGAGCACATGGAACAGGCCGAGGAAGACCGGCACCTGCACCAGCACGGGGAGACAGCCCATGAGCGGGTTGAAGCCGTGTTCCTTCTGCAGCTTCTGCATCTCCCGCGCCATGGTCTCGCGGTCGTTCTTGTACTTCTTCTGCAGCTCCTTGATCTGGGGCTGCAGCTCTTGCATCTGCTTGGTGGTGCGGACCTGCTTCACGAACGGCTTGTACAGCACCAGCCGCAGGGTGAAGACCAGGAACACCACGGCGAGGCTCCAGGTGAGCCCGCTGTCCGGGCCGAACACAAAGCCGAAGGCCTTGTGCCAGAACCACAGAATTGCGGATACCGGCCAATAGATGATGTCGAGCACGGCTCTAGGTACTCCCGTCGTTCGTATCGCCGATCAGCACGGGCGATGACTTTGTGCAGGCTTTCGACCCGCGCTCAGGCACGGGATCCCACCCTCCAGGGTGCCAGGGCGCGCATTTCGCGAGCCGCACGACCGTGAGTGCCGATCCGACGACCAACCCGCGGGTACGCAAGGCAGTCACCGCGTACTCACTGCAGGTGGGGGTGAACCGGCAGATCGGCATCCGGGTGGGGGAGACATAGGTCCGATAGAGCTCGATCAACCAGATCAGAGCTGTCGCGGGTAGGCGGAGCAGGGTCCTCATCGCCGTTCACCGGCCGGGGTGCGACCGAGCGCGAGCTCCGGTTCTGCACGCAAGCCGAGCTTGCGTAGACCGGCGCGTAGCTGGCGCAACAACTCGGCGGAATCGGCGGTCGCGGAGCCGGGCAATGCCCGGATCACGACATCGGTGCCGACTGGTAGTTCGTCGACCACCTGGGCACAGATATGACGCAGGCGGCGGGCCACCCGGTGGCGAACCACCGCGTTTCCCACCGCCTTGCTGACAATCAGTCCGAACCGAGGTCCGCCTACGCGGACCGGTGAATCGGCGTCGGCGACATCGTCGTACGTGTGCGTGAGCGCATGTACGACGAAATCTCGCCTCCCGATTCGCTGACCGCGGCGCACCGTGCGGGAGAATTCGGCACGGTGGTGCAACCGATACGGCTCAGGCAACACCCGAGCGTCCGACTACGCGCGATCAGGCAGTCAGTTCGGTACGGCCCTTACGGCGACGCGCCGCAACGATGGCGCGACCCGCACGGGTACGCATCCGGAGACGGAAGCCGTGGACGCGCGCCCGACGACGGTTGTTCGGCTGGAACGTCCGCTTGCCCTTGGCCACGGTCAACACTCCTGTAGTAGGTGGGCACCATTGAAGCGCCCGAAGTCTGTACAAATGATTTGTCTGCGCTGCGGACCG
This sequence comes from Nocardia sp. NPDC058705, assembly GCF_042749305.1. Lineage (NCBI taxonomy): Bacteria > Bacillati > Actinomycetota > Actinomycetes > Mycobacteriales > Nocardiaceae > Nocardia > Nocardia sp. NPDC058705. The sequence goes on along the minus strand of NZ_JBHYRN010000014.1, from coordinate 96,140 downwards.
CGGTCTACGCACAGATTGCCTTGGCGATCGGTGTGCAGCAGACAGCCGCCAACCGCGCCAAGGGGTGACTGTACGAGGGTACTTACCTCGAACGAACGGGTCAAACTCGGCCCCCACGTACCTGTCACCGGCACGATGTCCAGGCTACCGGACGCCCGCACCGACCCAGGAACCGACCCGACCAGCGACGACACGCCCGGGCTGCAGTGACGCAAGCGGCGACTTTTCGTGAGTTCTTCCACAGCTCTGGCTTTGCAGGCCGCGGCCCGCTAGCCTCTGTAGCCGGGGGATTGCTGAAGAACCGCAGGTCCAGCCCCGTTCACCGCCACACGCTGGCGGAATTCCTTTATCCCCAGGTTTGTCCACATCTGTGGATAATTGTGTGGATAGACGGCCTCAGTGGCATATTCGTAGGGCCGACGGTGCCCGCGCCGCAGTTCGGATCGACCGGACTTCACGGTGTTCGAACCGGCTCCGGTTGTACGCGCAGATCACTGGATTTCGCAGGGTTCACCGAATTTCGCCTGGTCACAGGTGTGATCCGGCACGCGCGAAGGCCGTGGGAGCCCACAAACCGCATCCGGGGAGGACGCTGCATGGACGACGAGCAGAACGTGCTGGCCACAGTGTGGCCGGAGGTGGTTGCCGAGCTCACCACCGGCTCTGCCGACGGCGCCATTCCCGCGGTGAGTCGCGCGCAGCAGGCCTGGTTGAAGCTGGTGAAGCCGCTCACCGTGGCGCAGGGTTTCGCGTTGCTGTCGGTTCCTTCGTCGCTGGCACAGGAGGCGATCGAGCGCGATCTGCGCGAGCCGATCCTGCGATCGCTCGGCCGGCGGCTGGGTCCCCAAGTGGAAGGACTCGGGGTGCGGATCGCCGCGCCGAGCCCGGCCGCGGGGGAGCGGGCCGGTAGTTCGCCTCGGCACGCCAGGATGACGAGCAGGCCGGAGCGTCCGCGTGAGCAGGTGCGCCCGCCCGCCGGTTATCCCGGGCCCGATTTCAGTGTTCCCGATTACGCGGCGCGCGGTGAGTACGGCGGCCCGCGGTACGGCCAGCAGGACTATCCCGTCCAGGGTGGCGAGTACGGCAACGACTATCAGCCCAACGGTGAGTATCCGAACAGCTACGGCGGTCGGGAGTACCCCGGGCAGTCGGGCGAATACGGCGAGCGCAACGACTATTCCGGGCACCGCGAGTACCCGGCCGAATCCGAGTACCAGCAGCAACCCGAGTACAAGCAGGCACCGGCGGAGTTCAACCAGCCCACCGAGTACAAGCAGGCTCCCGCCGAGTACGGCCAGCAGTCGGAGTATCAGCAGGCGCCGTCGGAATACGGCCAGCAACCCGAGTTCAAGCAGCCGCAGTCCGAGTACGGCCAGCCACCGGAGTACGGGCAGCAGCCCGACTACAAGCAGCCCGACTACAAGCAGGCACCGGCCGAGTACCAGGGTGAGCGCAACGAGTTCCCCGGTACCGATTTCGAGCCGACCGCGGTGTACCCGGTGTCGGACTACTCCGGTGGCGAGTTCGGCGGCCGCGGTGAGTTCCGTGGCGCGCGCCCGGACCAGCGCGTCCCCGAGACCGCCCAGCCGACCCGCCGTGACCAGCAGGCTTCGCCGCGCCGCGAGCACTCCAGTCAGGAGTCGCTGTTCACCCCCGAGCCGCAGCGTGCCCCGAATCGGGGCAGGCCCGCTGAGGAGCCCGCCGCCGCGCGTGCCGAGGAGCCGAGCGCCGAGGGCCAGGACAAGCCGTTCCCCGGTCAGCCCGGTGCGCAGCCGGTCGACGACGAGCCGGTGGTCAGCAATCGCAACAACTGGCCGACGTATTTCAACAAGTCGCCCGAGGCCCCGCCGCAGTCGTCCTCGTCGGCCAGCCTCAACGCCAAGTACACGTTCGAGACGTTCGTCATCGGCGCGTCCAACCGGTTCGCGCACGCCGCCGCGGTCGCTATCGCGGAGGCGCCTGCGCGTGCCTACAACCCGCTGTTCGTCTGGGGCGCTTCGGGATTGGGCAAAACCCACCTGTTGCACGCGGCCGGTCACTACGCGCAGCGACTGTTCCCCGGCATGCGGGTGAAGTACGTCTCCACCGAGGAATTCACCAACGACTTCATCAACAGCCTGCGCGACGACCGCAAGGTGGCGTTCAAGCGCCGCTACCGCGAGACCGACATTCTGCTGGTGGACGACATCCAGTTCATCGAGGGCAAGGAAGGCATCCAGGAGGAGTTCTTCCACACCTTCAACACCCTGCACAACGCGAACAAGCAGATCGTGGTGTCCTCGGATCGCCCGCCCAAGCAGCTGGCCACCCTGGAGGAACGGCTGCGGACCCGCTTCGAGTGGGGCCTGATCACCGATGTGCAGCCGCCCGAGCTCGAGACCCGCATCGCCATCCTGCGCAAGAAGGCGCGCATGGACCGCCTGGACGTGCCGCACGACGTGCTGGAACTGATCGCGAGCCGGGTGGAGCGCAATATCCGCGAGCTCGAGGGCGCGCTCATCCGGGTGACGGCGTTCGCCTCGCTCAACGGTCAGCCCCTTGATCTCTCGCTGGCCGAGGTGGTGCTGCGCGATCTCATGCCAGATACCGCGGCGCTCGAGATCAACGCGGCGACGATCATGGCCGTCACCGCCGAGTACTTCAACACCACCCTGGAAGAGCTGACGGGGCCAGGCAAGGCGCGTCCGCTGGCCCAGGCCCGCCAGATCGCCATGTACCTGTGCCGTGAGCTGACCGATCTGTCGCTGCCCAAGATCGGGCAGGCGTTCGGTCGCGACCACACCACGGTGATGTACGCGGAGAAAAAGGTGCGCAAGGAGATGACCGAGCGCCGTCGCGTGTACGACCAGGTCCAGGAACTCACAGCCCGAATTAAACAGCGCTCCCGCTGATTTCATCCACACCCGGAACACCGCCCTGAGCTGGGGCGGTGTTCTTTTTTGTCCTGTGGATTCCTCGAGGAATTCCTGTGGATTCCCCAACCCTGTCAACAGGTCGGTGCACAGGGTGTTGGGCGAGGGTGTGCAGCGTTCATGCACAGGCAGTTGTCCACATCATCCACAGGACGCTTCGCTAACACCTGTGCACTAGCGTTGACCTGCGGCATCGCCGAATCGGGCCTGGGGATTCCTCGAGGAGTCCCTGTGGAGTCCTCGAGGAATCCCCACCGTTGTCACCAGGCAGGCTCGACGTGTGAACAACTGGGTGAATCCGGTGGAACAACTCGAGGACAACTCGAGGATGGAATGGGGACAACTTCGTCGCTCCACAGCCGCCGCAGATTCATCCTCGAGTCACCCCAAGGTCATCCCCATGCCACCAGGTGCTCTGACCTGCGGATACGGCCGAAATCCACAGATTCCACAGTGCCTACTACTACTTCAGTTCTCCTTCTAGAGAGAATTCTTTTAAAACAGGCTGTGTGGAAACTCGGTTGGGGACGCTCGAGTCGGGCGGTGGTTCACTCACAGGCAGGCAAGGAGGAGCGGGGTGGATCGACGAGCGCGAAACCGCCGGGAGGGTCGATGCGGAGTTCGCGCATCACACGGGTACCGTTTGCTTGTCGGTTGGTTGTGCGAGACTCAGTGCGCGGCCGACACAGCAGATCGACTCCGCTGACACACACACCGCACACGGATTCGAAACTCGGAGAGGACAATCGGGCGATGGAGCTTGCGAACATGAAGTTTCGGGTCGCCCGAGAGGACTTCGCCGAATCGGTGGCCTGGGTGGCGCGCAGTCTCCCGTCCCGGCCTCCCGTGCCTGTTCTGGGCGGTGTCCTGCTGGTGGCCGACGAGAACGGCCTGACGGTTTCCGGGTTCGACTACGAGGTCTCCGCGCAGATGCGCGTCGCGGCCGAGGTCGCCGGTCCCGGTCAGGTGCTGGTCTCGGGTCGTCTGCTCGCCGACATCACCAAGTCGCTGTCGAACAAGCCGGTCGATGTCTCCGTCGACGGCACCCGCGTGCTCATCGCCTGTGGCAGCGCGAAGTTCTCCCTGCCGACCATGCCGGTCGAGGACTATCCCCAGCTGCCCGAGGTACCGCAGCAGACCGGTGAACTCTCCGTCGACGTGTTCGCCGCGGCCGTCGGCCAGGTGGCCGTCGCCGCAGGCCGTGACGACACGCTGCCGATGCTCACCGGCATCAGGGTGGAGATCGAGGGCAACGACGTGGTGCTGGCCGCCACGGACCGTTTCCGCCTCGCTGTGCGCCACCTGCAGTGGAATCCCACCCGCTCCGATATCGAGACCGCGGTGCTCATCCCCGCGCGCACGCTGTCCGAAGCCGCCAAGACCCTAGGTTCCGCCGAGGCGCCCGTGCAGCTGTCGCTGGGCAGCGGTGGCGGCGCAGACGGCCTGCTCGGCATCGTCAACGGTGGTCGGCGCACCACCACCCGACTGCTCGACGCGGAATTCCCCAAATTCCGCCAGTTGCTCCCCAAGGAGCACACCTCTATCGCCACCCTGCCCGTCGCGGTGCTGTCGGAGGCGATCAAGCGCGTTGCCCTGGTGGCCGAGCGTGGCGCCCAGGTGCGACTGGAGTTCTCCACAGACGGCGTACTGCTGTCCGCGGGTGGGGACGACGCGGGACGGGCCGAGGAATGGCTCGAGGCCGATTTCCGCGGCGAACCGCTCACCATCGCGTTCAACCCCGGCTACCTGACCGAGGGTTTGGCCGCGCTGCACACCGACCGGGTCACCTTCGGGTTCACCACCCCCAGCCGTCCGGCCGTGCTGCTGCCCGCCTCCGACGAGGAGCCCAAGGTGCTCGAGTCGGGTGCGTTCGCGGCGCTGGAGAGCCAGTACATCTACCTGTTGATGCCGGTCCGGCTGCCCGGCTGACTCGGCTAAGGCGGCATGTTCATACGTGAGCTGTCGGTCCGTGATTTCCGGTCGTGGGAACGCGCCGACCTAGAGTTGTCCCCAGGGCGCACGGTGCTGTTGGGAGCGAACGGCAACGGTAAGACCAACCTGCTCGAGGCAGTCGGTTACCTCGCTACCCTCGGCTCGCACCGGGTCTCCGCCGACGCGCCGCTGATCCGGATGGGCGCCACCCAGGCCAGGATCGGGGCGACGGTGGTGAACACCGGCCGGGAACTGCGGGTGGATGTCGAGCTCAAAGCGGGCGCCGCCAACCGGGCGCAGATCAATCGTTCGCCGGTGCGACGCTCGCGCGAGATTCTGGGGATTCTGCAGACCGTGTTGTTCGCGCCGGAGGATCTGGCGCTGGTGCGGGGCGATCCGGGGGAGCGGCGCCGGTTCCTCGACGAGTTGTGCACAGCCCGGTTACCCAGGCTCGCCGGCGTGCGCGCGGACTACGACAAGGTGCTGCGGCAACGCTCGGCCCTGTTGAAAACCGCTGGGCGCCAATCACGTTCGCGTGCCGATCTGGGCACCCTCGACGTGTGGGACGGCTACCTCGCCGAACACGCGGCGGTGCTGCTCGCCGAACGGTTACGCCTGGTCGACGACCTGTATCCCCATCTGTCCCAGGCATATCGGTCGATCGCGCCCGAATCACGCCCTGCGGCAATCACTTACCGATCCGGGTACCTCCCGCCGGAACTTCTCGATCCGGCCAGGGCGCCCGAACCCGGTGATCCACAGTTGCTGCACGAGATCATGCTGCGCGAGCTGGCCGCCGCCAGGAACCGGGAGCTCGATCGCGGGGTCTGTCTGGTCGGCCCGCATCGCGACGATCTGGAGTTGCTGCTCGGCAGCGCGCCCGCGAAGGGTTTCGCCAGTCACGGTGAATCCTGGTCGTTCGCCCTCGCACTGCGGCTGGCCTCGTTCGAGCTGTTGCGCGGTGAAGGCTCCGAGCCGGTGCTGTTGCTCGACGACGTGTTCGCCGAACTCGACCGTCGCCGTCGCGCCGCGCTCGCGGAAGTCGCCGCAGGCGCCGAACAGGTGTTGATCACGGCCGCGGTGGCCGAGGACGTGCCCGCGGAACTGGCCGCCGAACCGTTGCGTGTGCACACGACCGGGGAGGCCGACCGGCGAACTTCGCAGATCGTCGCAGAACCGGTCGAACAGACCGAAGATATGCACAGTTAGCGATAGTTATCCCCAGGCCCTGTGGAAAACCGGCAACATGCTGGACATATGCAGCGCGGTTGCTCACCGACCCCGTCAGCGCCCCGGCGTAGACTCCACCCACCCTCGATACCGGAAGGCGGAAACCCGTGTCCGAAGATCCCGCACCGGAGCTGCGCGGCATCGATCTGGCCCGCCGCGCGCTGGAAGAGGCGCGCGCCGCGGCCAAGGCGAGTGGCAAGTCCGTCGGCCAGGGCAGGGCCTCCCCGGTGCGCAAACTGCGGGCCGGCGGCAGGCGCCGCAGCGGATGGTCCGGCTCTGGCCCCGATGCCCGTGATCCTCAGCTGCTCGGGGCGCTCAGCGGCACGCTGGCGAAGAGTCGTGGCTGGTCAGGCAAGGTAGCCGAGGGCACGGTGTTCGGCAGCTGGCCCCGGGTGGTCGGTGAGGACATCGCCTCGCACGCCACTCCGGTGACCCTGGAGAACGGTGTGCTCAAGATCGCCGCCGAGTCCACCGCATGGGCCACGCAGCTGCGCATGTTGCAGGGTCAGATCCTGGCCAAGATCAACGCCGCGGTCGGTCAGGGCGTGGTCACCTCGCTGCGGATCACCGGCCCCGCCGCACCGAGCTGGCGCAAGGGCGACCGCCACATCAAGGGCCGCGGGCCGCGCGACACCTACGGATAGCCGCGCGGTCACCGGGGCGAGATCCGTTGCGCCCGCGCCGCTCTCAACCCCGAAATTGTGGACATGTACACAGGGCCTGTGGATAACTTCGAAGGCGATAACTGATCCCGTAAGTACCTGGGTAACTCACCAGGAACGGGCCAACCGAACCACCATCAGAAGTCTGGCCGCCAACACAGATCTCCCCGCCCCTAAATCTGGCCTTAGAGGCACGGAGAGGCGGAAATGCCGGAAGACTCCCGCGTTTCCGTGATTTCTCGCATTACCGGGGAAGCCAGGGGTGTCGTAGGTGCACTGTAAGTTGGGCTTACCAGTAGGATGGTGACGTAACCAGCGGCGAACCTTCGGCGCGTGCTGTGCAGTCCGTGATATCTGATGGCTCTCCTGCGAGCCGTGCGCGTGCTGCCCGGATCGCTGTGCCAGGGATCAGCAAGTAAGGAGAGCTACCGACAAGTGGCTGCCAACGACTCCAACGCATCGGGCAAAGATTCAGGCTACGGTGCCTCTTCCATCACGGTCCTCGAAGGTCTCGAGGCGGTGCGCAAGCGCCCTGGCATGTACATCGGTTCCACCGGTGAACGCGGTCTGCACCACCTCATCTGGGAGGTTGTGGACAACTCGGTCGACGAGGCGATGGCCGGCTACGCCAGCAAGGTCGAGGTGACCCTGCTCGCCGACGGCGGCGTCGAGGTGATCGACGACGGTCGTGGCATCCCGGTCGCGATGCACGCCCAGGGTGTGCCGACGATCGAGGTCGTCATGACCCAGCTGCACGCGGGCGGCAAGTTCGACTCCGACTCCTACGCGGTGTCCGGTGGTCTGCACGGTGTCGGTATCTCGGTGGTGAACGCTCTCTCGACCAAGGTCGAGGTGGAGGTCAACACCGACGGCTACCACTGGAGCCAGACCTACAAGGACGCCAAGCCCGGCAAGCTGGTGCAGGGCGAGCCGACCAAGGCCACCGGCACCACGGTGCGGTTCTGGGCCGATCCGGAGATCTTCGAGACCACGAACTACAACTTCGAAACGGTCGCGCGGCGTCTGCAGGAGATGGCCTTCCTGAACAAGGGCCTCACCATCAAGTTCACCGACGAGCGCGTCGCCGAGGGCGATGTCACCGACGAGGTGGTCAGTGAGGTCGCCGAGGCGCCCAAGGACGCCGAGGTCGTCGCCGCGGAAGCGGTCGAGCACAAGGTGAAGACCCGCACCTATCACTACCCGGGCGGTCTGGTGGACTTCGTCCGCCACATCAACCGCACCAAGTCGGCCATCCACAACTCGGTCGTCGGCTACACCGTGAAGGGCACCGGCCACGAGCTCGAGGTCGCGATGCAGTGGAACTCGGGTTACTCCGAGTCGGTCCACACCTTCGCCAACACGATCAACACCCACGAGGGCGGCACCCACGAAGAGGGTTTCCGCGCGGCGCTCACCACGGTGGTCAACAAGTACGCCAAGGAGAAGAAGCTCCTCAAGGAGAAAGACGGCAACCTCACCGGTGACGACATCCGCGAGGGCCTGGCCGCCATCGTGAGCGTCAAGGTCGGCGAGCCGCAGTTCGAGGGCCAGACCAAGACCAAGCTCGGCAACACCGAGGTGAAGTCGTTCGTGCAGCGTGCCTGCAACGAGCACCTGCAGCACTGGTTCGAGGCCAACCCGGCCGACGCGAAGACCATCGTGCAGAAGGCGGTGTCCTCGGCGCAGGCCCGGATGGCCGCCCGTAAGGCGCGTGAGCTGGTGCGGCGCAAGTCGGCCACCGACCTGGGCGGGCTGCCGGGCAAGCTGGCCGACTGCCGCTCCAAGGATCCGGGCAAGTGCGAGATCTACATCGTCGAGGGTGACTCCGCCGGTGGTTCGGCGAAGTCGGGCCGCGACTCGATGTACCAGGCGATCCTGCCGCTGCGCGGCAAGATCATCAACGTCGAGAAGGCCCGCATCGACCGCGTCCTCAAGAACAACGAGGTCCAGTCGATCATCACCGCGTTCGGCACCGGTATCCACGACGAGTTCGATATCGCCAAGCTGCGCTACAACAAGATCATCCTGATGGCCGACGCCGACGTGGACGGTCAGCACATCGCGACGCTGCTGCTCACGCTGCTGTTCCGCTTCATGCGTCCGCTGGTCGAGCACGGTCACGTGTACCTGGCCCAGCCGCCGCTGTACAAGCTCAAGTGGATGCGTTCCGATCCCGAGTTCGCCTACTCCGACCGTGAGCGCGACGCGCTGGTCGAGGCCGGGCTGGCCGCGGGCAAGAAGATCAACAAGGACGACGGGATCCAGCGCTACAAGGGTCTGGGCGAGATGAACGCCAAGGAGCTGTGGGAAACCACGATGGACCCCGCGGTTCGGGTGCTTCGTCAGGTGACGCTCGACGACGCGGCCGCGGCCGACGAGTTGTTCTCCGTGCTGATGGGCGAGGACGTGGAAGCGCGTCGCAGTTTCATCACCCGCAATGCCAAGGACGTCCGTTTCCTCGATGTGTAAGCGGCGCAGCGCTTTCGGGCGCGCCCGCTCGCATATCGGCCCCTCGAAGGAGATTTGATGACTGAGACCACGCTGCCCCCGTCCGGCGGTGCGGGCGACCGGACCGAACCGGTCGACATCCAGACCGAAATGCAGAACAGCTACATCGACTACGCGATGAGCGTGATCGTGGGCCGCGCGCTGCCCGATGTGCGTGACGGCCTCAAGCCGGTGCACCGGCGCGTGCTCTACGCGATGTACGACAACGGCTACCGCCCCGACCGCGGCTATGTGAAGTCCGCGCGTCCGGTCGCCGAGACCATGGGTAACTACCACCCGCACGGCGACTCGTCGATCTACGACACCCTCGTGCGCATGGCCCAGCCCTGGTCGTTGCGCTATCCGCTGGTCGACGGCCAGGGCAACTTCGGTTCCCGGGGCAACGACGGCGCGGCCGCCATGCGATACACCGAGTGCCGCCTGACGCCGCTCGCGATGGAGATGCTGCGCGATATCGACTCCGAAACGGTCGATTTCGTCCCGAACTACGACGGTCGCTCGCAGGAGCCGACCGTGCTGCCCGCCCGCGTGCCCGCGCTGTTGATGAATGGCTCCAACGGCATCGCGGTCGGCATGGCGACCAACATCCCGCCGCACAACCTCAACGAGCTGGCCGATGCCATCTACTGGGCGTTGGAGAACTACGAGGCCGACGAGGAATCCACCCTCGCCGCCTGCATGGAACGGGTCAAGGGCCCCGACTTCCCGACCCACGGCCTGATCGTGGGCGGCCAGGGCATCCACGACGCCTACACCACCGGCCGCGGTTCCATCCGCATGCGCGGTGTGGTGGAGATCGAGGAAGACGCGCGTGGCCGCACCACGATCGTCATCACCGAGCTGCCCTACCAGGTCAACACCGACAACTTCGTCAACTCCATCGCCGAGCAGGTGAAGGACGCGAAGATCGCGGGTATCTCCGATATCCACGACGAGTCGTCGGACCGTGTGGGCATGCGCATCGTGGTCACGGTCAAGCGTGACGCGGTGGCAAAGGTGGTGCTGAACAACCTCTACAAGCACACCCAGCTGCAGACCAGCTTCGGCGCCAATATGCTCTCGATCGTCGACGGCGTCCCGCGCACCCTGCGTCTCGACCAGATGATTCGCTACTACGTGAATCACCAGCTCGAGGTCATCGTGCGGCGCACCCGCTACCTGCTGCGCAAGGCCGAGGAGCGGGCCCACATCCTGCGCGGCCTGGTCAAGGCCCTGGACATGCTCGACGAGGTCATCGCGCTGATCCGGCGCGCGGCCAACACCGACACCGCGCGCACCGGCCTGATGCAGCTGCTCGACATCGACGAGATCCAGTCGACCGCGATTTTGGACATGCAGCTGCGACGCCTGTCGGCGTTGGAGCGGCAGAAGATCGTCGACGATCTGGCCAAGATCGAGATCGAGATCGCCGATTACAAAGACATCCTGGAGAAGCCGGAGCGCCAGCGCGCGATCGTGCGCGACGAGCTGGCCGAGATCGTCGAGAAGTACGGCGACGACCGCCGGACCCGGATCATCGCCGCCGACGGTGACGTCAACGACGAGGATCTGATCGCCCGCGAGGACGTGGTCGTGACGATCACCGAGACCGGCTACGCCAAGCGCACCAAGACCGACCTCTACCGTTCGCAGAAGCGCGGCGGCAAGGGCGTGATGGGCGCGGGCCTCAAGCAGGACGACATCGTCAAGCACTTCTTCATCTCGTCCACGCACGACTGGCTGCTGTTCTTCACCAACAAGGGCCGCGTCTACCGGGTGAAGGCCTACGAGCTGCCCGAGGCGAACCGGACCGCGCGTGGTCAGCACGTGGCCAACCTGCTGGCCTTCCAGCCGGATGAGAAGATCGCCCAGATCATCCAGCTCAAGACCTACGAGGACGCCCCGTACCTGGTGCTCGCGACACGCGCGGGTTTGGTGAAGAAGTCGAAACTCACCGATTTCGACTCCAACCGGTCCGGCGGCATCGTCGCGGTGAACCTGCGCGACGACGACGAATTGGTCGGCGCGGTGCTGTGCTCGTCCGACGATGACCTGCTCCTGGTCTCGGCGAAGGGTCAGTCGATCCGGTTCGCCGCGACCGACGAGGCACTGCGTCCGATGGGTCGCGCCACCTCCGGTGTGCAGGGAATGCGATTCAACACCGACGACGAGCTGCTCTCGCTCAACGTGGTGCGTCTGGGCACATATCTGCTGGTCGCGACCGCAGGCGGGTATGCCAAGCGGACCGCGATCGAGGAGTACACCGCGCAGGGTCGTGGCGGAAAAGGCGTATTGACAATCCAATACGATCCGAAGCGTGGCAGCCTGGTAGGTGCGCTCATCGTCGACGACGAGGACGAGTTGTACGCGATCACTTCCAGTGGTGGCGTCATCCGCACCGCAGCCAAGCAGGTTCGCAAGGCAGGACGCCAGACCAAGGGCGTGCGATTGATGAACCTCGCGGATGGCGATACCTTGCTAGCGATCGCGCGCAACGCCGACGAGCCCGATCCCGATCAGCTCCTCGGCGACGTGGCTTCGGAGTAACACACCAAATAGCGGCGGCAACGAACGGATCTGAGGATTCCATTGACCACACCGAATCAGTCGAACGACGATCGGAACCAGACCAACGGCGTCACCGAGCGGATCGCCACGTCTCCGATCCCGCCGCGACCGATCCAACGCCAGGACGGTCCGGCCGAGGGCGCGGCGCCGGAATCCGGTGCGGCCGGGACAGATTCGTTCGACGGTAAGGGCAGTAAATCCTCGCCCTACCAGGACGGGTGGGCTCAGCTCCCGCAGCGCGAACCGCAGTCGAACCTGTACCGGCCCGGCGAATCGCCGAGTCAGGGACGGCCGGCCTCGGGCAGTAAGCCCGCGGGCGGCGCGTCTTCGGGCGGGCTCAAGGGCAGCGGCGCGTCCAACGCCCGCACCACCGCGGACCTGGCGGCCAAGGCGGCCCGCAAGGAAGCGGCGATGGTGAAGTCCGTCGGTATCGACGGGCCGACCCGCTCCATCGCGCGACCGGAACTGGTCAAGGACATGCCCGACCTGTCCGACGTGCGTCACCCGGCACCCGAGGCACCGGTGGCCCCTCCTGGGCTGCCGATGGCGCCACAGCCGCAGCGTCCCATGGGGCCCAGCGCCCGTGCGGCCGCCGCGGGCACGGTGTCGCCCGCGGTGCCGGTGGCCATCGCGGCCGCCGCGTCGGGTGAACCGCTGCGCGCGACGGTGCAGATCCGCCGGATCGACCCCTGGTCGACCCTGAAGATCACGCTGGTGATCAGTGTGGCGCTGTTCTTCGTGTGGATGCTGGCCGTTGGCCTGCTCTACATCGTGCTGGCCGGGATGGGCGTCTGGGACAACCTGGACAACTCGCTCGGCGAGATGCTCAACCAGGAGGGCAGTTCGGGCAGCCTGATCGATGCGGGCACGGTGTTCGGGTACGCGGGCGTGATCGGCCTGATCAACGTGGTGTTGTTCACCGCGCTGGCCACGGTCGGCGTGTTCATCTACAACCAGTGCTGTGATCTGGTCGGCGGCATCCAGGTAACCCTGGCCGATCCCGACTAGAAGTTCGGTTTTCCGGTGCGGCCGGTCAGTCCAGGAAACTGGGTCTGACCGGCCGTTTTGGTTATCGGTAGCCAGGTAAGGTAACCTCGTTTCTCGTTGCGGTTCACTGCTCACGCAGGGGATCGACAATGAGTTCGGGCCTATAGCTCAGGCGGTTAGAGCGCTTCGCTGATAACGAAGAGGTCGGAGGTTCAAGTCCTCCTAGGCCCACTCCCGAACAGCACAGTAGGGTGGGAATCATGAAGATTGTCCTCATGGTCGGTGTTGTGATCGCAGTTCTCATCGGTGTCAGCAAATTTCGCAAGCGCGACGACGCAGACCTCTGGCGCGAGGTCACCACCCGCTGATTCGGTTGCCAACTGGTCAAGTGACCAGTAAGGGGCCTTAGCTCAATTGGCAGAGCACTGCCTTTGCAAGGCAGGGGTTAGGGGTTCGATTCCCCTAGGCTCCACATCTGTGAATTCTGTAAATCCTTCGGGCTTCGATTTTCTCCTCACCGCCGCACCGGCTGACTCCGTTTCGGCCGATTTCGCGGCGGACTGGGCGTGTCATCGCGAACGGTCTCATGATTTCGCGAGCTCCATCGACCGGGCCGCAATCGCCGGATTCGACAGTGCCGGTACCGGTCCCGCGTTTCTCGGTGGATATCAGGAAGCGCTGCACGCGTTGGTGGCCTCGCTCGATCCCGCCGAACTCTCCTCGATGTGCGCGACCGAGGCCGCCGGTGGGCGGCCGTCCACGATGACCACCGCGGTCTCTTCGGACGGCGTCGTCAACGGCACCAAATCCTTCGCCACGCTCGGTGCGTTCGCCGATCGATTTCTGGTGATCGCCCGATCGGGCACCCGCGACGACGGTAGGCCGATGCTGCGCGCCGTGCTGGTACCCGCCGGGGCCGCCGTCACGGTGACGCCGTTGCCCACGCTGCCGTTCGCACCCGAAATCCCGCACGCTGAGGTCACTTTCGATGCCGCACCGGGCGAAGTACTGCCCGGCGACGGCTACGCGGACTATCTGAAGCCCTTCCGGACGGTGGAGGACCTGCATGTGGTGGCCGCTGTGCTCGGTCAGCTCGTCCGGGTTGCCCGGCTAGCGCAGTGGCCCGCTGGGCCCGTAGAACAGCTCCTGGCGTTGTTTGCGGCGGTCCGTGGGATCGGGGCGCAGGACCCGAGCTCGCCGGGTGTACATATCGCGCTCGGCGGTGTCTTCGATCGGCTGACGGCGCTGCGCACCGAACTCGAGCCGCTGTGGGCACTGGTGGACCCGGAGGTCAGGAAGCGGTGGGAGCGTGACGTGCCGCTGCTCGAGGTGGCGGGCAAGGTGCGGGCGGCCCGGCTGGCGACCGCGTGGCGGGCGCTGGCCTGATCGCCGACAGGCGCCGATATCCCTGGTTGCCGTGGGATCGCCGGAACGTGTCCGGTGGTGACGCTCGGCGTAGGTGGTGCGCGTCAGGCGATCTGCCGAGCTGCGACCTTGCCGGAAAATGGGGAGCGGGCCTCGGCGAAGGGGGGGAGTTAGCCGAGGCCCGCGTAGGGTCGGCCCGGGGGGGAGGGGCCGACCTGAACGATCCTACGCGATACACACGGAATTGGTGTACGCGCACCGGGCGAGTTTGCGAGTTTTTTCGGCCGTTGACGCGGGTGTCGGCGGTGGTTCGGGGCGTAGTGATCGCCGGGTATTCGAGCCGGGTACCCGTCAGTTGCCTTACGGCGCGTGGAATCGCCTGGTACGCAAGGTTTTACGGGGAAAAGCCGGTGAACCTGTTCTCGTCTCGCGGGTGGCGGAAGCACAACGAAAAGGTGCTCTTGTTCGTGTGGAGAGACAGAAAATCAGTCCGATTCGCCGCGTGTCGCATCACGTCGGCATGTCGAACACAGATGTACATCTGTTCGACGGGCGCGCCGGAATTGGGGATGCGACTTGTCGGTGGGTAGGGCAATACTGGGGCAAAAGGATCGCCAACCACGACTTCAGGAGAATCATGCCCGACGCAATCGTCGCCGAGGGGCTGGTCAAACGGTATGGGAAGCTCGTCGCCCTGGACGGCCTCGATCTCTCCGTTCCGGAAGGTACCGTCACCGCGCTGCTCGGCCCCAACGGCGCGGGCAAGACCACGACTGTTCGCGTACTCACCACACTGCTCGTGCCCGATGAGGGAACCGCCACCGTCGCGGGTATCGACGTACTCAACGATCCACAGGCCCTGCGCTCACGCATCGGCGCTTCCGGCCAGTATTCCGCGGTCGACGAGTACCTCACCGGCTTCGAGAACCTCGAAATGGTCGGCAGGCTCTACCATCTCGGCACCCAGCGCAGTAAGGAGCGGGCGCGCGAACTACTCGACCGCTTCCGGCTCAGCGACGCCGCCGACCGGCCCGTGAAGGGCTACTCCGGCGGCATGCGCAGACGTCTCGACCTCGCGGGCGCCCTGGTGGCCAATCCGCCGGTGCTGTTCCTCGACGAGCCGACCACGGGCCTCGACCCGCGGGCCCGGCTCGACCTGTGGGACGTCATCGAGGAGCTGGTCGCAGGCGGCACCACGCTGCTGCTCACCACCCAGTACATGGAAGAAGCGGACCGGCTCGCTGATTCGATCGCGGTGATCGACCACGGCAAGGTGATCGCGCGCGGCACCGCCGACGAACTCAAGGCGCTCGTCGGCGGCGACCGGATCGAACTCACCGTCGGCGCCGTCGATCAACTGGCTGTCGCCCAGCAGGTGCTCGGCGGGCTGGCCGACGGTGAGATCCACGTCGAACCCGGCCTGCGCAAGCTCACCGTGCCGGTCGCCGACGGGTCACAGGACCTCGTCGCCGCCATCGGCAAGCTCACCGAGCACAAGGTGACCATCAACGACGTCGCCCTGCGCAGACCCTCGCTCGACGACGTCTTCCTGACGCTCACCGGGCACGAGGCCGAAGAACTCGTCAACGGCGAACCAGAGGCACAGACCGTTGGCGCCGCGGAAGGAAAGAACCGATGACCGTCACGCTGGACAAGCACGGGGTGGAGCAGCTCCCGCTCGGTGAGCGACTGTCGATGGTCGTGAGCGACAGCATCACCATCGCCAAACGCAATGTCATCAAGATCAAGCGTGTGCCCGACGTGCTGATCTTCACCACGATGTCGCCGATCATGTTCGTGCTGATGTTCGCCTACGTCTTCGGCTCGGCGATCAAGGTCCCTGGCATGGAAGGCGGCTACCGCGAATACCTGATCGCGGGCATCTTCGTCCAGACCGTGGTGTTCGGTGCCTCGTTCACCGGCGCGGGCCTGGCCGAGGACATGCAGAAGGGCATCATCGACCGGTTCCGGTCCCTGCCGATGGCGTCGTCGGCGGTGCTGGTCGGGCGCACGATCAGCGATGTGGTGATCAACATCGTCAGCCTGGTGGTGATGTCGCTGACCGGTCTGATCGTCGGCTGGCGCATCCGCGGGTCGTTCCTCGACGCGGTGCTCGCCTACGCGCTGATGCTGCTGTTCGCGTACGCGCTGTCGTGGATGATGGCGGTGGTCGGCCTGCTGGTCCGGGCACCGGAGGTGTTCAACAACGCCAGCTTCATGGTGATCTTCCCGCTCACGTTCCTGTCCAACGCGTTCGTGCCGATCAACGATCTGCCGGGTCCGCTGCGGGTGTTCGCCGAGTGGAACCCGATGTCGGCGGTCACCCAGGCAGTCCGTGACCTGTTCGGCAACACCTCACCACTGGCGCCCACCTCGGACGCCTGGTCGATGCAGAATCCGGTGACGACCTCGCTGATCTGGATCGTGGTGATCCTGATCGTGTTCGTTCCGCTGGCTCAGATCCAGTACAAGAAGTCGGTCAGCCGCTAGACCGAACCTAGTGCGCCGAGCCGTTGCGTGAATATCCCAGCCGCGGCGGCTCGGCGGCCGGTTCGGGCAGTTGTGGGCGCTTGGCGCGGGCCAGGTAAGCCAGGGCGCCCGCCCCGGCGAGTGCGATCGACGCGAGCAGCGGATTACGAAGCTTCATTCCACCACTGTGGCACAACCGATTCAGCCGTGCCGCGTGGCACCATAACTCCCGTGACCTCACCCAACCAGACGGCCGTGGCAACTCTGCACACCAACCACGGCGATATCAGGATCGCGCTTTTCGGCAACCACGCCCCGAAGACGGTGCGCAACTTCGTCGGGCTCGCCGACGGCACCGCGCCGTACTCCACCGTCAACGCCGGCGGTACGGACAGTGGCCCGTTCTACGACGGCGCCGTCTTCCACCGGATCATCCCGGGGTTCATGATCCAGGGCGGCGACCCGACCGGCACCGGCCGTGGTGGGCCGGGCTTCGAGTTCGCCGACGAGTTCCACCCGGATCTGCGCTTCGACCGCGGCTATCTGCTCGCGATGGCCAACGCGGGGGCGGGCACCGCCACCAATGGTTCACAGTTCTTCATCACCGTCGGCGCGCAGCCACACCTCAACCGCAAGCACTCGATCTTCGGCGAGGTGGTCGACCCCGATTCGCGCAAGGTGGTCGACGCGATCGCCTCGGTGAAGACCGATCGCAATGATCGTCCCGCCGAGCCCGTGATCATCTCGGGCGTGACGATCGACTGATCACAGCTCAGAAAAAACTCCCCGTCGCAGATGATCGCGGCGGGGAGTTCTCTATTGCTTCACGTGAAACAACGCTGTGTTATTGGCGGCTGGCGCCGCGGTTCTCGGCGCTGAACTCCACCTCTTCCCTCCCTACGGGCACTCCTTCGTCGCAGGAGTGACGAGTCAGCTCTAACCGGGACCCTTCGGTCAGTCCATCGGTGGAGGCGCGCCGAGAACACAGGGTGTTACGCGACAAAGCCGTTGACCACCAACGTGTCGTAGACGTCGTGGGGGTTGGTGCCCAGGTCCCAGCGGCCGAAGATCAGGAGGCGTTCGGTGTCGTCGTGGCGGACGTCTACCTCGAGCATCGCGGTTTTGCGGCCGATGCGGCGGTAGGACACCATCCGGATCCGGTCGATCCGGTCCAGGGGGTATTCCTGAGAGCCGGTGAGTGTGCCGACCACCAGGCGCGGCGCGGAGCCGGGGATCATGGTCAGTCGGGGGCGCTGGCGGATACCGAGCGCGGCCATTGCCAGTACGGCGACCGCGGCGAGGCCGACGAGCAGCCTGCTCGGCCCGTCCTGAGCCAGGATTGCGACCACGACCAGCAGTAATCCGCCGCCGGTGACGGCGAGCAGGCCCGCGACAGGGGTCGACCACGAGACGGGTTGTGCGTCGTTCACGTGGTGGTTCGCCCCTCTATCCTCGAGTTGTGCACAGGGTTATCCACAGGTGTGCATGAATAACACGCGTGTAATCCGCGCGATCAGCGCCAGCGCATGGTCATGATCAGGCCGACGACCATCAGGCCGAACCCGATCAGAAAGTTCCACGCGTTCAGGTCGTTCATGAAGCCGATGTGCTCTGCGGCCAGGTAGTAGACGATCAGCCACACCAGGCCGGCGAGCATGAAGCCCAGCATGATCGCGACGTACCAGACCGGCGACGGGCCCGCTTTCACCTTCACCGGCGTGCGGCTGGCGGGGCTCGGGGTGTAGTCGGCCTTCTTGCGGACCTTGGACTTGGGCATGACGTCCTCGAATTCGGAGTACAGGTTATTAACCAGGCTATCCCACCAGGGATCTCATGACGTATCGCACCAGGTATGTCACGACGTAATGGATGCGACGACCCACTGGATAGCCAGATACCCTCTACGCATGCGTGTATTGGTCGTCGACAACTACGACAGCTTCGTCTTCAACCTGGTGCAGTACCTCGGCCAGCTCGGGGTCGATGTCGTGGTGTGGCGCAATGACGACGCCCGCCTGGATGATCTGGACACCCTGCTCACCGTCGGTGACGAAGGCGGCACCTTCGACGGCGTATTGGTGAGCCCCGGCCCCGGCAGCCCGGATCGGGCGGGCGCGAGCATTCCGCTCGTGCACGCGGCCGCGAAGCACAACAAGCCGTTGCTCGGCGTGTGCCTCGGGCATCAGGCGATCGGCGAGGCGTTCGGCGGCACCGTCGACCGGGCGCCCGAACTGCTACACGGGAAGACCAGCGAGGTGTTCCATCTCGGTTCCGGTGTGCTGGCCGGGCTGCCCGACCCGTTCACCGCCACCCGCTACCACTCCCTGACGGTTCTCCCGGAAACCATGCCCGAGGAACTGGTCGTCGTCGGCCACACCGAGAGCGGCATCGTGATGGCCATGCGTCACCGCACCCTGCCCATCCACGGCGTGCAGTTCCACCCGGAGTCGGTGCTCACCCAGGGCGGTCACCGGATGCTCGCCAACTGGCTCGAGGTCTGCGGCGAACGGCCGTCGGAAGCACTCGTCTGCGCGCTCGAGGCGGAGGTTGCCGCGCTGGTGACCAAATGAGAGTTCTGCTCTCTGTTGCCACGAGTCTCGACGGGTACATCGATGACGCGAGTGCGCAGCGACTCCTGTTGTCGAACGCCGCCGACTTCGATCGGGTCGACCAGATCCGTGCCGAGTCCGATGCCATCCTGATCGGTGCGCAGACCTTGCGCTCCGACAATCCGCGGTTGCTGGTGAACAGTGCCGAGCGACGCGCCGCGCGGGTGTCGGCGGGCAAGCCGGAGTATCCGGTGAAGGTGACCGTGACCGATTCCGGCGATCTCGATCCGCATCTGCGCTTCTGGCACACCGGCGGCGAAAGGCTCGTCTACACCTCCGACGCGGGCGCCGCGAAGCTGGCCGACCGGCTGAACGGACTCGCCGAGGTGATCAGTCTCGGAGAGCGGCTCACGCTCACAGCCCTCGTCGACGACCTCGACAAGCGCGGTATCCACAGGCTCATGGTCGAAGGCGGCACCGGCATGCACACCGGTTTCCTCGCTGCCGACCTGGTCGACGAGATCCGCCTGGCGATCGCCCCGATTCTGGTCGGCGACCCGGCGGCGCCGCGCTTTGTCGGACCGGCCGAGTTCCCAGGTGGCACAGGTCGCAGGATGCACCTGGCGGGTGTGGAACAACTTGGGGATGTAGCTGTGCTGAACTACCTGGTCAGCCCTGATCCCGACCACCGAAACTAACTGGTACCGCGAACAAAATCACCGCATTGACCTGGGAAAATCCTGTTGTTCACAGTTTGCGGACAACTTTGCTCCACACCTGAACATGACCGATTCCACATCACGCCGGGGTTGTGGATAACTCGCTGACCACAGGGGAAACCATGAGCCACGACGACACCGACCACCGGTTCATGCACAGGGCGATAGAACTCGCCAGGAACTGTCCCCCCAGCCCGACGGCCTATTCGGTGGGGGCCGTCATCGTCGCCGACGGCGCGGAGATCGCCACCGGCTTCTCCCGCGAAACCGACGAGAAGGTGCACGCCGAAGAGGCCGCACTGAACAAGCTCGACCCCGCAGACCCCCGCCTGACCAGGGCGACGATCTACAGCACTCTCGAACCGTGCTCCACCCGCGCCACCGCGACCCGGCTGCCGTGCACCGACCGCATCCTGGCCGCGGGCATCCCCACCGTGGTGATCGCCTGGCGAGAGCCGAGTCTGTTCGTCGCCGCCTGCGAGGGTGTGGACAAACTCCGCACCAACGGCGTGCGAGTGGTGGAGCTCACCGACCTGGCCGCCGAGGCCATGTCGATGAACAACCACCTGGACCTGAGTTAAGGCCGCCCGTAGATGGCGGTCACGAACTCCCCGAGCTGATTGTCGTCGAGGTGCCGGGCCAGATCGGCTTCGCTGATCATCCCTACGAGGCGCTTGTCCTCGATCACCGGCATCCGCTTCACCCGGTGCGACTCCATCTGATCGAGCACGTCTTCGACATCGGCGTCCGCGCTGACCCACCGCGGGGTCGCCTCGCACAGTTCCGCCGCCGTCGTCAGATCTGGGGAAAGACCGAGCGCGACGCACTTCACCACGATGTCGCGGTCGGTGATGATGCCGCACATGCGCTCGTCGTCATCGGCGACGACGATCGAGCCGACACCGAGATCGGCCATCGCCGTGGCCGCGGTCGCGACGGTGTCACCGCGGGTGATCCACTGCGCACCGGGCTTCATGATGTCCCTGGCTGTGGTCATAAAGGGCTACCTCCTCGGTCAGCAAAGCTGGGTGGGATGAAGCAGCCCTATTCTGCGCCCGCAGACCAGCGGCAGGCGCGTTCGCCATCCAATCGAGACCTCAGCGCGGGATCGGCGAAGCTCCTACGTGCAGCACCACATTGCCGTTGAATACCACCGTCGAACCGGCCGCCGGGTTCTGCCCGACGACCTTGCCCGAGGCATTGCCGTCGAGCGTGATCACCGTGGTCTGGCTGAGCTGACCCGTCCAGCCCTCGGCTCTGAGCTTCTCCTGGGCCTGCACCGGCGTGAGCCCGGTCAGATCGGGGACGGTGATCCGGTCACCGGAGGAGACATGGACCGTGATGGTCGAGCCCTTCTCCGCGTTGGTGCCGCCTGCCGGGTTGGTGGCGAGCACCTGGCCCTTGGGCAGCGGGGATCTGATCTCCTTGATCTCGACCGTGAACCCGGCGGAATCGACCAGATTCGGCTGTGCGATGGAGATGTCCTGGCCCACCACGCTCGGCACGCGCACCTGTTCGGGCCCGCCGCCGATGGTGAGAACGATCAACTGGTCGATGTCGACCCGCACGCCCGCGCTCGGTTCCTGCGCGATCACCTTGTCGATGTCGGTGGTACTCGACGGCTTGCGCGCGACATTCGGATCGAGTTGCAGCCCGATCGAATTCAGCTGTCGTTCGGCATCGGCCTGACTCATGCCGAGTAGTCGCGGCAACTCCACCTGTGTCGGCCCGGTCGACACCTGCACGGTCACGGTGCTGCCCTCGTCGATGCGCGAACCTCCGAGCGGCTGGGTCGCGATCACATTGCCCGGCGCCACTTTGCCGTCCGGCTTCTCCTGGACGGCCACATAGAAACCGGCCTGCCTCAGCGCGGTCTGCGCCTGCTCGGAGGTTTTGCCGGACAGGTCGGGAACCGCCACCTGATCGGGCTTGCTACCGGGCCCGACCAGCACCCAGAACAGCCCGAACGCCACCGCCAGCGCGGCCGCCAGACCGAGCGCGATCAACCCGGTGCGGTTGCGTTCCTCACCGGCGGGCCCCACAGCGGGGTGTTCGGAAGTGTCGTCGCGGCGGTCGTGAAAGTGGTGTGGTCCGGGGTCGTCGTCATAGTCGTAGTCGCCGCGGTCTTCGTCGTTCATCACCATCGGCGCGCTCGGCTTCTGCCCGCCGAGCACCCGGATCAGGTCGGCGCGCATCTCCGCGGCCGTCTGGTACCGGTTGGCCGGGTTCTTGGCCATCGCCTTGAGGATCACCGAATCGAGCTCGCGCGGCACGCCGGGATTGACCGACGACGGCAGCGGCGGGTCTTCCTTCACATGCTGGTAGGCGACCGCGACCGGGGAGTCGCCGGTGAACGGCGGCTGCCCGGTGAGGATCTCGAACAGCACACAGCCGACGGAGTACACATCCGAGCGCGCGTCGACGGTTTCGCCGCGCGCCTGCTCGGGTGAGAGGTACTGGGCGGTGCCGATCACCGCGGCGGTCTGTGTCATCGGGTTGGCGCTGTCGGCGATCGCGCGGGCGATGCCGAAGTCCATCACCTTCACCGCACCGGCGCGGTTGATCATGATGTTGGCCGGCTTCATGTCGCGGTGCACGATCCCGGCCTTGTGGCTGAAATCGAGCGCGGCGCACACGTCGGCCACGACTTCCATCGCCTTGCGCGGCGCGAGCGGGCCCTTGCCGCGAACGATGTCGCGCAGGGTGTCGCCCTCGACGTACTCCATGACGATGTAGGGCAGCGGGCCGCCGTCGACGGTGGCCTCACCGGTGTCGTAGACGGCGACGATCGCCGGGTGGTTCAGTGCGGCCGCGTTCTGGGCTTCGCGCTTGAACCGCAGGTAGAACGTGGGATCGCGGGCCAGATCGGCCCGCAGTACCTTGATCGCCACGTCGCGGGACAGCCGCACGTCGCGGGCGCGGTGCACCTCCGACATGCCGCCGAACCCGATGATCTCGCCAAGCTCGTACCGCGAGGAGAGATTCTTCGGGGTCGTCATGGTTGTCCTATTGTCGGGCCCAGGACCGTGTCGCTGTTGGGAAACGGCAGGTCGAAGGTGGGCAGCCGAGGGCGACCCGCGGTGGTGGTGCCCGCGGCCGGTTCCGTCGTGACCGGCGGTTTGGTGGTCTTGGGCGGCGTCGTCGTCGGCTTGGGCTTGGTGGTGGTTTCCGGCGGTGTCGTCGTGGTCACCGGGGGTTCGGTCGTGGTGGTCGGCGGCTCGGTGGTCGTCGTCGGACGCGGCGGCTGCGTCGTGACCGGCGGTTCCTCGGAGGTCACCGGCGGCGGCACCGGACGAGTGGTGGTCACCGGCGGGGGCAGCGGCCTGGTGGTCTGCACCGTCGTGGTCGTGGTGGTCGAACCCCGGTTCGGCTCACCGCCGAACAGCACCCACAGCACGATGCCGCCGAGCGCGAGTGCGCCGACGCCGAGCGCGATCAGCCACTTCTGGTTGTTCTTGGCGTTGCTCGCCGGGACCGGCGTCGGCGCGGACGCCTGGGTGGCCGGGCCGCTGTAGCCACCGGTCGGCGGACCGACCGGACCGCCGGGCTGATGGCCGAAGCGCATGGTCGCGCCGTCGTAGTCCTGGGCTGCCGCGGCGGCGGGGATCGCCACGGTCGGCCCGGGCGGAAGCACCCTGGTCGCGCCGGTCATCGACGAACCGGTGGCGCCACTGGGGAGCGGCGGCATGTGCCCGGCGCGCACGGCGGCGACGGCGTCGGCGAACTCGCCACCGCTGGCGTAGCGCTGCAGCGGGTCCTTGGCCATCGTGATGGCGATCAGTTCGTGCACGTTCGCGGGCAGGTCGTCGGGCATCGGCGGCGGCGCGTCGCGCACGTGCTTCATCGCGACGGTGATCGCGCCCTCACCGGTGAATGGGCGGACGCCGGCCAGTGCTTCGTAGCCGACGATGCCGAGTGCGTACACGTCCGAGGCCGCGGTGGCGTCCTCGCCGACGGCCTGTTCGGGCGCGATGTACTGGGCGGTGCCCATCACCATGCCGGTCTTGGTCACCGGTGAGGCGTCGACGGCCTTGGCGATGCCGAAGTCGGTGATCTTCACCTGACCCGTCGGCGTGACCAGGATGTTGCCCGGCTTCACGTCGCGGTGCACCACACCGGCCGCGTGCGCGACCTCGAGTGCGCGCCCGGTCTGCTCGAGCATGTCCAGACCCTGGACGACCGAGAGCCTGCCCATCCGGTTGAGCACCGCGTTGAGCGGTTCGCCCTGCACGAGCTCCATCACCAGGTACGCGGTCTCGCCGCCCGACGGGTCGGCGGTCTCGCCGTAGTCGTAGATGCCCGCGATCCCAGGGGCGTTGAGCTGCGCGGTGGTGCGCGCTTCCACCCGGAACCGCGCACGGAAGGTCGGGTCGGCGGAGAACTCGGTCTTGAGGACCTTGACCGCTACCCGGCGGTCGAGCCGGGTGTCCATCGCCTCCCACACCTGACCCATACCGCCGGTGGCGATGAGCCGCTGCAGGCGGTAGCGATCGGCGATCAAAGCACCGTTGTTCAGCATCGGGGCCCCCGTGTTGTCACTCGCACACTCATTTCGTTCAGCCCCCTGCCAGGCCCGCGTCGAGCACAGACCTGGCGATCGGTGCTGCCACCGAGCCTCCGGTGGCAGCCAACTGCCTGTCGCCGCCGTTCTCGACGATCACCGCGATGGCGATCTTCGGGTTCTGCGCGGGCGCGAAGGCCATATACCAGGCGTGGGGCGGGGTGTTACGGGGATTACTGCCGTGTTCGGCGGTTCCGGTCTTGGACGCGATCTGGTACGACGAGCGTCCACCGCCCGCGGTGTTGGCCTCCGAGGCGACCATCAGATCCTTCAATGTCGACGCTACCTGCGGCGTCACGGCCTGTCCGACGCTGACCGGCTCGGACTTGCTGAGTTCGGACAGATCGGGCGCCTGGGTCTGGTCGACCAGGTACGGCTGCATCCTGGTGCCGCCGTTGGCGATGGTCGAGGCGACCACCGCGATGTCCAGGGGGGTCACCGACACATCGCGCTGGCCGATGCTCGACTGGCCGAGTGCGGCGTTGTCCGGGATCGGTCCCACGGTCGACTCGGCCACCGGGATCGGCACCCCGCGGTGCGGGCCGATGCCGAACGCGGCGGCTTCGTCCTTGAGCTTGGCCGCGCCGACCTTCACGCCCAGTTCGACGAACGCGGTGTTGCACGAACGACGGAACGCTTCGTAGAGGCTGGCCGTCGGCTGGTCGCCGCAGGTGCTGCCGTTGTAGTTCTCCAGCGTGGTGCTGGTGCCGGGCAGGGTGATGTTGGGCGCCGCGGTGAACTGGGTGTCGACGCCGGCGAGACCGTTCGACAGCGCGGCCGCGGTGACGATGGTCTTGAACGTCGACCCTGGCGGATAGGTCTGCGAGACAGCGCGATTGAGCATCGGCTGAGTGTCATCGGTGCTCAGCCGCTCCCAGGCAGCCCGCCCCGCCGCGCCGTCGTGGCCCGACAGCTCGTTGGGGTCGTAACTCGGCGTGGAGACCATGGTCAAGATCTTGCCGGTGCTCGGCTCGATCGCCACCACGGCACCGGTGTAGCCCTTCGACGTCATCTGCTCGTAGGCGACCTGCTGCATGATCGGATTCAGCGTGGTGAGCACGTTGGCACCGCGCGGATCGCGTCCGGAGAACATGTCGATGAGCCGACGGCCGAACAGGCTGGAGTCATTGCCCGACAGCAGCGGATCCTCGGCCAGCTCCAGCCCGGTCTTGCCGTACTGCATCGAGTAGAAGCCGGTGATCGGCGCGTAAGCCGGTGGCAGCGAAGGGTATTGGCGCAGGTACTTGTACCGGTCGTCGGTCGCGACCGAACCGGCGAGCACGCTGCCGCCCGCGGAGATCTGACCGCGCTGGCGCGAGTACTCGTCGAGCAGCACCCGCACGTTGCGCGGATCGCTGCGCAGATCGTCGGCCTTGACCACCTGCAGGTAGGTCGCGTTCACGAGCAACGCCACCACCATCACCATGACGGCGACGGCGACGCGACGCAGAGGCGTGTTCATTCGCTCACCCTGCTTTCCGGCCTGCGCACCAGTTCCGTGGCCGCGTCGGCGATCGGGGCGGGCGCGCGCTTACGGGTCGGTGCCGGTGCGCGGGCCGCATCGGAGATCTTGATCAGCAGCCCGAGCAGCGCGTAGTTCGCCAGCAGCGACGAGCCGCCGTAGGAGATGAACGGCGTGGTCAGACCGGTGAGGGGAATCAGTTTGGTGACACCGCCGACGACTACGAAGATCTGGATCGCGATGGTGAAGGAGAGGCCGGCAGCGAGCAACTTGCCGAAGCTGTCACGCACGGCCAGTGCGGTGCGCAGCCCGCGGACGATGAAGATCAAGAACAGCATCAGCACGGCGGTGAGCCCGATCAGGCCCAGTTCCTCGCCGATGGTGGTGACGATGAAGTCGGTCTTGGCGAAGGGCACCTGCTGGGGCCGTCCGCTGCCCAGCCCCGTGCCAGCGAGCCCGCCGGTGGCGAAACCGAACATCGACTGCGAGATCTGATACCCGGTGTTGTTGTAGTCGTCGAACGGGTGCAGCCAGGTGTCCACGCGCACGCGCACGTGTCCGAACAGCTGATAGGCGAATACGAAGCCGAGCGTGAGCAGTCCGCCGCCGATGATCAGCCAGCCCACCCGCTCGGTGGCGATGTAGATCATCACCAGCACCGTGCCGAAGATGAGCAGCGAAGTGCCGAGGTCCTTTTCGAGCACGAGCACGCCGATGCAGACGACCCACACGATCAGGACCGGGCCCATATCGCGCGGTCGCGGCCACTCCATGCCGAGGAAATGCTTGCCCGCCGCGGTGAACAGGTCACGCTTGGCCACCAGCACGCCCGCGAAGAAGACGATCAGCAGGATCTTCGCGAATTCGCCCGGCTGCATGCTGAATCCGGGCAGCCGGATCCAGATCTTGGCGCCGTTGACTTCGGAGAACCGGCTCGGCAACAGTGCCGGAATCGCCAGCGCGACCAGGCCGACCAGGCCTAGTGTGTAGGTGTAGCGCGCCAGCGTGCGGTAGTCCCGCAAGACGATGAGCAGGGTGATGAACACCACGATGCCCAGGCCGGTCCACATGACCTGCTGGTTGGCGTCGGGGGAGGGGATCGCGGTGGCGTCGTACGCCGCCTTCTGCGCGTCCGCGAGATCGAGCCGGTGGATCAGCACCAGCCCCAAACCGTTGAGCAGCGCCACGATCGGTAGTAGGAGCGGGTCCGCGAACGGCGCGAACCGGCGCACCGCGAGATGAGCGATGCCGAACAGCGCGAGGAACGCCACCCCGTACTTGGCGATGTCGGTGGTGATCGACTGTTCCTGGCTCGCCTCGACGATGAACAACGACACCGTCGTGATACCCGCCGCGCCCGCCAGCAACAGCAACTCCTGGTTGCGTCGCGTCGACGGCGGTGGCGCCGGCGCGAAGCCGCCAGGGGGACTGGGGAACGCCCCAGCCGACGGTGATGGCGGTGCGGACATCAGTCCGTCACCCGGCAGTCCGCCCCTGAGATCTGCGGGGTTGTCGGGGGTGCGGTCGTGGTGGCCGGAGCCGGGGTGGTGGTCGGTGTCGCGGGCTGATCAGGGCCGGGCGTCGGCACACCGCCGGGGGGCACCTGGGTCTGCTCGGGCGGCAGCACACCGGGCTGTGGCACCGATTCCTTCTTCGCGCACACCGGTAGGAGTTCGTCGCGCGCCAGCACTTTCATGCTGCCGCGCGCCTTGTCCAGCGAATCCGGCGGCAGGCTCTTCTGCACCTGGTCGCGCCCGGTCTGCTTCAGGTCACTGACCATCAGCGTCTTGCAACCACTGGGCCCGGACTTACCCGCTTCGAGCAGCGTGAGCTCGCCCTTGTTGTTCACACAGCCCGTGAGTTCCACATCGTGGATGGAGTAGCCGAGGATCGAACCGGGCAGACCGCGCATCACGACCACCCTGTCGTCGTCGGCGCCCACGTAGTAGTTGCTGCGAATCATCTTGTAGCCCACCACGAGTCCGATGGCGACCGCGGCGATCAACGCCAGCGACAGCAACAGCCAGCGCAGCTTGTGCGACTTGGTCTCCACCGGCGGCGGGGTGGCGGCGGCCCGGCGCGGTTGCGCGCGCGGCGGACGCATGGCGGCGGCGCGCCCGGCGGCGGTGTTCGGCGGCGGGGCGTCTTCCTCCTCCTCGGTGGAGGCGGCACCGGCGAGGATCGGGTGGCTCTGGCCGTAGTCGAGGTCGATCACATCGGCGACCACGACGGTCACGTTGTCGGGACCGCCCGAGCGCAAAGCCAATTCGATGAGCCGGTCGGCGCACTCGTCGGTGTTGCCCTCGCGCATGGTGTTGCCGATGGTCTCGTCGCTCACCACGTCGGAGAGTCCGTCGGAGCACAGCAGATACCGGTCACCGGCGCGGGCTTCGCGCATGATCAGCGTCGGCTCGATCTCGTTGCCGGTGAGGGCGCGCATGATCAGCGAACGCTGCGGGTGGGTGTGCGCCTGCTCGGCGGTGATCCGGCCCTCGTCGACCAGCGACTGCACGAACGTGTCATCGCGGGTGATCTGGGTCAGTTCGCCGTCGCGCAGCATGTACGCCCGCGAGTCACCGATGTGGACGAGGCCGAGCTTGCGGCCCGCGAACAGGATGGCGGTGAGCGTGGTACCCATGCCGTCGAGTTCGGGTTCGGCCTCGACATGGTCGGCGATGGCCGCGTTGCCCGAATGCGTGGCGTGGTCGAGCTTTCCGAGGATGTCGTCGCCGGGCTCGTCGTCGTCGAGATGCGCCAGCGCGGCGATCATCAACTGCGAGGCCACTTCTCCGGCGGCGTGCCCACCCATGCCGTCGGCCAGCGCTAACAGGCGTGCGCCCGCGTAGACCGAATCTTCGTTGTTGCCCCGGACGAGTCCGCGGTCGCTTCGCGCGGTGTAGCGCAGAACAAGAGTCACGATCGCAGCTCGATCACTGTTTTGCCGACCCGGACAGGAGTACCGAGCGGAACGCGGACGGCGGTGGTGACTTTCGCGCGGTCGAGATAAGTGCCGTTGGTGGAACCGAGGTCTTCCACGTACCAGTCGTCACCACGCTGAGACAGTCGCGCGTGCCTGGTCGAGGCGTAGTCGTCGGTGAGTACCAGCGTCGAATCGTCGGCGCGTCCGATGAGAACCGGTTGCGTGCCGAGGGTGATCCGAGTGCCGGCGAGTGAACCATGAGTCACCACTAGATACTTGGCGCCCTTCTGGCTTCGGCTGAAGGAGGGCAGACCGATGGACCCGCGGGAACCGCGAGCTGCCCTCGGCTGTATCCGTATGCCGGATGCCGCGTAGATATCGCTGCGCAAGGTCCGCAGAACGGCCCAGACGAACAACCAGAGCAGCAGCAGGAATCCCGCGCGGGTCAATTGCAGGATCAATCCCTGCACGGCGTTCCACCTCCTGTTCGCCCGGGTACGTCGGTACGGCAGGTGCGGGGCGAACCACCCCCACCAGCGTGCTGGCTTGCGGGCCCCGAGGTCGGGACCGTGCGTGTAATGGCAGCATCATAGAGCCGACAGCGTCGACTCTAGACGTGCACCGCGCAGCTTACGGGATCAGACGATCCGGATCAGGATCTCGGAATGTCCGGCCCGGATGACGTCGCCGTCGGCGAGCTGCCAATCCTGCACGGGGGAACCGTTGACGAGCGTTCCGTTGGTGGAACCGAGGTCCGAGAGCATGGCCGTCTGGCCGTCCCAGCGCACCTCGATATGACGACGCGAGACACCCGTGTCGGGTAACCGGAAGTGGGCGTCCTGGCCGCGGCCGATGATGTTGGAACCCTCGCGCAGCGCGTAGGTGCGGCCGCTGCCGTCGTCGAGCTGCAGGGTGGCCGAGTAGCTCGACTGGGCGGAGGCGCCGTAGCCCGCGCCCTGCTGGCCGTAACCCTGCTGGCCGTAGCCCTGCGGGGCGGGCTGGGCGTAGCCGCCCTGCTCCTCCTGGCCGTAGGCGGGCTCGGCGTAACCGGGCTGCGCGCCGTAACCCTGCTGGCCGTAGCCCTGCTGCTGCGGTTCGGCGTAGCCCTGCTGGCCGTAGCCGCCCTGCTGGTCGTAACCGGGTTCGGCGTAGCCCTGCTGGCCGTAACCGGCCTGCTGGCCGTAGCCCTGCTGCGGTTCGGCGTAGCCCTGCTGGCCGTAGCCGCCCTGCTGGTCGTAACCGGGCTCGGCGTAACCGGGCTGCGCGCCGTAGCCGCCCTGCTGACTGTAGGCCTGCTGGCCGTAGCCGCCCTGCTGGTCGTAACCGGGCTCGCCGTACGCGGGCGCGGCGCCGTACCCGGCCTGCTGGCCGTAGCCCTGCTGGGCGGGGGCGGCGGGGTCGTAGCCGTTCTGGTACTCGCCGCCGGGCTGGCCGTACGCGTCGTATCCGGGCTGCGCCTCGGGCGCGCCGTAGCCACCGCGGCCGTAATCGTCGGCCGGGTAGGGAGCCCCCGCCGCGCCTGCGGGCGGCGGTGCGTACCCGCGGTTGCGTGGATCGGACTCCGCGGGCTCTCGGCTTGGCTCGTAGCCTGAGTTATGCGTCATGGGGCCAGCTCCTGGTTGCGGGTGTGCGGGTCGTTGTGGCGGTCCGGGGCGAGGTGGGGCCGTCCCACGACCGGCGTCGGGGTCGACGCGGCCGCTCGCTCTGAACATTCCGGTGTGCAGCGTAGGTGATGCCTCGAACGCCACGTGTACTTCGCCGTAGGTCTGCCAGCCTTGCTCGCGGATGTAATCCTGCAGGTGTTTGGCGAACGCTTTGGTCGTCAGGTCGTGATCGGCATCGAGCTTGCCGTGATCGGTTTCGTTGATCGTGATCACGTAACTGTTCGGCGCGAGACGATGCCCGCCCTCCAGATCCTGGATCTGATCTGCGGCTTCCTGCTGCAGCGCGGCCTCCACCTCCTGGGGAACCACACTGCCGCCGAACACCCTCGCGAACACGTCACCGACGGCGCCCTGCAAGCGACGCTCGAATCTCGACACGATGCCCATCACAGCCCTCCCTTCGGTGCGCGTGTCCGCCCTCCTCGACACGCTCGTTACGGCGTGTCCGGACCTGACCACGTTCCTTGCATGATATCCACGATCCTCCACCTGGGTAACTCCCGGCGGCGCCCCCCGGTTCCCTGACCGATATCCACGGCATCACCGCAGGTCAGCGAATCGATTTTATTTTCGCCCGCGGGGCATGTTAGATTTTTCCAGTCGCTCGGGCGAGTGGCGGAATGGCAGACGCGCTGGCTTCAGGTGCCAGTGTCCGTAAGGACGTGGGGGTTCAAGTCCCCCTTCGCCCACCAGACTAAAGGCTCGATCCTCTTGGATCGGGCCTTCAGTCATTTCAGGGCTCAGGGGCGGGCGATGCGGAGCAGAGCGGCCCGCAGATCCGGTCGGGGGGCTTGTGAGTCCAGCTCGAGTAGTGCAGTTTCCGCGATGGCCGCTACCAACAGGACGGCGACCGGTGCCGCGTCGGACCAGCCCATCGCCGTGAGGTCGGTGGTGATCAGGGTGGCGGCCGCGCTGTTGCGGACGGCTACTTCGGTGGCAAGGCCCGCGTCGGTTCTGGCCTGTACTAATAGGCCCTTGGTCGCGGTGGCGGCCAGACAGCCGTCGAGGTAGGCGGCGATCCCGGCCGCCAGGTGTTCTTCGCCGGGCGGTCGGTCGGCGGTCGCCGCGGCGACCTGGGCGTCGAGGTCGTCGTGGAAGGCGCGGTGCAGGGCGAGTATGTAGGCCTCGCGGCTCGGCCAGTGCTGGTAGAAGCTGCCCTTTGCCATATTGGCCTCGGCCGCGATCGCGTTGACCGAGAGCTTGCTCAGATTCTCGGTGGCCAGAAGCTGCCTGCCCGCGTTCAGGAGGGCGCGGCGCCCGGGTTCGGCGGATCTCATTGCCGCATTCCAGCACGGGTGGTGAGAAATTCGCGCACGGACTCCAGGAACAGGTCGGGGGCCTCGGCGAACGGTTCGTGCCGGGTGGGCAGCACCGACACGGTGGCGTGTGCCAGTGCCGCGCCGACGCCACGACGGTTCAGGAACCACGGATTCGACGGGTCGTTGCGTCCCCACACCACCTGGACCGGAATCTCGGGCAGCAACTGACCGGCCGCGGGCAGGTCGAATCGCGGGTTGTCGAAGCTGCGCCAGAGACTGCGGTAGACGGCGAGGCGGACCGGATCGCCGGGTATCGCTCGCGCCCGTTCGAAGATGGCCCGCACCCCGCCACGGTCGAGCGGGCCCAGATACATCCGCGCGTTCGGGACCACGAACCGCCCCGCGACCGCGCGACTGGCGACCGCGCGAATGAACGCCCTGGTCAACAGGTTTCGCGGCGCGAAGCCTGCCGGCTGTACGAGGACCAGCCCGCGCACCAGTTCCGGCGCACGCTCGGCCAAACGCACCGCCGCGTAGCCGCCCGCGCTGTTGCCGATCACCGTGAACGCGCGGAAACCGTTCCCCTCCAACGTTTCCACGGCTTCAACGGCGACTTCGGCGAGCGCGTCGATGGTTATCGCCGCTGGGTCGTGCACGGTCGAGTCGCCGTATCCGGGCCAATCGAGCGCGGCGATCGCCCAGTCCGGTGCCAGCGCTGCGATGATCTCGTCGAAGTCGCGGTGGTCGCCCGGATTGGCATGCAGCAGAAGCAATCCCGGTGCCTCTCCCGGTGGTTGACCACTCAGGTGTACCGCGACGTCGCCGTAGGTAGTCGGGACGATCAATGTCTCGGGAAGTCCCATGTTCCGACGATAGCTATGACCGACCGGTCGGTCAAGAGTCCGGCCGACTTGTTCCGCCGATGGTTGTGCGTGCGATATCAGGCCTTGCGGGCGATCAGAAGATGGTGCGGAATGGGCGGATTCGCCAGGGTGCGCTGTTCGACGGTCAGATCGGCGGCGGTGAGCGCCGCGATGACCTCCGCGACGGGACGCAGCGTGAATCCATAAGGGGTGAACGGCATTTTGGCCATCGCTTCCGGATCGCCGATACCGATCACGACCGTGCCACCCGGCCGCAACACGCGCGCGAGTTCCACGCAGGCGGCGGGCAGGTCGTCGAGGAAGTAGATGGTGTTGACGGTGATCGCGGCGTCCAGGCTCGCATCGGGGAGGGGGAGAGCGGTGAGGGTGCCGTCGGCGAGGGCGAGGCGGCCCTCGGCGACTTCCATGGCGAAACGGCCGCGGGCGCGGGCGAGCATGTCGGGGGACGGCTCGATGCCGTGGACCACGCCCTCGGCGCCGATGCGGGCGAGCAGCAACTCCAGCCCGACCCCGCCGCCGAAGCCGATGTCGGCGACCGTCGCGCCGGTGGTGGGGGCCGCGGCATCGACGGCCGCCGCGATGGCACGTTTGTTGCCGCGATTGAGCACGAACGCCACGCCCTTGCCGAGCACACCGTGCGGGTTGCCGAGCTGGCCGGCGATTGTCGTGAGCAGGCGATCTCTGACCCCGGTCATGTCGTTATCGTAGGCGCGATCTCCGCACCGTCGATGCCGCGGCGTGATCGGAATACTTTTCTCCGACCCGGAATTCGGGTTCGATACCGACCGTGTCGTCTGTAATCCGTGCTCTCGTCCTGGCCCTCGTATCGGCGTGCGTCTGGTCGGGGCCCGCGTCGGCGGAGCCGGTGACCGGTCCGCTGGCGACCAATCCTTTCCTCGGCCCACTCGGCACGGCGACGATGCACGGGGACGCGGGGTCCTCGGATGTGACGCCCCTGGCCGGGCCTGTCGCGGGGGCAGGCGTCACGGTGTATCCGCTCGGGGCGGCGTGCCCGACGCTGCTCGAGGGCTCGGACGGTTTGGTGGTCGCGTTGTGCACCGCCATCGCGGGGCAGACGCCGACGGTGTTTCTGCTCGACGCGGGAGGGGCGCTGGCTTCGTTGCCGTTGGCCAAGGGGAGCCTGCTCGGCGGGGTGTACGCCTATCTCGACAACGAGGATCGGCTGGTGGTCGTCGATGGTGGGCGGCAGCTGTTGCGGGTCGCACATGTGCGGGGTGCGGACGGTGCGTGGCGGTTGTCGGCCGCTGTGCAGGCTGATCTGAGTGACGTGATTGCGTTGGGCGACAACGTGACCGGGCTGGTTCCCGATCAGTCGGGCAACGTGTGGTTCGCGACGGGCAAGGGTGTTGTCGGGTTCGTCGGACGGGATGGGGGCCTGGAGACAGTGGCGTTGCCGTCGGGGGAGTCGGTGGCCAACAGCATCTCGTCGGCGCCCAATGGCGGTGTGGCCGTGGCCAGTACACACGCGCTGTACGAGTTGCGTGCGAAAGCCGGTCAACCAGAGATTCTTTGGCGTGCCGCCTACGACCGTGGGTCCGCGCGCAAACCCGGACAGCTCAGCTGGGGCACCGGCTCCACGCCGACCTACTTCGGCCCGGTGCGCGGCGACGAATACCTCGCCATCGTCGACAATGCCGACGATCAGGTGCGCCTGATCGTGGCGCGTTCCGGTTCGGGCGAGCAGGTCTGCTCGGTGCCGATACCGATCGGCGGCAGCGAGAATTCACCGATCGCGATCGGTTCGTCGATCTTCGTCGCCGGCACCTACGGCTATCCGTACCCCGCTGTTCCGGAGGGCGCGGGGGCCGCTGTTCCCGCGAGCGCGCCGTTTCGGGGCGGACTGAGCCGGGTCGACATCACCGAGGGCGGATGTGTCCCGGTGTGGGACAGCCCGATCCGCAGCGCGGCCGTTCCGCGGCTGTCCCTCGCCGATGGCGGTATCCACACGCTGCGCCGGATCGGACCCGATCTGACAACCCCCCTCGACGGATTCGAGTATGTCGTTCTCGATCCGCAAACCGGCGTCGTACGCACCTCCACACCGCTGCCGGGGACTGTCGCCGAGGATCCGCTACAGATGGCCGCGCTCATCACCCACGGCGGTGCGCTGTGGCAGGGAACCATCACGGGGATCATCCGCGTCGGCTGAGGAAGTCGCACGTGCGCGCAACATGTGGCGCTGTGTTCCCTCGATCGCCGACACACTCTCGCCGACGCCTGATTGCCACCGCGTATGCCCCGACCTCGGCGAAATAGTCCCTGATACCCGCAGGTGAGGCGAAGGTCACACTTGGTGTGTCACCGCGTATTCCGGGTGTTCTCCTGCCGATTTCGAGCTGTTCGGCGGACCTTTCGCAACCGGTCATCCGCTCAGTTAGAGGCCTCGAATGCGGTGTTTCACCCCGATTGCTGAGTATCGATCTTGTTTGCAGGGTAGTAAACAAACTCTAGGTCTCTTTTAATGTTCCATGTGATCGGCAACTGTAACTCCGTTGCTGTTACCGCAGGTGAACGGCTATGGGGTGACCCCGGTGTGATCCGGGGCAACCCCGCCGAACATTCGCTCGAGGTAGCTGTCGAAGGCGGGTGACTCGTTTTCGAAGGTTTGCCGGGGGTGAATTCTCGGTGCCGCCGACTGCTCGATCGAGGCGGTGCCGGAAGTTTGCTGCAGGTCTGAAAATCGGTGCGTCCACCGGGCTTCGCAGGTTCGCGATTCCTACCCCGGACCTGCGCGTTGGGGGTTGCGTGGGCATAACGATTGTGTACAGTTGACGGTAACGCTGGCCGCAGTTCGAGCCCGACTCGCTGCGGCCAGCGGAACTCAAATGGGGGAGTTCTTCACCGTCTTGTAACCTTCCGTAGCTGCCCGTTGTCCGGTGCTGTCCCCGCCGGGTGTGCTCGGAGTTGTCGGCCTCACAGATGCACGCACAGATGCGAGGTCAGCGCGTCTGCGCCGGTGCCGCCAACCACTGCTGCGCCGGATCCGGCAGCGCGACCGGCACTACGGATTCCGCGTCCTGTTCCTCGGCCACCCGCCTGCCGATCACGAACACGTAGAACAGGAACAGCGCCTCGGCCGCGAACCCGAGCCCGATCCGCACCGGCACGGGCAACGGGCTCGGCGTCACGAACCCCTCCAGCAGTCCACACACCAGCAGCACCCCCACCAGCCCGAGCGCCACCGTCGCCGTCGCACGCCCCTGCCTGGCCATCGCGACCGCCCTGCTGTCCCGTCCCGGGTCCACCAGCGTCCAACCGAGCTTCAACCCCACCCCGCCCGCGACGAACAGCGCGGTGAGCTCGAGGGTGCCGTGCGGCAGGATGAAGCCGAAGAACGAATCCAGGCGCCCCGCATCGGCCATCAATCCACCGGTTATCCCCAGATTCAGGGCGTTCATGAACAATGCGTACACAGCCGGGAGGATCAGTACACCGGTGAACAACGCGATCGCCGAGACCAGTGAGTTGTGGGTCCAGACCTTCGCGGCGAAGGCCTCGTTGGGGTGCTCCGAGTAGTACGTTTCGAACTTTCCCCCAGGTCCAGTGATGATCGACAGATCACCCCTCGGTACCCCCAAGGCATCGCGTGCCGCCCCCGAACTATCCACAAGCACCGCGATCACGCCCGCGACGGCCAGGAAAATCGCAGTTGTCCCCAACCACCACGGCCACGCTCTGTACACAGCCGCGGGAAAGTGATGGGTGAAGAACCGGCCCACCTCGCGCCACGGTTGTGAGCGCGCCGCCAGCACCCGTCCGCGCGCCCTGGCCACCAGCGCGCTGAGCCGGTCGACGAGCTCCGGATCCGGGTGGTGCCCCTGCAATCTCGCCAACTGCTGCGAGGTGGACCGGTAGAGCCGGACCAACTCGTCGGCGTCGG
This sequence comes from Nocardia sp. NPDC058705, assembly GCF_042749305.1. Lineage (NCBI taxonomy): Bacteria > Bacillati > Actinomycetota > Actinomycetes > Mycobacteriales > Nocardiaceae > Nocardia > Nocardia sp. NPDC058705. The sequence goes on along the minus strand of NZ_JBHYRN010000014.1, from coordinate 59,609 downwards.
CACCGGACAACTTGCGCTGGCGAACCAACTGATCGAGCCGATACCAAGACCGTTGACTCGCCCAGCTGTAGGCATCGGTGTCCATATCGGGAATGCTAGCCACATGGCTGAATTCACTACCGGCGAAGCGGTGGCGCTCGAGCTCCCCATCGCGCGCATCCCCAGCCGTGCGGGCGCTTTTCTACTCGACCTCATGCTCCAACTGGCCCTCGCCGCGACGCTGGCCTATGCCTTCACACTCGTGCTGATCTTCACCGACGCCGACACGGCCTGGCTGTCGGTGACGATGGTCCTCACGCTGGTGACGGTGCTGATCGCCTACCCCGTGGTGAGCGAAACCGTCTCGCGCGGGCGGTCACTGGGCAAGCTGGCCTTCGGCTTGCGGGTGGTGCGGGCCGATGCCGGGCCGATCGATTTCCGGCACGCGCTCACCCGCGGCCTTGCGGGCGCGATTGTGGATTTCTGGATGCTCGGTGCGTTCGGCGCGGTCGCGGTTGTCACGTCGCTGTGTTCGCGCGAGGGCAAGCGGGTGGGTGATGTGCTGGCTGGAACGGTAGTTGTCCACACCCGACAGGCCATGCCGATGCCCTCGCTGGCCGTCGCGCCGCCGTGGTTGGCGGCCTGGTCGGCGCAGCTGGATCCGAGCGGGATCTCCGACGAACTCGCCGCCGCGGGCCGCCGGTATCTGACCAGGCTCCCGACGCTGACGCCGCCCACACAGCACTATTTGGGCGTCCAGCTCGTCGAGGAGATGTGTGCGGCACTGCGCTGCCCGGTGCCGACCGGCTACCCGCCGTACCACGTGCTCGGCGCGATTCTCGCTCGGCGACAGCAGCTTTCGCTGGCGTAGTCCACAGCCTGTGGATGAAACTCCTGTGGATGAACTGCGGTATCTCGAAGGCCCTGTTCTCGGCGCGCCTCTGCCTCTGGACTGAGTGGAGGGTGCGACGAAGGAGTACCCGGAGGGAGGGAAGAGGCAGAGTTAAGCGCCGAGAACCGCGGCCCCGGCCGCAAATAGGCAGAGCCTGTGGATGAATCTGTTGGTGAGTCGGTGGATGAGCTGTGAGTAGCGGTGGAAACTGCAGTTATCCACAACTAGGTGCGGTTGTGCACAATTCGCCGATGTCCACTGATTCAGAGTGAACCGGACTGCTTCAGTTCGAGGTACTCGTCGGCCAGTGCCTCTGGCAGCTGATCGGGGGCCGCGACCACCACGGAAACTCCGCGCCGCCGCAGCGATTCCTGCACGAGAGCGCGTTCGGCCAGCACGGTTTCGGCGGCGGCCGCGGTGTAGACCTGCGAACGATCGCCCGCCGCCGCGGCGATATCGGGATCGATGACGGAGACGATCAGCACCCGGTGACGCTGCGTGAGCGTCGGGAGCGCGGGCAGCAGGTGTTCGGTGACGGTCGGCCCGTCGAGACTGGTGAACCACACGATCAACGCCCGCCGGCGAACCCGCGAGATCACCGTGCGGACCAGCCCGGAGGTGTCGGTGTCGACCAGCTGTGGAGTAACGCCCGCGAGGGTGTGCATAAGTTTCAACGGCAGCTGATTGCCGCCCACCCCACTCACTTCCGCGCGCACTCGCCGGTCATAAGCCACCAGGTCGACCGTGTCGCCCGCGGCCGCGGCCAGCCCACCGAGCAGCAGGGCCGCTTCGATCGAACTGTCGAGGCGGGTGCCCTCGCCGACGCGCCCCGCACTCGCGCGCCCGGTGTCAAGGACCATCAGCATGTGCCGGTTGCGTTCGGGCCGCCAGGTCCGCACCAGCACGTCGGCGGCGCGCGCGGTGGCCCGCCAGTCGATACTGCGCACGTCGTCCCCGGCCACGTACTCGCGGAACGAATCGAACTCGGTGCCCTGCCCGCGCGTATTGGCGACATTGCGGCCCTCGAGGTGGTGTAGCCGCTTCACCTTCGAACGCAGCAGTCGCTCACTGCGAAACGCGGGCAGCGCGCGCACCCTGGCGGGCACGTCGATCCGGCTCTGCCGTCCGGCCAGACCGAGTGGACCGAGCAGCCGCACCGTCACCGGGCCCGCGACACGGTCGCCACGATAGGTGGGAGTCAGCTTGGTGCGCAGTCGGATTCGCGTGTGCGGTGCCAGATCCAGGTGCTGGTTGCGAATGTCGGCGCGTGCGCTGTCGGGCCAGGCGTCCCACAGCAGTCCGCGCACGGTGGCTGTACCGGCATTGGTGACCACCAGTTCCACCTCGGTGCTGCGACCGAGCCGCACCACCGTCAACGGATCGCGGGTCAGCGACAGCGAATCCGCCCGCGCCGTGAGCGCGACATCCACGAGCAGCAACGCCACCAGCAGCGCGGACGCGCCGAGCACCCCGACCCACGTCGGCACCACGAACATCACCACCGCCGCCGCGACCGTGGCGAGCAGCGCGAACCGACCTGTGACCACCACGTCGCTAGACCGGAACCGGCACCGAGACCAGCAACGACGACAGCACACCCTCGGTGCTCACCCCGTCGAGCTCGGCCTCAGGACGCAACTGCAGACGATGCCGAAGTACCGCCATCGCAACGGTTTTCACGTCATCGGGGGTCACATACGCGCGGTTGTTGAGCCAGGCGAAGGCGCGGGCGGCGGCCAGCAGCGCGGTCGCGCCACGGGTGGACGCGCCGTGGGCGACGGCGGGGGAGGAGCGGGTGGCGCGGCACAGGTCGACGATGTAGGCCAGCACCTCCGGGCTCACCGCCACCTCGCCGACGGCCGCGCGGGCCGCCGCGATGTGTTCGGGCCCGGCGACCGGCCGCAGCCCGGCGGCGCCGAGATCGCGCGGATCGAAGCCGCTCGCGTGGCGCTGCAGGATGCGGAACTCGTCGTCGCGTTCGGGCAGCCGGATGTCGACCTTGAACAGGAACCGGTCCAGCTGCGCCTCGGGCAGGGGATAGGTGCCCTCCTGCTCGATCGGGTTCTGGGTGGCGACCACCACGAACGGATCGGGCAGCATCCGCGGCTGGCCGTCCACCGAAACCTGGCGCTCCTCCATCGATTCCAGCAGCGAGGACTGGGTTTTCGGTGGGGTGCGGTTGATTTCGTCGGCCAGCAGCAGGTTGGTGAACACCGGGCCCTTGCGGAAGGTGAATTCGGCCGAATGCGGGTCGTAGATCTGCGATCCGGTGACATCGCCCGGCATCAGGTCCGGGGTGAACTGCACGCGCGCGTGGTCGAGTGCCAGCGAGGTGGCCAGCGCGCGCACCAGCAGCGTCTTCGCCACGCCAGGAACACCTTCCAGCAGCACGTGGCCACGGCACAGCAGTGCCAGCACCAGGTACAGCACGGCCTGATCGTTGCCGACCACCGCCTTGCCGATCTCGGTGCGCAGCGCGGCCAGCGCCGCCGCAGCTTCCTGTGCGCTCGGGGTTTTGTTGAGAACAGCGTTGTCAGTCATCCGAGCTCCGTCTCGATCCATTCGAGGTGTGCGGCAATGTAATTGAGGGTCGTCTCGTCCGGCACATCGCCGAACAAAACAGTGCCGATCTGCTGAGCGGGTACGCCGAGGCGGCTCGCCACGGTGTCGACGAGCTGATCGTTGGTGTGCTCACCGCCCAGTCGTCGCTTGACTCGGCGCAAAGTCGCGGCGCGCAGGATGTGCGCCACGTGGGCCACGTCGCCGGACCGGCGATACAGCCCCGCCTGCCCGGCGAGCAGTTCGTTCGCGGGGACCTCCACCGGGCGCGGCTCGCCGACCAGCGCGCCGCGCCTGCGCGCCCGCCACCAGATCAGCGCGAGGAAAGCGAGCAGGAACTGCAGGCCGCCGAACGCCAGCCAGCCCGGCAGGCGGGTGAAGATCGAGTCCTTGCCGCTGCCGAAATCGAGGTCGCTGTCCGTGTCCGGCCCCTCGGGCGGATCCGGCGCGGGCGGCAGGTCCGGTGTCTGCGGCGCGGTGGGGGCGCCACAGGACTGCATGGTGGCGTAGAGCAGCAGGGCGATGGCGAGGCAGGCAGCCAGCGCTGCCCAGAAGCGGGGGTTGCGCAAGAACGCGGGCATCGGCGGAAGTTGCCTGCGCGACTTGGGTTCTCGTTCGACGACCTCGAGTTCGACCGGGTCGAGTACCGGCGGTGGTGCGGACTGGGAGTACCGGTCGGCGTATTCGAGGCGGCGGTACTCGTCCTCGGTGGCGGAGCGTCCGCCGTAGACGACCTCGTCGAAACTCTGTGCCGCCGGGTGTAATTCGGTGGAGTGTTCCATCGGAAGTGCGGTGGACGCGTCGTCGGCGGTCTCCTGCGCCGTGCGCGAGCGGCGCACCGGCAGGCTGCCGTCCTGTTCGAGTCCGCGCAGTACCGCACGGAAGCGTTCGCGGAGCGCACGGTCGTAATCGCGTCGGCCTGCGGCGTTTTCGGCTGCGGCACGGTGTTCGGCGGCGGCACCCAGGCGCGGCTGCGGTGGCACACCATCCGGGAATTCGGTCACCGGCGCTCACTCGGGATTCGGATGTCCATACCCTCTCGGACACAGCGCCGACTGATGTAGCTGAGCGCGCGGCTGGTCGCCTCAACGATCTCGCTCACTGTCACCACCAGCAGAAATCCGCCGACGAGCAGCGTGATGATCGCCCACCGGTGGGTGCCGGAGAAATCGGAGAGGAAGAACGGAATACCGAACGCGGGCACCGCGAGCACCGCGAAGATCAATCGCTGAGTCAGCCACAGACCCGCGGTCGACCAAACAGCGCCGTCCATGAGCATCTTCGAACGGGCAACGCCCACACGGAAACCCGCATGCTCCGCGATGATCACCGGCTCGGTCACGAACCGCCGCGCCCGCACGTTCGAAAGCCAGATCAGCGCCAGCGGATAGGTGATCACCAAAATGCTGCCGAGCAGCAAAACCCCGATCCCGGTGAGCGTGAACATGATCTGCGCCAGCACCAGCGCCGTCGCCTGCCTCGCCGCAGCCCGCAATCCGTCCAGCACGCCGAAACGCACCCCATGGAAATCAGCGAGCGCGATAGCAACAGTCGAACCCCGCAAGACCAGCCGCACCACCCACATGCACACCGCAGTCGCCAGCACCGCACCCCACGCCGTCCCCGCATCGGACCCATCGGTGAGGTGCGAAACCAGCCCGGTCAGCCCGAGCACCACCAGCACAGCGATCACCAGCGCCCCACCGCCGAGCACCGCGAAGGCCCGAATATGCGCCTGGATCAGCGCGAACGGCTCATCGAGCAATTCGCGAAAACGCAAGGGACGGATCGGCACCGTAGGCGGCACGACCGGCCCCGGCGCAGGCACCGGTGCCGGATCAACTCCCGCCCCAACAGCGCCAACCGTGTCAAGGGCAGGTCGCACGGCCCCGAGTGTAGTCAATCGAGGCCGAACCGCCCGGCCGATGCGCCCCCACCGCCTCCACAGCCCGGGTCAGGCCGGCGGGATGCGCTGCGACCGATGCTGACACCCTGGGTCGGGTCGGCAGGATGCGTAGCGACCGGTGTCTACATCCTGGGTCGGGTGGATGCGCAGCGACCAACGTTGTCCACATCCCGGGTCGGGTCAGCATGGATGCGCAGCGACCGAGATGCGTACATCCCTGGGTCGGGTAGTCACCAGGCAGTCTCTACCAAAGGGGCCCGCCCCGATCTGGACTGACCGGAGGGTGCGACGAAGGAGTACCCGGAGGGAGGGAAGATCGGGGCACCGGAGGGCCCCGCTCGAGCGCGCCAGCGCTCCAAAAACACAGCAAAGGTACACCCACCCGGGCCCGGTAAACCGCAAGCCGAACCGCCCCGGTCCAGGTTTACCTGTTGTCCCCCACCAACGCATCCAACCGAGGCAAAGCAACCTGCGTCGGCTTCAATCGCCCCCGCAACGTGACCGATTCCCCGAGCACCCACTGCTCCGACTCCGAATCAGCCGCCGCCGCGAGCGTAGTAGCCGAGCTCAACAACCGTTCCTCATACTGCTTCGACAGCTCACACAACCGAGCAGCTTCGTTCACCGCATCCCCGATCACCGTGAACTCATACCGATTGTGCGTCCCCACATTCCCCGCCACGACCCGCCCCGCCGCCACCCCGATCCCCGCATCGAGATCCGACGCATCACGCAGCCGACGCTGAATCGCCCGACCACACGACAGCGCCGAACCGGCCAGGTCGTCGAGCGGCGCGGGCGTACCGAACACCGCGAGCGCCGCATCACCCTCGAACTTGTTGAGCAGCCCACCGTGCCGCTCCACCTCGTCGACGACGATGTCGAAGAACCGGTTGAGGATCCCGACGATCTCGGGCGCGGGCAGGGTGGCCGCCATCGTGGTCGAGCCGATGATGTCGATGAACAGGGCCGCGGCCTCGGTTTCGGTGCCGCCCAGGACCGGCTGCGAGGCGATCGCCGCCATCGCCACATCGTGGCCGACGTGCTTGCCGAACAGGTCCTCGATCATGGCCCGCTCGCGCAGACCGTGCACCATCGTGTTGAAACCACTCTGGAGCTCGCCGAGTTCGGTGCCGTCGTAGAGGGCGATCTCGGCGTCGAGGTCACCGTTCTCCACGCGGCGCAGCGCCTGGCGCACACCCTTGATCGGGGCCACCGTCGCCGCCACCACCTGGGCCATCAGGATCAGGCCGAACAGCAGTGCCGAGCCGCCGAGGCTGAGCATGCACACCGCGAGCCTGGCTTTGCTCACCGCGGGATCGGCCAGCGCCCACACCGCCACCGTCATCGACAGCGCCACCGGCACCCCGACGCCGACGAACCACGACAGCATCGTCCGGCCGAACACGCCGATGCCGCGGCGGCGGTGCGGGTCGGCGGCCAGCACGCGCGCGGTCACCGGACGCAGCGCGAATTCGATGATCAGGTAGCTGTTGGCGCACACGACGATCGCCGCGGCGCCGATCGCGAGAACGACCTTGGGGATCAACGCGGGTTCGAGCGCGCCGTAGACGACGGTGAGCGCCGTCAACGTCAATGTCCAGAGCATGGCTTGTTGCAGGACCATCCAGCGCGGCGCCGATACGGTGACCTGCTGTTCGGCAGGGGTCGGGATGTGCTCGGTGTCGGTGGCCCAGCGCATCGACCGCACCCCGGCCACCGTGCCCCACACGGTGCCGATCGCGAGGGCCAGACCCGCGCACACCGGCGTGAAGACGCTGTTGACCAGCAGGAGTTCGCGGGTGAACACGGTCGGACCTGGCAGCACGAAGCCGGCGAGTACCACGACCATGGTGATGCCGATGAGATTGGCGATGAGCAGCGGGATGGTGAGTAGCAGCTGCACTCGAACGCGGCGGGCGGCCGACTTCTCGTCGACCGGTCCGAGCAGCGGGGAGCCCCACGGCGCTGATCCTGCCGCGCCTGCGGGTCCATCGCGGTTGATCACCTATGAACTGTAAACCGGTCGGGCCGTTGCGAGCTACGGAGTTGCGTAGGTCACTGAGTGGGTCTTGTGGCTATACCAACTGGTAGTGGGTGTTTTTGTGAAGATGCAGTGGGGTGGGGGTAGTGGGGCTGTGCACAGGGGGTTCGGGTGTACAAGTGTCCACTCGCGGATGTCCTCAGCGGGCGGGCGGGAGCTGACGTCGACTGCCTGGGAGTTCGTTGGCCGGGCCGCCGGGTAGCTGGCCGTGGGTGTCGGCTTCGGGTAGGCCGTTGCCTTGGCCGGCCGGCAGCGCGGTGTAGTTGGGGGCCTGCTGGTACTGGCGGGGGTCGGGGTGGAAGCGGCTGGCGGGGGCGTCGACCACGTTCGAGGCGATTTGGTGGGCGTAGGGCTGCTGGGGGTAGGTGCCGGGCTGGAGGAAGCCCTGGGTGGGCTGGGCCTGGAGTTGGTAGCCGGCGGGGAGCTGCTGCTGGGCCGCGGAGTCCTGGGTGTCGACGGTGACCTTGCGGGTGCGGCGCAGGGTGAAGGTCACCTCTTCGACCTCTTCGAAGGCCTGGCGGGCGGTGCGCATGGGGTGGGTGGCCGAGTCGAAGGCGTTGGCGACGAACGACGGGACGAGCGGACGGATCCAGCGGGCCGCGGTATCGGTGAACGGCACCGTCCCGATGATCGGCAGCTCCAACCCGCCGCCACCGGCCGGCGGCTGCGGTGCGGGTGCCTGCGCAGGCACGAGGGCGCCCGCCTGCGGTTGGCCCTGCGGCAGTGCGTGCTGGGCGTATCCGGCGGGCAGCTGGGATGTCACGTTCGGCTCCAGAGACACGGAGTCGTCCTTTCGATGCGGCTCGGCGAAACCGAGCTCGAAACCGCCGATCGCGGCGATGATCCTGGTGCGCTGACGTTCTCGATCGATCACGGTATCGGCTTCGATGGCCAGTTGCGCGGCGGTGAGCTCGTGTTCGGCGCGTAGCGCGGCCGTTTCGGTGCGAACCTCGGCGCGTTTCACGGCGATCGCGGCGTCGGCTTCGCGCTGGGCACGGTCGGCGGCGTCGGCCGCGTCGACCCGGCGGTCGAGGGAAGTTTCCCCGCGCCACCAGCGCAGCAGCAGCGGAAGCAGGGACAAGACCACTCCGGCGAGCAGAATCAGCAGTCGCAAGAACGCGCCGCCCGCATGCGAGGTGGTGTAGCTGTTCATCGCCAGCCAGCGGGCGCCGAGACCACGGTCGCCGTCGGCGAACGCGGTGGTCCTTGCGGCGGCCAGAGCGGCCGATTCGGTGCGAACCCGCTGGTCGAGGCCTTCGACGCGGCCCTGTGCGGCGGCGAGTTGCTTGCGGGCGTCGTCGAGCATGTCGTTGGCGGTCCGGGTTTCCGGACCGGGGCCCGGTACGCCGGTGATCCTGGTCTGCGGGCATTCGGGAGTGGGGTTGTACTCGCACCGGGCGATCACCAGCGCGCGGTCGATGTCGGCCTGCGACTTGGCGATGCTCAGGTCGAGTGCGCCACGGTCGGCGGTGGCCAGGTCGAACGAGGTGCGCGCGGCGACCACCGCTGGCGCGTTCTCGGCGCTCGCCTGGGCGCGCACATCCAGTTCCCGGTCGACGGTTCCGCCGAGCAGCACGGTCGCGGCGAGTTCGGCAACGAAGACGCCCGCCAGCACGCCGACTCCGATCCTGGCCACCAGGCCGAACCGGTCATCGTCGCCGCCGGGGCGAGTGGTCGCCAGCGCCCGTCCGAGCGCTCCGGCGGCGACCATGACGACCAGCGCGCACAGCACCGCGCCGAACACGCCGCTAGCGGCGGCGAGCAGGGCGGACAGGCACACCAGACCGGCGATCACGGCGAACAGCGCGACCGCAGCACCGGTGACCAGGTAGCGGCTCTGTTCGTGGTGCAGAGCCAGGTCGGCACCCGTTTCGGGATCCCGGCGCCGGGGCGAGGCGAGGCCTCCGCCGAGCCAGGTGAGTAATCCGGTCATGAGTTCTCCCCGGGTCGTGCGCTCCACTGACATGGCGAAACTATCGAAACTGGCATGGATTCGTTGTGTCAGCGTGACAGGCCCGGCGCCGACACACCGAGTGCCGAGGCGGTGCTTGTGGTCAGCCTCACAGTGGAACGTCGAGGGCATCGGGCGAGCGGAGGCATTTCCGGGCCGACCTCGGCGTGTCGTACGCGGCGAGCCGGGCCGTATCTCCACTGGCGCCCATTTTGTGTCCAAAGACACTGCCAGAAGTTAGCCAGAGGTGTGCTGTGACGCACATAACGCAATACAGACCGTACGGTCGGCTGACTGGCGCGCTAGTGGGGGCCCGTGTCGGGAATATCTCACCGTCCGCACCCCCGGTTAGCGGAGGTGAGAGGTTTGACCAGGGCACTATCCGGGAAATCTGCTGCGATGCAGGTGGGTTCGGCTTTCGGTCCCGTGCCGAAGGCTGATCGGACTCTGCTCGTCGACGGTGTTCACGCAGGTGAACGCGGGTTGTCCGGGATCGATCCGGGCTCCGGTCTGCTTTACACTGGACGACGCGCGCGACGATGCAAGCAGCCGTTACAAACCCCAGCTAGACGGGGTACTTAGCACAACCTTAGTTGGTTGGGTCTGCGGTCTGACTTATCGTTTGCTCTTACGCCGAACGCACCCATGTTCGGCACAACCACCTGTTCGAGGTCCGGTGAAACCGGGCCAAGAGTAGCGGGTGAAACCCCGCGCAGAGGTAAGGGACAAGTAAGCATCCCGTTACCTCTGAGCACCCCAACTACGTCAACGCCGGAGACCACCATCGCCGCTGGTTTTCGAATCGTACGGACGCAGTCTTGACGGAGGCGAAACGACGAAGGGCCCACGCTCAGCTTGCTGGGTGGCCGACATCGACAGCCGACTTTCTTGAAGGCAGAGGCATGACGCAACTTCCTGGCCACAGGTCACCCGGAGTCACCGGGCTCTACGATCCGGCATTCGAGCACGACGCCTGCGGCGTCGCGTTCGTTGCCGACATGCACGGACGACGCAGTCGAGACATCGTCGACAAGGCCATCACGGCCCTGCTGAACCTGGAGCACCGCGGTGCTGCGGGTGCCGAGCCGAACTCCGGCGACGGCGCGGGCGTCCTGCTGCAGCTCCCGGACAAGTTCTTCCGTGCGATCCTCGCCGACGAGGGTGCCGCGTTCGAGTTGCCCCCGGAGGGCTCCTACGCCTCCGGTATCGCCTTCCTGCCGCAGGCCCGTCGCGAAGCCGCGCGTGCCGCCTACGGCGTCGAGAAGATCGTCACCGAAGAAGGCCTGGCCGTGCTCGGCTGGCGCGCGGTGCCGATCGACGAGTCGTCGCTGGGCGCACTGGCCCGCGACGCGATGCCGACCTTCCGGCAGATCTTCATCGGTTCGCCGAAGAACTCCGCCGAGCAGCTCTCGGGCATGGACCTGGAGCGTCGCGCCTACGTGATCCGCAAGCGGATCGAGCACGAGCTCGGCAAGTCGGGCCCCGGTGAGGGCACCGTCGGCAAGGAATCGGTGTACTTCCCGAGCCTGTCCGGCCAGACCTTCATCTACAAGGGCATGTTCACCACGCCCCAGCTGCGTGCGTTCTACCTCGACCTGCAGGACGAGCGCGTCGAGTCGGCCATCGGCATCGTGCACTCGCGCTTCTCCACCAACACCTTCCCCTCGTGGCCGCTGGCGCACCCGTTCCGTCGGGTCGCCCACAACGGTGAGATCAACACCGTCACCGGTAACGAGAACTGGATGCGCGCTCGCGAAGCTCTGCTGCGCAGCGATGTGTTCGGCAAGGACGAGGCGGGCAAGAACCGGCTGCAGAAGATCTTCCCGGTCTGCACCCCCGGCGCCTCCGACACCGCGCGTTTCGACGAGGTGCTCGAACTGCTGCACCTGGGCGGTCGCGAGCTGCACCACGCCATCATGATGATGATCCCCGAGGCGTGGGAGCGCAACGAAAACCTCGACCCCGAGCGGCGCGCGTTCTACGAGTACCACTCGATGCTGATGGAGCCGTGGGACGGCCCGGCGGCGGTCTGCTTCTCCGATGGCACCAAGATCGGCGCCGTGCTGGACCGCAACGGTCTGCGCCCGGGTCGCATCTGGGTCACCGAAGACGGTCTGGTCGTGCTGGCGTCCGAGGTCGGCGTCCTCGACATCGACCCCTCCACCGTGGTCCAGAAGATCCGCCTGCAGCCGGGCAAGATGTTCCTGGTCGACACCGAAAAGGGCCGCATCGTCACCGACGAAGAGGTCAAGTCGGAGCTCGCCCAGGCGCAGCCCTACCAGCAGTGGCTCGACGAGGGCGTCAGCCGTCTCGCCGACCTGCCCGACCGCCCGCACGTGCACATGTCGCACGACCGCGTGCTGATCCGTCAGCAGATCTTCGGCTACACCACCGAGGACCTGAACCTGCTGATCACGCCGATGGCCAAGACCGGCGGCGAGGCACTGGGCTCGATGGGTACCGACACCCCGATCGCGGTGCTGTCGAACCGGTCGCGGCTGCTGTTCGACTACTTCTCGCAGCTGTTCGCGCAGGTCACCAACCCGCCGCTCGACGCCATCCGCGAGAAGGTCGTCACCAGCCTCAAGCGCAACCTCGGCCCCGAGGCCGACCTGCTGCACCCTGGCCCTGACTCCTGTCGTCAGATCGCGCTCGAACAGCCCATTCTCGACAACGACGAGCTGGCCAAGCTCGTCCACATCAACGACGACGGCAGCCAGCCGGGCCTGCGCTCGGTGGTCGTACGCGGTCTGTACCCGGTCGCCGAGGGCGGCGAGGGTCTGCGCAAGGCGCTCGAGGCCATCAACACCCAGGTCTCGGCCGCCATCGACGGTGGCGCGCGCATCATCGTGCTGTCCGATCGCGAGTCCAACGAGAAGCTGGCGCCGATCCCGTCGCTGCTGCTCACCTCGTCGGTGCACCACCACCTGGTGCGCGAACGCACCCGCACCATGGTCGGCCTGGTCGTGGAGGCCGGTGACGCCCGCGAGGTGCACCACATGGCCCTGCTGATCGGTTTCGGCGCCGCCGCGATCAACCCGTACATGGCCTTCGAGACCATCGAGGACATGCTCGAGCGCGGTTCGCTGCAGATGCTCGCCTCGACCGGCGATCACGGAGGCGATTTCCGCAAGGCCGTCGCGAACTACTGCACCGCGGCCAGCAACGGCGTGCTCAAGGTGATGTCGAAGATGGGCATCTCCACGCTGGCCTCCTACAACGGCGCCCAGCTGTACCAGGTCATCGGCCTGGCCCAGGATCTGGTCGACGAGTACTTCACCGGTCTGCGCTCCCCGCTGGGCGGCATCGGCCTCGACGAGATCGCCGAAGAGGTGGCCATCCGCCACCGCGTCGCGTTCCTGGAGAACCGCAACGAGCGCGCGCACCGCGAGCTCGAGGTCGGTGGCGAGTACCAGTGGCGTCGTGAGGGCGAGTACCACCTGTTCAACCCGGACACGGTGTTCAAGCTGCAGCACGCCACCCGCACCGGTCAGTACTCGATCTTCAAGGAGTACACCAAGCTGGTCGACGATCAGTCCGAGCGCCTCGCCGCGCTGCGTGGGCTGTTCAAGTTCAAGTCGAACCAGCGCGCCTCGATCTCCATCGACGAGGTCGAGCCCGCCAGCGAGATCGTGAAGCGTTTCTCGACCGGTGCGATGAGCTACGGCTCCATCTCGGCCGAGGCGCACGAGACCCTCGCGATCGCGATGAACCGCATCGGCGCCCGCTCCAACTCGGGTGAGGGCGGCGAGAGCCCCGCTCGCTTCGAGGTCGAGGAGAACGGCGACTGGCGTCGTTCGGCGATCAAGCAGGTCGCGTCGGGTCGCTTCGGCGTCACCGCGCACTACCTGACCAACGCCACCGACATCCAGATCAAGATGGCCCAGGGTGCCAAGCCGGGCGAGGGCGGCCAGCTGCCCGCGCACAAGGTGTACCCGTGGGTCGCCGAGGTGCGTCACTCCACGCCGGGCGTCGGCCTCATCTCGCCGCCGCCGCACCACGACATCTACTCGATCGAGGATCTGGCCCAGCTGATCCACGACCTGAAGAACGCGAACCCGCAGGCTCGGATTCACGTGAAACTTGTCGCGGAGCCGGGCGTCGGTACGGTCGCCACCGGTGTGTCCAAGGCGCACGCCGACGTCGTGCTCATCTCGGGCCACGACGGCGGTACCGGTGCTTCGCCGCTGACCTCGCTCAAGCACGCGGGTGGACCCTGGGAGCTCGGCCTCGCCGAGACCCAGCAGACGCTGCTGCTCAACGGCCTGCGCGACCGCATCGTGGTCCAGGTCGACGGTCAGATGAAGACCGGTCGCGACGTGATGATCGCCGCCCTGCTCGGCGCCGAGGAGTTCGGTTTCGCGACCGCGCCGCTCGTCGTCTCGGGCTGCGTCATGATGCGCGTGTGCCACCTCGACACCTGCCCCGTCGGCATCGCCACCCAGAACCCTGTTCTGCGTGAGCGCTTCACCGGCAAGCCGGAATTCGTCGAGAACTTCATGATGTTCATCGCCGAAGAGGTCCGTGAACTGCTCGCCGAGCTCGGTTTCCGCACGCTCGACGAGGCCGTCGGCCGGGTCGACCTGCTCGACACCGCCAAGGCCAAGCAGCACTACAAGGCCGCCAAGCTGGACCTGTCGCCGATTCTGGACATGCCGGAAACGGCGTTCATGAACCAGAACACCCGGTGCACCACCACCCAGGACCATGGTCTGGACAAGGCTCTCGACAACGAGCTGATCGCGCAGAGCGCCCCCGCGCTCGAGCGTGGTCAGGCGGTCAAGATCGAATCCAAGATCACCAACGTGAACCGCACGGTCGGCACCATGCTCGGCCACGAGGTGACCAAGCTCTACGGTGGCGCTGGCCTGCCCGACGACACCATCGACATCACCTTCACCGGTTCGGCGGGCAACAGCTTCGGCGCGTTCGTCCCGGCCGGCATCACGCTGCGGGTGTTCGGTGACGCCAACGACTACGTCGGCAAGGGTCTGTCGGGTGGCCACATCGTGGTCCGTCCGTCGGCCAGCGCGCCGGAAGCCTTTGTGGCAGAGGACAACATCATCGCGGGCAACGTGATCATGTTCGGCGCCACCAGCGGTCGCATCCTGATCAACGGTGTCGCGGGCGAACGCTTCGGCGTGCGTAACTCCGGTGCCACCGCGGTCGTGGAGGGTGTGGGCGACCACGCGCTCGAGTACATGACCGGTGGCCGCGTGGTCATCCTCGGTGACACCGGCCGCAACCTCGGTGCAGGCATGTCCGGCGGTGTCGCCTACGTCTACGACCCGGAAGGCAAGCTCCCCGAGCGCGTCAACCCGGATCAGGCCGAGGCGATCGAGCAGCTCTCCGGTGACGACTTCACCTGGCTGCGCGACATCATCACCACCCACCGCGACGAAACGGGATCGGCTGTGGCCGAACGCATCCTGAGCGACTGGTCCCAGCAGGTGAACCACTTCGTGAAGGTCATGCCCCGCGAATACAAGAAGGTTCTGCTCGCCATCTCCGAGGCCGAAAAGGCCGGCAAGGATGTCGACACCGCGATCATGGAGGCGGCTCGTGGCTGACCCACAGGGATTTTTGAAGCACACCTCGAGGGAAACCCCGGCCCGTCGTCCGGTCGAGCTGCGACTGCTGGACTGGAAAGAGGTCTACGAGGAGAAGAAGTTCTCCCAGGACACTCTGAAGACCCAGGCCAGCCGCTGCATGGACTGCGGAATTCCCTTCTGCCACCAGGGTTGTCCGCTCGGGAACCTGATTCCCGAATGGAACGACCTGGTCTACAAGGGTGCGTGGCGCGAGGGCATCGACCGCCTGCACGCCACCAACAACTTCCCGGAGTTCACCGGCCGCCTGTGCCCGGCTCCGTGTGAGGCGTCGTGCGTGCTCGGCATCAACCAGGAGCCGGTCACGATCAAGCAGGTCGAGGTCGAGCTGATCGAGAACGCCTTCGACGAGGGCTGGGTCACCCCGGTGTACCCGACTCGCCTGACCGGCAAGAAGATCGCCGTCGTGGGTTCGGGTCCGGCGGGTCTGGCCGCCGCCCAGCAGCTCACCCGCGCCGGTCACACCGTGACCGTGTTCGAGCGTGATGACCGCATCGGCGGCCTGATGCGCTACGGCATCCCGGAATTCAAGATGGAGAAGTCGGTCATCGACCGTCGTCTGGCCCAGATGGAAGCCGAAGGCACCATCTTCAAGGCGGGCGTCAACGTGGGTGTCGACATCACCGCCGAGCAGCTGCGTGAGCGTTTCGACGCGATCGTGCTGGCCGGTGGCGCCACCATCGCCCGCGACCTGCCGATCCCCGGGCGCGAGCTCGACGGCATCCACCAGGCGATGGAGTTCCTGCCGCTGTCCAACCGGGTCCAGCTCGGTGACGACATCGCCGACGAAGAGGGCCTGCCCCCGATCCACGCCAAGGGCAAGAAGGTCATCATCATCGGCGGCGGCGACACCGGCGCCGACTGCCTCGGCACCTCGCACCGCCACGGCGCCGAGTCGGTTCACCAGTTCGAGATCATGCCGCGTCCCCCCGAGGAGCGCGCCGGCTCGACCCCGTGGCCGACCTACCCGCTGATGTACCGGGTCGCCTCGGCACACGAAGAGGGCGGCGAACGTCTGTTCTCGGTGAACACCGAGCGTTTCGTCGGCAAGGACGGCAAGGTCACCGGTCTCGAGGCCCATGAGGTCAAGATGGCCAACGGCCGCTTCGAAAAGGTCGAAGGCACCGACTTCACCCTCGAAGCCGAC
Source organism: Nocardia sp. NPDC058705 (assembly GCF_042749305.1). NCBI lineage: Bacteria > Bacillati > Actinomycetota > Actinomycetes > Mycobacteriales > Nocardiaceae > Nocardia > Nocardia sp. NPDC058705. The sequence goes on along the minus strand of NZ_JBHYRN010000014.1, from coordinate 43,522 downwards.
CTGGTCCTGCTGGCCATGGGCTTCGTCGGTCCCCAGAAGCCGGGTCTGCTCACCGATCTCGGCGTCGGCTACGACGGTCGCGGCAATGTCCAGCGCGACAAGAACTGGGCCACCAACATCCCCGGCGTCTACGTCGCCGGTGACATGGGCCGCGGCCAGTCCCTGATCGTCTGGGCCATCGCCGAAGGCCGCGCCGCCGCCTCGGCGGTCGACAAGTACCTCGAGGGCGAAACCGCGCTCCCCGCGCCGATCCCCCCGACGGCTGTCGCCCAGCGCTGACCGCTGAAACACCAAGACGCCCGCGAACTTCGGTTCGCGGGCGTCTTGCGTTGTGGCACTTCATATCCGGGGCACGAAGATCGGCAATCAACCCCCGAAGCATGCAAAGATTACGGAGATTATCTTACAGACTTCCAGTTCGTGCGGGCTTAGTGTGCTACAGTGATGTCTGGAGGTGGTTGCAATGGATCATGAAATCGGCGTTGATGAAGAGGTCTATCAGGCCCTTGCGCGACTTCGTCAGGGGTTCGAACTGCCCAATGACGTGTTGCGGCGAATCCTGCTGGTCGAGAAGCCTCCGAGGGTGACCGACCCAGTGCCGGAGGCGGTCCCGCGTGTCGGTCGGTTATCGACGCTTGTCGATGCCGGGTTGATCGACGTCGGAGATCAGTTGCGGCATGAGCGGGTCCGTAAGGGACAAGTGCTTGTCGGTGAGGTGACCGAAGGTGGTTCGATCAGAACGGTGAACGGTGTCTACAGCGCACCCTCGCCTGCGCTGAAGGGCTTGGTCGGAACCGATATCGACGGTTGGCACAACTGGATTCACGTTCGGTCGGGCAAGAGTTTGCGTGAACTGCGGTCAAACCTCTAGGCCGACGATGCCTGGACACGAAAGAACCGACCGTCCCTCCCTGGTGCGGGAGTGGACGATCGGCCATGTAGTTCGATACTAGCAGGGGGACCTGAGATCGGCACGCAACCGCTTGTAACCAGCTACGCCAAGCCGTACAAGACCTTGCCGGAGCAGGTCGCTCTACTCCGCCACCGGGGGATGACGATCAATGACGAAGCCGCCGCGACCGCACAGTTGCTCGCGATCGGCTACTACCGGCTCAGCGGGTACTGCTACACCTTCCGCGAGCACGCTGTGCCATGTGCGACCACATGTAACTGTCCTCGACGCAGCGACAACTTCGTCCCCGGGGCATCGCTCGAAAAGGTGGTCGAACTGTACGAGTTCGATCGGATGCTGCGATTGCTCGTCTTGGACGGGATCGAGCGGGTCGAGGTCGCGTTGCGCATGCGATTGGGATATGTCGTCGGTGCGGGCGGTGCGTTCGCGCACCTCGATCCCGTTGCGCTCGACCCCGCATTCACCCGCTTCGATGGAGACCGTCCGCTTGCCAGCGGGCCGCATTGGCTCAATAGCGAGCATGCGAAATGGTTGTCAAAGGTTACATCGGAAGCGGATCGGTCGAAGGAGGACTTCGTCGCCCACTTCAAGGCCAAATATGGTATGCCACTGCCGATTTGGGTAGTTACCGAGCTCCTGACCTTTGGCAGCCTGGTTACGCTGATCGGTGGGCTGAAACCGCGACACAGGAGTCTGATCGCCGAGACGTTCGGAATCTTCGATCCCGACTGCGATGGTGATGGTGCGGCACTGGCGAGTTGGATGTCGAACCTCAACTACATCCGCAATGTGTGCGCCCATCACGGCAGGCTGTGGAATCGGAACATCGCGGTTCAACTCGGTCGCCTGGACACCGCTCCTGAACTCATCCACGCCTCAGGTCCCCGTCCCAAGTCCAGGGTTTACGCGTCTTTGGCACTGCTCGCGTTCCTGACTGCGCGCATCGACACGGCTTCGACGTGGCGGTCGCGGGTGATCGATTTGGTGACTGGAGAATTCGCCGATCTCGGCTTGCCGGTCGGGCAGATGGGGTTCCCCAGCGGGTGGCAGAACGAGGGAATCTGGGCGGCGGGCTATCTTCCGCCTGCGGATCCTGTCGATCCCGAGCATCGGGAAGTGTTGCGGCACTTCGAATGTGTCGGTACCGCCGCGGCAGGCATATGCCTCGACGTCAGCAGTGAGGCGAAACGTAGGTCGAGCGCCGTGCGATTCTTGCGGTCGCGCAACCAACTGCTGGGGTTGCCGGTCGGCAAGTCGCGCCGGTTCCCCACCTTTCAGTTCGACACCGATCCGGGTGGCCTCCACCCGGAGGTAGGCCGAATCAATTCAGCGCTGGAGGCGGAAAAGCGTCCGTGGGATGCGGCGCGCTGGTGGATCAACGCCAATCCGGGTGTCGACGGCGCGGTGCCGATGACGCTGTTGGGTTCTTCCGGGGACCGCGTACGACTGCTCGCGGCCACCATCACAGTGGATGACGAAGCCGGGACTCGTCGGATGAGGGTCGACGAGCTTCCCCAGCCCTGATCTTGCGCGCTCATCGAGCCTGCGGGCGTCATTTTTTGTCATTCCCCCCACACGTGGCCTTTGCGGCCCCGAATCCACACGCGCTACCGGATACCTGCGGGTTTGCGGGGAATGTGCGTAGGGGGGTGAACGGAGAAGGGCTGCAACGGGTTCGGTACCCGTGCAAAGGACATGGCTGATCTCCCCTGCAGCACATAGACTTTCCGTGTAGAGGTGTACGGGAAGATCCGAGGGGGAGCTGTGCCGTTGCCACCGGAAACGCTGGCGAACCTTCGCCGGGCCGCCGAGCGCGGTGACGGTACCGCCATGCACAATCTTGCCCACTTCTACCATGACCACAGCGATTTCGAGGCAGCCGAGCACTGGTTCCGGCGCGCTGCCGCGGCCGGGCACACGCGCTCGATGAACAACCTCGCCGTGCTGCTGGATCAGTTCGGTGAACTCGACGAGGCCGAATCCTGGTACCGCCGTGCGGCGGCCGCGGGCAACGCCAACGCCATGTTCAACCTGGCCACCATGCTCTACCAGTGCGGTGACCGCCGTGATGCCGAAACCTGGTACCACCACGCCGCGATGGCGGGCCATGTCGACGCCATGTACAACCTCGCGCGCCTGTTCGAGGACATGAACCGCCTCGACGACGCCGAGGCCTGGTACGGCGAAGCCGCCGACCACGGCGACATCGACGCCGTCAACAATCTCGGCATCCTGCTGCGCCGCCGCGGCGCCACCACCGAGGCCCGCCGCTGCTTCCGCCGCGCCGCCGACCTCGGCCACCCCCGCGCCATGGCCAATCTCGCCGCGCTCCTGGAATCCCAAGGCGCGCACCGCGAAGCGCAGACCTGGTACCGCCGCGCGGCGGGCTGATCGCACTATTGCGTACCCATCGATGGGAACTCCCATGCGATCGATTCAGCGATGCTTGCGAAGAAACCGAATCTAAAGTTCGCCCGGTAATCGCTGAACGGTGCAATCACGCAGTGATCACCGGTTATAGCTGGCAGCAGCGAATCGCAGTGCTGGTTACTGAAAAGTATTGATACCGAGCGGTTTACCAGCAACCATCAGCAAACATATTGTGCGACAGCTAATTTCCGGCGTTCGACATGCGGAGAATAGCTCGGGGGTATAACGTCTCGTTTCGATCGATAGTCGATGCGGTACGGGGGGCTCGGTGAATTCTCTTGATGGGTGTTTGAAGCGCATCATGGATATCCCCGGGGCCCGCAGTGTGACGCTGGTGGACGGCGCGAGCGGCTTGGCGGTAGCCGGTACCGGGGAACGTCAAGGCGTCGACGAGCACGAGGACGCCGCCGGGACCACCGATGTGGTGCGGGCCGTGCTCGGATGCGCGGCGCTGGGTAGCGCCGACGACGACCTCACCGAGATCGTGGTGTGCCGGACCAGCGGATTTCACCTCTTACACCTGGTCGACGGCGATTTCGACGGCCGGCTGTTCGTACACGTCTTCTTCGACGGCGGCACCGGCAATCTCGGCATGGCGCGCTATCAACTCAGGTCCGCTTTGGAAGAGTTGACGGGCGGGGATCGATGAGCGTCGCGCTCGCCGATGAATTGCACAGACTCGGTGCGGAAGGTTCGACGGGAGTATTGCGGGCCGGTGACGGCGAATTCCATCTGGTCCGCGGCGCTATCGCGTCGGTCGGTTGCGGGCGCACCATCGGACTCGACAGATTGGTGGTCGAGGCGGGTGTAGCAACGGCGGAGGATTGGCGACGCGCGGGCGCGGGCGACCCCGGTCCGCTGCTGGACGAACCGCAACTGGAAACCCTTGCACTGCTGTCGGTTTTCGATGCTGCCTACTTTTTGCTGGCTTCGGCGGCGGAGCCGGAATTCCGTCCGGCGCCCGAACATTGGCTGGCTCCGGTCTGCCATATCGCCCCGCGCGCGCTTGTTCACGAATGCGAACGCCGCACCGACAACGACCACGGCCCGTGGACCGCCGACCTCGTGACGATGGTGCCGGTGGTCCCGGCGCGCCGGATCAAGCGAAACCAGGTGGTACTCACCGGAAGTCAGGCCGAGATCCTCGCTGCCGCCGACACCCGCCGCAGCATCGCCGACATCGCCCGCGACCTCGGCCGCACCACCTACGGCTGCCTCGTCGCCGTGCGCGACCTCACCGCGGCCGGGCTGATCGAGCCGCCGGAACCAGTGGCCGAACCCGTGCAGCGGCCGGGCAGGCATCTCGCCTTGGCACCCGAACCCGCTGCGACACTCACACACGTGCCCGTACTGCCGCGACGGATCCCGTCCGGCAGCGCGGGACCGGCCGGGATCCCGCACCGGGGCACCGGCGATCGACCGGGCAGGCACGCGATCGACGAGGAAGCGACCGCGACCGCCCACTACCGCGGCACCCATGCCGGCGCTTACGAACCCGAGCGCTGGCAGCAGGTCGACCGCGAAACACTCATCCGGCTCAGGGCGGCGTTGGAGGAGCTTGCGTGACCGTGCGGAAGAAACTGCTCGGTGATTGGAGGGGAAGGTTGACCAAAGTGGCGATGACGGCGCCCGAACCAAGGGAACCGCAGCACTATCCGCAGGTACAGGCCGAGCTGCAGTCGTTGCGCGAGCGGCTACCGCAGCTCACCGGCTCGCTCGTGGCGTCCAGCGACGGACTGCTGATCGAGCACGACCTCCCCGCGCATATCGAACCCGCCGGGATGGCCGCGCTGTCGGCGGCGCAGTTGTCGCTGTCGTATCGGCTGGCCAACACCGCGCACGGTGGCGGGTTCAGCGAGGTCGTCGTGCACGGCACCGAGGGGCAGGTGGTGATCTACGCCGCCGGCTACACCTCGCTGACCGTGCTCGCCGGGCCGGATTGCAATGTCGGGCGGCTCCACCTGGAGTCGCGACCGGTAGCTCGCGCCATCGCAGGCCATCTGGCCGCGGCGCACAACGAATGAAAGGCACAACATGTCGAATATGGATCTGGCACTCAAGGACATGATGGTGATCGACGGCGCGATCGGCGCCGCGATCGTCGACTACAGCAGTGGCATGGCGCTCGGAATGCTCAGCAGCAGCAAGGCACTCGACCTGCAGGTCGCCGCGGCGGGCAACACCGAGGTGGTGCGGGCGAAGATGCGTACCATCGAGCAGCTCGGCCTCAACGAGGAGATCGAGGACATGCTCATCACCCTGGGCGGGCAGTACCACGTGATCCGCCCGATGACGGGTCGCAAGTCCAAGGGGCTGTTCCTCTACCTCGCGCTCGATCGCGGCCGGGCGAATCTGGCGCTGGCGCGGCACAAGCTCAAGGGCATCGAAGAAGACCTGGAGGTGTGAGTTCGCCGGTGGGGGGTGTCGGCGGTGCGGTTCGGCCGCCGATATTTCCGTCACTGCGCGGCGAAATGAACGCTGAGACAACAGTTCGACCCGTGCTGTTCGCTATGGCACGAGACAATGTCGGTGCGTCGAGTCACAAGATCACAGCGTCATGTGGCACGGCGAGGTCCGTACGCCTATTGTGATTCGCGGCGAGGTCTGGGGCCACAACGTCAGTTATCGGGGTTTGCTCGTTCAGCGACGAGCAAGGTTGGACTGGAGCGGTATGCAGTTGAAGAAGGTTGTCGCAGCTCTGGGAGCGTCCGCGGCGATGATGTCCGGAATTGTTGTCGGCAGCACGAGCGCGAATGCGGCGCCCGCCTGCCCGAGTCTGTATGTGGTGGCCATTCCCGGCACCTGGGAAACCGGCCACGAGAAGACCCCGGGCCCCGGCATGCTCGCCGGCGTCACCAGGGGCCTACCGAGCAACACCGACGTCGACTACGTCACCTATGCCGCCACCGCGTTCCCCTGGGAGGGCGACGTTTACGGCAACTCCAAGAAGCAGGCGATCGACGCCGCCCGCGGACTGATCAGCGCCAAGCTGGCCTCCTGTGGCAACACCAAGGCCGCGATCGTCGGCTACAGCCAGGGTGCCGACGCCGCGGGCGATCTGGCCGCCGAGATCGGCACCGGCATCAGCCCGATCCCGCAGGACCGGGTCGCCGCCGTCGGCCTCATCTCCGATCCTCGCCGCTCGCCGACCGATATCCAGGTCGGTCCGCACGCCCAGGGCGCGGGTGCCGGTGGCGCTCGGCCGGGTGGATTCGGGTGGCTCAGTGACCGCACGCGGACGATCTGTGCGGTCGACGATCTGTACTGCGCCACTGCCACCGACGATTTCGTGACGCGGTTCGCGGGGTTCCTCGCGCAGAGTTCGGATGCTAATCCGGCCAACATGTGGCGCTACCAGCTCGAGGCTGGGGCGATTGTGAACGACCTGATGTCGTTCGGTGGTATCCCGACGCTGGGGGCGCAGTTGACCGACGCTGCGAATCAGAAGCGGGCCAAGGATCTGGAGGAGTTCTACCGGTCCCAGGCTCACACTTTGTACGGCAGTTACTCCGTGGGTGGCGGTCAGACTGCCATCACCTGGATGCACAACTGGATCGCTCAGCAGGCCTGAGGTTTTCGTTGAGAGCCCGGTACCGCTCTGGCGGTGCCGGGCTTCTTTGTGTCGCAGAACTGTGGGGGTTTGGGTCGTTCGTGAGCGGGTTGGTGCGGCAGGGCTTCGGGGTTTGGGTTGTACCCGGGCGGTTGTCTGGCAGAGCTTCGGGGTTTGAGTGGTTCCGGGGGGTTGGGGGCTGTGTTTGTTGGAGCGCTAACTCGCGGCCGGGCCGCTACGCCGCTTCGCGGCGGCCCTCCCTAGGGGTCGGGCGTGGGGGCTGAGAGTGCGGTCATGGCGGATCTGGGGTGCACCGTGTGGTTGGGGTGCGGTCATGGTGGAACTGGGGTGTGCGCTGTGATTGGTGGTGCGGAGGGTGGGGGATTCGGGTGTGTGGTTGTGGTGGAATCAGGGGGTTGTTCGGGACATGGCTCGGGGGAGCAGGTTCCAGACGTGGGCGTTTTCGTTGATGGTGGCTGCTGTGCGGGGTCCCTTGCGGGAGTAGAGGATTCGGGTTATCGAGCAGTAGTCGATGGGGAAGGTGAGGGGGCGGGGTAGGCCGAGGATGTCGGCGAGGAGGACGTTGATCACGCCGCCGTGGGCGAAGGCTACGACGGTGTCGGTGGGAGTTGTTGTGGCGACCAGGGTTTCGATGGCGGTCAGTACTCGCTGGGTGAAGGCGGGGCCGTCGATTTCCAGGGGGAAGTGGCCTGCCTTGATGCGGGCGTAGGCCTGGGCGAAGTCGGTTTTCGCGTCCTCGATGGGGATGTAGGCGGGGAGGTCGCGGTCGTACTCGGCTAGGTCGTCGATGATGTCGATCGGGAGGTCGCGGGCGGTCGCGGTGGGGAGGGCGGTGTCGCGGGCGCGGCGTTGGGGGCTGCTGACGATGCGGCTGATGTCGTGTGCGGCCAGCGCGGCGGGCACGCGGTCGGCTTGGCTTCGGCCGATGTCGGTGAGGCCGGGGTCGGCGGCGGTGGACTCGCCGACTACGCGTTCGGGTTGGGCGTGACGCACGAGTATCAGCTGCACGTCCAACACTCTGCCCTATTCGCCGGAAACTACGGCTCGGGGTCGATCTCCTCGCGGCCGGTGATGTCGGCGGTGTCGACGATGATGATCTCGCGGTCGGCCTCGGTGAGCACCTTCAGGAAGCCGGGCGGATTCTCCATCACGTACCCCTCGATCAGGCCGTTCTTCGTCTGAATGTGTTCCAGCGATACCCAGGGGTCCTGGACGATCGCGGCCAGTGTCATCGCGGCGCAGGTGACGATCACCGCGGAACTGCGTAGGAACCAGTGCTCGAAACTGGCCCCCTCGGGATCTCGACGGCCGAGCCGGAACAGCACGTACAGGATCAGCCCGATCAGCGCGGCGGCACCGAGCACCCACCACAGCCGATACGTCCACAGCAGCGCCACGGTGAACAGGCTGACCGTCATCAACCAGGTCAGGTTGCCCGCGTTGGTCCAGCTCGGTCTGCCGAGCCGGAGCTGATGGATCACTGCCGTCGGCAGCAGCAGGGCGAGGGCGACACCGCCGAGCACGGGGCTCGCCATCATCGTGCCGACCACCATGGCCACGACGTCGTCGACGCCGATCGTGCCCGCGATCGAGAACGCGGAGTTCCAGTCGTAGTCGGTGACCGCGAACAGCCGCAGCAGCAGGAACAGCACGGCAAGTCCGGTCGCCGAGAGCCCCTTGGCGAACAGGTGTTCGTTCGAGGACTCGCGGGGCTGCCTCGTCATCGACCGAGGGTATCGCCGCGAGTCCTCCGCTCAGGTCAGGACTGGCCGTAAGGCGGCTGGCCGTAGGGCGGCTGTCCACCCTGCGGGCCGTTGAACGGCGGCTGGCCACCGTTGTGCGGCGGCTGGTCGTCCTTCTTCTTGTTCTTGAGCAGGTAGATGCCGCCGACGATGAGCACCACGATGACCAGGCAGCAGATGCCGCCGATGATCAGGAAACTGCTGTTCTTCTTTTTCTTCTTCGCCGCGAGTTCGGTTGCGGTGTTGACAGCGTCCGAACTCGCCAGGACGTCGAAACTGCTGGTGAGCAGGTGCGGATCGACGAGGGCGGCCGTGGTCAGCAAGTCCAGATACATGTAATCCCATCCCGATAGGTGTTGGTGGCCCGACATCCTCCCGGTGCCGGAACTCCGAGAGTAACCGTCTCGCCGGAGCTTTCGGTTCGAAAGCCTCGCGAGCGCCACACAGAGCAGTTGTTGATCGCGAACTTGTCGCGACCCGTTTACAGCGGTACCCGAATTCAGCGCGGTTTCACCAACGGGAACGGCAGTGTCTCGCGGATGCTGCGTCCGGTGATCAACATGACCACCCGGTCGACGCCCATGCCGAGCCCGCCGGTCGGCGGCATCGCGTGTTCGAGCGCGGTCAGGAAGTCCTCGTCGAGTTCCATCGCCTCCGGGTCGCCACCCGCGGCGAGCATCGACTGTTCGGTGAGCCTGCGCCGCTGCTCCACCGGATCGGTGAGTTCGCTGTAGGCAGTACCCAATTCGACGCCCCAGGCCACCAGATCCCACCGTTCGGCCACGCCCTCGATGCTGCGGTGCGAGCGGGTGAGCGGGGAGACCGAGGTGGGGAAGTCGAGGTAGAAGGTGGGGTAGGTGGTCTGCGATTCCACCAGGTGCTCATACATTTCCAGCACCACTTGGCCTGCGTCCCAACCGTGTTGGTAGGTCACGCCCGCCGCGTCGCACAGTTCGCGCAGCCGGGTCAGTTCGGTGCGCGCGGTGATCTCGGTGCCGATCGCCTCCGAGACCGCGCCGTGCACGGTCTTCACCCGCCACTCACCGGAGATGTCGACGGTTTCGAAGCCGTCCTCGGTGGGACGCAACGCCACCTCGGCGCCGTTGGCCTCCATCGCCGCGTGCTGGATCAGCCGACGGCACAGGTGCATCATCTGCAGGTAATCACTGTGCGCCTCGTAGGCTTCCAGGATCGTGAACTCGGGATTGTGGCTGGAGTCGACGCCCTCGTTGCGGAAGGTCCGGCCGATCTCGAACACCTTCTCCATGCCGCCGACGCACAGTCGTTTCAGGTACAGCTCGGGGGCGATGCGCAGGTACAGGTCGAGGTCGTAGGCGTTGATGTGGGTGCGGAACGGGGTGGCGTTGGCGCCGCCGTGGACCTGCTGCAGGATCGGCGTCTCCACCTCGAGGAAACCCCACGCGTAGAGCGAGTCGCGCAGCGAATGCAGTACCGCGCTGCGCTTGGCCATCACCTCGCGGGTCTCCGGGTTGATCGCCATGTCCACATAGCGCTGCCGGACCTTGGCTTCGGCATCGGCCAGCCCACGCCACTTGTCGGGCAGCGGGTGCAGACACTTGCCGTTCATCCGCCAGTCCTGCGCGAGCAGCGACAGCTCACCGTTGCGGCTGTTGCCGAGCTGCCCGCTCACCTCGATGAGGTCGCCGAGGTCGAAGAATTCGGTGAACTCGTTGCTGCGGTCGGCGCCGACCCGTTCACGGTCGATCACCAGCTGGATCTCGCCGGTCCAGTCGCGCACCACCGCGAAGATCACGCCGCCGTAGTCGCGAATCCGCAAGAGCCTGCCCGCGATTCGCACCGTGGTGCCTTTAGGGCAGCGGCGTGCCTCGGCGATGGTGTGGGTCGGGGGATAGGCGACGGGGTAGGCGTCGACGCCGGTCGCGGCGAGCCGGTCGAGTTTGTCCAGGCGTACTCGCACCTGCTCGGGCCTGCGCGGACCCTGGTCCTCCTCGGTGCCCTCCGCGGCGTCGGGCGGGCTGCCGTCGGCGTGCAGACCGGTGACCGTCGCGGGGACGGCCGACTTCGTGCCGGTGTGCACGGCCGGGTCGGGCGCCTTGCCCAGACGCGGCAGGAAACCCTCGGCCAGCCCGCTGGCCGTGGCCACCCGGGGCAGCTGCCTGCGTTCCTCGAACAGGAAGAATCGCGGCACCCAGCGCGGGTGGTACTTCACGTTCGACCGGTACAGCGCCTCGAGCTGCCACCAGCGCGAGAAGAACAGCAGCACCCCGCGCCAGGCCCGCAGGATCGGTCCGGCGCCGATCCGGCCGCCCTCCTCGAACACCGAGCGGAACACCGCGAAGTTCAGCGACACCTTGGTCACGCCGTACTGGTCGGAGTTCAGGGCGAGCTGCGAGATCATCAGCTCCATCACGCCGTTCGGGCTCTGCGGGTCGCGGCGCATCAGTTCCAGCGAGACGCCGGTGCGGCCCCACGGGACGAGCGAGAGCATGCCGTGCACGCGGTCGTCGTGATCCACGGCTTCGACCAGCAGGCAGTCTCCGTCGAGCGGGTCGCCGAGGCGGCCAAGTGCCATCGAGAAGCCGCGCTCGGTCTCGGTGTCGCGCCAGGCGTCCGCACGGGCCACGATGTCGGCGAATTCGGTGGCGGGGATGTCGCGGTGTCTGCGTACCCGCACGTCGAAGCCGTTCTTGCGCAAGCGGTTCGCGGCCTGGCGGACCGGTTTCATCTCCGGGCCCGCGAGGGAGAACGTGCGGGTGTCGAGGATCGCCTCGTCGCCCAAACGCAGCGCCGACAGCCCCGCTTTGCGGTACGCGCCTGCGCCGAGTTCGCTCGCGCCCATCACCGCGGGCTGCCAGCCGAACTTGTCGGCCAGCTCCAACCACGCCCGAATGGCCTGCGGCCACGCCTGTTTCGAGCCGATCGGATCGCCGCTGGCCAGACACACACCCAACTCGACGCGATAGGTGATCGCGGCCTTGCCGTTCGGCGCGAACACCACCGCCTTGTCGCGCCGGGTCGCGAAGTAGCCGAGCGAGTCCTCCACATCGCTGCTCGCCAGCAAGCCGCGAACGGCCGACTCGTCCAGGCCGGTCATCGCGTTGTCGGCGCGTTGCGAACGCAGCAGCACGATCACCGCGGCCAGCAACGCGATCGCGCCGAACAGCCCGAGCAGGAAGTTCACCCATGCGTGCGGACGCCCGTCGAAGTGCTCGTTGTTCACCAGCACAGCCGCGGTGACCCGATACACCGCCCACAGCGGCCGCTGCACGCCCGCCGGCAGCGAACCGGGGAACAGTTCCACCAACCCCCAGCCGAGCAGACAGCCCAGCGCGAGCCCGGACACCAGTACGCCCAGCGCTTTCCACAGCGCCCCGGGCCGAACCCGGGTGTAGAACTCCTTGCGCGCGGCCAGCAGGATCCCGATCACCACCACGTGCACGATGAAGGCGACCAGCGCGTCAACATCGTCGTCGGCGAAGAAGTCGAGGATGTTCGCCACCGCGTACAGCAGCAGATACACCACAAGCAGCCACCAGGCGATCCGCTTGCGAGCCGCGGTCGCTCCCGCCAGCAATCCGACGACCAATGCCCACACGAGGCTGGTGTCGGGAGCGTCGAAATAATAGGTGTCCACATAGTGGCGCGGCACCTGCGTCACATGCCGCAGGCTGGGCGAAAGACTCCACAGGCACAGCAGCACCGCGAACACACCGAGGATCAATCCGGCGATGTGCGGTACCTCGGACAACCGGCCGTGTGCGCGATGGGGCACCGGCGTGCGGTCCTCGACGATGGGGTGCTGCTCGGCCTGCGTGGGAGTCACCGATCCAGTGTGCGTCCATCCGGGCCGGAACCGGGTCGGGGCGGCTGCGGCGTGTTCGTCACGGCCGGGGCCGGTTGCGACCGGTTTCGCGCGGTGGAGTAAGTATTAGCGCATGTCGGAACCAGTTGATGTGCCGATCGATGACGTTGTCATCCGGCTCGGGCAATTCCTGAAACTGGCCAACCTGATCGATTCGGGTTCCGAGGCCAAGATGGTGATCGCGCAGGGGTTGGTGCGGGTCAACGATGAAGTGGAGCTGCGGCGGGGGCGGCAGTTGGAGATCGGGGATGTGGTGCTGCTTGCGGGGAACAAGGCGCGGGTGTCTGGGGGGTAGGAGACAACGGCGGTTGGTGGTCTCGGGTTGGTCGGGTCAGACTTCGGGTTTGGTGGCCGTGGGTGGGTTGTCTGGCAGAGCCCCGGAGGGTTTGGTAGCTGCGGGCAGGTTGTCTGGCAGAGCTTCGGGGATTTGGTAGCCGTGGGCGGGATGTGTGGCAGAGCTTCGGGGTTTGGGTAGTCCCTGAGGTTTGGGGCTGTGTTTGTTGGAGCGCTGGCGCGCTCGAGCGCGGCCCCTGTGGGGCCGCGAGGTGGGCGCCCCTGGACCCGCTTCGGGCAGTCCGTTGCTCGCGCTTCGCGCATGCGCAACGGCGGCTAACTCGCGGCCGGGCCGCTACCGCCGCTGCGCGGCGGACCCTCCCTAAGGGTCGGGTGTGCGGGGCTGGGAGTGTGGTTATGGTCGGCTTGGGGTTTCAGTCTTCCGCGCGGACTACTACTCCGTCGGAGTCGCTGTAGAGCATTTCGCCGGGGGTGAAGGTGATGCCGCCGAATTCGACGGGCACGTCCTGTTCGCCGCTGCCGGTTTGCGTGCTCTTGCGCGGGTTGGTGCCCAGCGCCTTCACGCCGATGTCGAGGGTGCGCAGGATCGCGGAGTCGCGCACGGCGCCGTTGACGATCACACCGGCCCAGCCGTTGTCCACGCCACGGCCCGCGATGATGTCGCCGACCAGGGCGGTGTGCACGCTCGCGCCACCGTCGACGACGAGTACCTTGCCCTCGCCCGGCGTGCTCAGGGTCTGCTTGACCAGCAGGTTGTCCTGGAAGCAGCGGATCGTGGTGATCCGGCCCGCGAATTCGGCGCGGCCGCCGAACTGGATGAACTGCGTATCGCAGCTACGGATCTCGGGGCCGATCTCGTCGGCCAGATCGGCGGTGGCCACAACATTCGCTGATTCGGTCATGCTGCAGATTGTGTCAGGCTCGCCGGTGCGCGCCATTCGTAGGCTCTCAGCCGCGGCCGTGGCGGTGTTCGTAGGCAGTGCGCTGGACCTGTTCCCTTGCCCGTGCGCCCGCGTCGGCGAGGGCGGGGTCGAGGTCGTGGCGCAGCAGCCGGTTGCGGCGGAACACATAGGTGAGCGCGACGGTGAAGTAGATCAGCGGCAGATACAGCAGGGCCATCATCGACAGCCCCATCCACAGCGGGCCCGGTACCAGCAGGAAGATCGCCAGCAGCGGCAGGATCGGCACCAGAATGCGCAGCAGATAACGCCGGGTGGCGCCGGGGCCGGTGAGGTCGCGCAGCACCCAGTCGCGCATCGACGGCGGCAGCGTGCGGCCGCAGATGTAGCCGATGCGCTGGGGGAGCGTCGGGGTGCTGCGCTGGCTCATGTCAGGCCTGCTGCTGTTCGCGGTAGGACTTCTCGATCTCGCGGATGAGCGAGTCGGTGGTGTACTTCACCGCGATCTTCACGAACGGCTCGATCGTCTTGGCCAGCATCTTGCCGGTGATCCCGCTACCGACGGAGAAGTCGATGAGCGCGTCGACGGTGCACCTGTCGTCACCCTGGGGAATGAACTTGAAGGTCGAGACGACCTCGATGCCCTTGATCGATTTGGTGGCGATCAACCGGCCCTCTTCCCAGGCGACGACCTCGATGCGCGAGGTCAGCGACGCGGGGCCCAGTTTCATCTTCCCGTCGAACTTCGCGCCCACACCGTCGGTCTGCGCGGTGACCGGGGTGAAGGACTCGATGCCGTACCAGAATTTCGGCAGATTGCGGTAGTCGTTGATGAACGCGAACGCTGCCTCGGCGGACGCAGCGCCCTCTTCAACAATCCTCACTTCGGTCATGTCGATCACTGTAATCGGTGCCGAATGTCTGAAATAGCGCTCGACACCGAACGTGACCGAGGTGACTAAGCGGTGACCGCCAGGGTCGCTGCCAGGCCGAATGCCACCGCCATCGCCAGCACTTCGATTGTCGCGTTGCGCAGGGAGGTCTCGGCGGTGACGCGGTGGTCGGCGGCCTTGCGGACCCAGGTTCGGCGCCACCACCAGCCGAGGGCGACGAGGGCGCACAGGATGGTGAACTTGGCCAGCAGGATTCTTCCGTAGTCGGTGGTGAACAGGTCGGTGACGCTGTCGAGCCGGACCAAGCCGTTGATCAGGCCGGTGAGGGCGACGAGGCCGACCAGGGGAGCGGCGACGGTGGAGAAGCGGGGCAGGGTCGCGGCCCATTCGCCGCGGGTGCGCAGGGTCGTTGCCATCGCGAGGAGCAGGCCGAACCAGCAGGCGGCGGCCAGCGCGTGGATCGCGGCCAGGATCGAACCGAGCATCTGCTGGGACATGTGACCGGTGATCGGGCGCAGCGACAGCGCCACCGCGGCGAACACCAGGACCAGATCGGCCGACGCGGTGTCGGGGCGGCGAAAGGCCATGGCCGCGTAGCAGGCGATCGCGCCGGTGCAGAACAGGATCGCGATGCCGATCTGGCCGCCGCTGAGCCTGCCGAGGAAGGTGAGGAAATCGCTCGCGTCGAGCCGATTCACGGAGACGCCGACGATATCGGCCGCCTCGCACACGAGCACCGTGAACTCGGCGGCGAACCAGACGCCCGCGACGACGGCCAGTGGTCGCCAGCCGACGGTGAGCCGAACGTTGAGGCGCCCCAGCGCGGCCAGCCCGATCACCACCGCGCCCGCACCGTCGGCGAGCACCCGCGCGAACGCCACCGCCGCGAAGCCATGGCGCAACATCAAGGCCAGCACCACTCCGGCCAGCGCCGCGATGACGACCGGCGCCAGGACTCGCCACTGCTCACGCGCAGCACCGGGCACCCGGCGACCGGTCGTCATCGTCGACTACTTCTTGCGACCGGACCGGCCGCCGAGCAACGCCACCGCGAGACCCGCACCGAACAGCACCACGCCACCGGCGATGAACACCCACACGGGCACACCGCCGTCGCCGCTGTCGTCGGCGGAGTCCTCACCCGGGCGGGCTCCCGGCGTGCCGGTGCCTGCCTTGTTCAGCGTGAAAGTCCTTGTCCCGCTGACGGGATGACCATCGGCCGAGGTGACCCGGAACGCGATCGTGTACTCACCGACCGGCCCCAGCTCACCCACTTCCACACTGACACTTCGCCCTTCGACGACTGCCTTGCCCTTGGACCACAGCTTGCCGTCCGGCCCGACCACGGTCAGCGACGGAAAGTTCTGCTGCAGTTCCTCGTTGAAGGTGACGCTGGCCCGCGCGGGTCCGACCTCGATGGTCGAGCCGTTCTCGGGGACGCTGCTCACCGCACCGGAATGCGCGCTCGCCGTGCCCGCCGCCGCGAAGGCGCAGGCGAAGAGCACGGCGAACAGGGCGATGAACAGGCGTGCGGGTGCGCGCCGCCTCGACGTGCGCTCGGCGAACCGGTCCAGCGGCCCGGAGCTCTGCGTGCCTCGGACCTGGCGACGACGGCGATCCGCCGGCATCACGAGGACTTCCGCGAGCGGAAGACGAGGCCGAGGCCGAGCGCTGCGGCGAACAGCCCGAGAGCGAGGCCGATCCCACCCATCCAGCGGGCGACGTTGTCGGTCCCGTCCTCGGCGGATTCGCCCGAGGCGACGTGGTGATCGCCGCCGTCGGCACCACCCGTGGCGGTCAGCGTGAGCGAGGGTGCCGGGTGTTCCGGCTCCGCACCGCCGGTGCTCGGCTGATCCCAGGCCACGACCTTGCCGTCGCTATAGGTCTGCTGCGCAGGGAAATTCACGGTGTCCTGGGTGGGCAGCGGCCCGATCGAGAGCACGAACCGCTGGAACTGCCCCGGCCCGACCCCTGGATTACCCGGCGCGGCGGTCCACACGACGGCGACCGATTCGCCCTTGTCATTGCGTTCGACAGCCGACGTCCAGCCCGGCATCGGTTCGGTCCGAACACTTTTCAGGTTCGGCACACTGACGCGCAGCGCGGTGGTGGACGCGGTGTCGGACTCGGTCGGCACCTTGAAGGTGGCGACGGTGTACTTGCCCTGCGCGGCGCCCGGCGCCTCGACGCTGACGTGCGCGGCCGCCGAACCGCAAGCGGCGATCACCAGCCCGGCCGCGAGAGCGGTGGCGCCGGTACTGCGAGTGATGAAGTTGTGCATGAATTGCCTTGTCGTCCGAAGAGTTTCGATGTCGTCGTGAGTCAGGCGAACAGTGGCGGTGCGCGCGGACATCGCGCACCCTTCGGACGCGCGCCGCGAACGACAGCGACGGTGGCAACCCAGCGAGCTCCACGGCGCACCCGAGCAGAAGGGTTGCTCAGCACAGCCCGAATCACGCTCGACACAACGAGATACAGCCGCTCGGCACCGAGAATCAGTGCGGCACAGACAAACGCCGCGATGCAGTGCGCGGCGGTCATCGTCACGCTCGGCAGATGCAGTGGCGAACCGTGATGGTCGAGTGTCGCCGACAGCGCGAAGTGACCGGCCCACTGGCCACCGAGCAGGGCCGAGGCCGTGCGAACGATCGAGGCGCTCGGTCCCGACCACCGCACGTCACCGCACCGACCCGCCCGTGACCACACGGTTTCGGCCGAATCGGTATCGCGGGCCGCCGCGCGCCGAAACAGCGGTGAATACCGTTGCCGCCCGGCACAGTTCGATGATCGGCCGTCGGCGAATATGCCCGCGGTCAGCGAAACCAGCAGCAGCAGCGCAATTTCCGCCGACCGCGGAGCCCCGCCCCCGCCGATTCCGTGCGCGGCGACGGCCAGTCCGCCAACGAGGACGCCGCAGCCACCACCGCGCAAGCGGGAGGTGGGCTGCGGCGTGGTCACGTCAGGTTCAGCGAACGCCCAGGCGGGCGAGCGCGTCGTTCTCGAGCACGGTCAGCTCGGCCGAGATCGACGCGTGCACAGCCTTGCGACGCGCGGCAGGCATCTGCTCGGACGTCTTCACCGCCACATTCAGATCGGTCAGCCGCGAACGAGCCGCCTCGACGAACTTCTTGGTGTCGGAGTCGGCGGAGTCGGCGGCGATCTTGTCGAGCGCCTCCTCGGTATTGGTGATGCGGGCCTGCAGCCGCGCACCGTGCCCGCTGAACTCGCTCAGCTGATCCATGCCGATACCGAGCTGCTGCGCCTTGCGCGCGTCGAGCTGCCCGCGCACCAGCGTCGCGCCGCGATAGGCCAGCGGGGCGAGCACCGGGATCAGCACCCGGGCCACCCCGATGTACTTGCGGATCTGGCTCGCGCTGAACAGTTCGCGATCGGCCTTGGCCGCGGCCTTCTGTGCGGCCTTCTCCTCGGCCTGCAGGGTCGCGATCTGCGCCTTGGCCACCTTGTCGGCCGTGCGGGCCTGCGCCTTGGCCGTGCGCCGGTTCACCCGCTCGCCCGCCTTGGCCGCTTTGCGCTCGTTCTTGGCGCTCAGCTTCGCCTCGACCGCGGCTTTGTGCTTGAGTGCTTTCGCCTCAGCGCGCCGGCTCGGACGCCGCTTCCGCTTGCTGAACAAACCCATGGGATCAGGCCCTCCGTCATGCTCGCCAAGTCATGCGGCAGTACCGCCTCCGCGCGGCCTGCCGTTGTTCGTAGCCTAGTGCGATCAGGGTAGCGATTGGGCATTGTGTCGGGGGTAAGGCCCATACTGCTTGCGTGCGTGCAGCCGAGGACAACTTCGACGGCGGGCCGGTGCATAGCCCGGTCCCCGCTTCCGCTGCGCCCGTTCGCGGCGCCGAAGGCGGGGGGCTCAGCGCCGAAGGTGGGGGGCCCAGCGCCGATCGCGGGGGCACTCGCACCGCCTTCCTTGACGCCCGCTCGCTGATCGGGTGCCGCCATCGCCTTCGTCTCGACGCCGAGAATCCGGGTGTGCTCGCCGAGGTGCGCGAGGATCCGGGCGTGCAGCAGCGTCGCGACGCGGCCACCGCCCATCGCACCAAGATCCGCGACGAACTGGTCGCGGCCGCCCCCGCCGACTGGGTGGTGATCGACCCGGAACTGCGTGGTGGCGCCAAGGCCGCGGCCACGATGGCGGCCATCGAGTCGGGTGCCGCCCGCATCTGGGGTGGGCTGCTGCCCCAGGAAACCGACACCGGCCGCCGCGGCGGCGTCGAGATCCTGCTGCGCGACGAAGACCGCGGCGGCTACATCCCGATCATCGTGGTCAACCACAAGGTCACCGACCCGCGCAGGCCCGACCCGGCCGATTTCCACCCGCTCACCTCGAACCTGTTCCGCTGGCAGCCCAGCCGCGACAAGACCGTGAAACTGCGCCCCCAGCCGCGCGACCAGCAGCGTCTCGCGCATCTGTACCGCATGTTGCAGCGCTACGGCATGGCCAGTCCCGCCCTGATCGGCGGTGCGATCGGCCTGGTCGCCGACCGCATCTTGGTCCACGATCTCACCAATGTGCTCGCCGATTACGACCAGCGCTACGCCGACCGCATCGCGGTGGTGCGTGGCGAACTGCCGACGCAACCGTCGAAGGTGCCCGAGTGCAGGCAGTGCCCGTGGTGGGTGCGCGGACCCGGTGCGCAGCGACCGGCGGGCCCGGAGGCGGAAGCGGAGCGTGACCACGCAGGGTCCTCGGGAGCGCAGCAGTCCGACACTGCCGAGCCCAGCTGTGAGGCGACGCTGGCGCAGATGCGGGATGTGAGCCTGGTCGCGCCGGGTTCGCGGGCGGATGTGCTGCGTCTCCACGGGATCGAGACCGTCGACGAACTGGCCGCGTGGGAAGGCGACGATCCCGACGACTGGCAGCACGGCCCGTTCGCCGAAACCGTCGTCACCGCCCGCGCCTGGATCGACGGTGCGCCGCTGGTGCGTCGATTCGAGCAGGTCAGCGTGCGCCGCGCCGATGTGGAAATCGACGTCGACCTGGAGAGTTACCAGGAAGACGGCGCCTACCTGTGGGGCACCCTGCTCGACGGCGTCTACCGCCCCTTCGTCACCTGGGACCCGCTGCCCACCGAAGACGAGGGCCGCTCCTTCGGCGAGTTCTGGACCTGGCTGATGGACCGGCGCGCCGAAGCCCATGCCTCGGGCAAAACTTTTGCCGCCTACTGCTATTCGCGGACCGCCGAGGACAAGTGGCTCTACGAATCGGCCCGCCGGTTCGCAGGCCGCCCCGGTGTCCCCACCCACGAAGAAGTCCGTGCCTTCGTCGATTCGAAGGAATGGGTCGACATGTTTCAGGCCGTCACCGAGCAGTTCATCTGCCCGAACGGCAAGGGCCTCAAGAAGATCGCCCCCGTGGCGGGCTTCGGCTGGCGTGATCCGGAAGCGGGCGGCGAGGCGTCGATGGGCTGGTACCGGCGTGCCGTCGGCTACGACGACGCCGTCGACCTGTCCCAGCGCACCCGCCTGTTCGTCTACAACGAAGACGACGTCCGGGCCACCCAGGTGCTGCGGGATTGGATGTCGACGCGGGCAGTTGTCGAGGTTCCCTCACTGGCAGATTTCGGACGGTAATAACATCGGGGGTGTGACTGAGCAGCACGTCGAAACCCTCGAGTTCCAGGCCGAGACCCACCAGCTCCTCGAGCTGATGATCCACTCGGTCTACTCCAACAAAGACACCTTCCTGCGGGAGCTGATCTCGAACGCTTCCGACGCACTGGACAAGCTCAAACTTGCCGCCTACCAGGACAAAGACCTGGGCGCCGACACGTCAGACCTGCACATCGAGCTGGAGGTCGACCAGGACAAGCGCGTCCTGACCGTGCGCGACAACGGCATCGGCATGTCCCGCGCCGAAGTGATCGACCTGATCGGCACCCTCGCCAAATCCGGCACCGCCGACCTGCGCCGCAAACTCACCGAGGCCAAGTCCGAGGCCGCCGCCGAGGAACTGATCGGCCAGTTCGGCATCGGTTTCTACTCCACCTTCATGGTCGCCGACAAGGTCGTCCTCACCACCCGCAAGGCGGGCGAGACCGAAGGCACCCGCTGGGAAGCCGCCGCGGGCAGCTCCACCTACTCCATCGACACCGTCGCCGACGCACCACAGGGCACCTCGGTGACCCTCGAACTCAAGCCCGCCGACGAAGACGACCACCTGTTCGATTACACGCAGGAATGGAAGCTGCGCGAGATCGTCCGCAAGTACTCCGACTTCATCGCCTGGCCGATCCGCATGCAGGTCGAGCGCACCGTGACCGAGGGCGAAGGCGAGGACAAGGTCGAGAAGACCCTCGTCGAGGACCAGATCCTCAACTCGCAGAAGGCCTTGTGGACGCGCCCGCGCAGCGAGGTGAGCGACGAGGAGTACAAGGAGTTCTACCACCACGTCTCGCACGCCTGGGACGAGCCGCTCGAGATCATCCCGATGAAGGCCGAAGGCACCTTCGAATACCAAGCGCTGCTGTTCATTCCGTCGATCGCACCGTTCGACCTGTTCACCCGCGAGCACAAGCGCGGCGTGCAGCTCTACGTGCGTCGGGTGTTCATCATGGACAACTGCGAAGAACTCATGCCGGAGTACCTGCGGTTCGTCAAGGGAGTCGTTGACGCCCAGGACCTTTCGCTCAATGTCTCGCGCGAGATCCTGCAGCAGGACCGCCAGATCCAGATGATCCGCAAGCGCCTGGTCAAGAAGGTGCTGTCCACGGTCAAGGACATGCAGTCCGCCGAAGATCAGACCAAGTACCAGACGTTCTGGTCGCAGTTCGGCCGAGTCCTCAAGGAGGGCTTGCTCTCCGACACCGACAACCGCGAAACCCTGCTCACCGTCTCGTCTTTCTCCTCCACCCACTCCGAATCCGAGCTCACCACGCTCGCCCAGTACGTGGAGCGAATGAAGGACGGCCAGGACTCGATCTACTACATGACCGGCGAAAGCCGTGCGCAGGTGGAGAATTCGCCGCACCTGGAAGCCTTCACGGCCAAGGGTCGCGAGGTCCTGATCCTCACCGACCCCGTCGACGAGATGTGGGTGGGCTCGGTCCCGGAGTTCGGTGGCAAGAAGTTCCAGTCCATCGCCAAGGGCGAGGTCGACCTCGAAACCGAGGACGAGAAGAAGGAAACCGAAGCCCTGCGTGAACAGCAGGACAAGGACTTCGGCGAACTCCTCACCTGGCTCGGCACCACGCTCACCGACGTGGCCAAGGAAGTCCGCCTCACCAACCGCCTCACCACCTCACCGGCCTGCCTGGTCGGCGACGTCTACGACTTCACCCCCATGCTCGAGCGCATGTACCGCGCCTCGGGCCAGGCGATGCCCGAGTCCAAGCGCATCCTCGAGCTCAACCCCACCCACCCGCTGGTCACCGGCCTGCGCGACGCCTACGACGCCCGCAAGTCCGACGCCGACGAGGGCAAGGTCCCCGAACTCGCCGAAACCGCCGAACTCCTCTACGGCACAGCGGTTCTCGCCGAGGGCGGCGAACTGAAGGACCCGGCGCGGTTCGCCCAGTTGCTCACCGAGCGGCTGACCCGCACGGTCTGAGATAGCCCATCCGAAAACTGCCTGCTGCCGATCCCCGGCAGCGGGCAGTTTTGTTCACCAGCAATTCTGGTGCTGACAGGCCTGAGCAGGTCCACCATTGAGTAATGGTGGGGCACAACATCCGTCGAGCAAGACCCGACGACTACGACCGAATCATCGCCGTAGTCGACAACTGGTGGGGCCGAGCAGCAGTCCACAACCTCCCCCGAATGTTCCTCGACCACTTCCACCGAACCAGCCTGATCGCCTCCGACAACGACGAACTCACCGGCTTCCTCATAGGTTTCGGCTCCCCCTCAGACCCCCGCACCGCCTACATCCACTTCGTCGCAGTCCGCCCCGAAGCCCGCAAATCCGGCCTCGGCCGAACCCTCTACGAAGCCTTCTTCACCCTCGCCCGCTCCGACAACCGCACCACAGTCACCGCCATAACCTCCCCCACCAACTACACCTCAATAGACTTCCACCGCAGCCTCGGCTTCACAGTCACCGGCCCCATCCCTAACTACAACGGCCCAGGCAGATCCCTGATCACCTTCACCCGCCCGGTTTAGTTATCGGTCTCCTTGGGGTGCGCGGTCATACAGCGCTCGAGCAAAACCCGCCTCCTGCGGATTCGCCGTGAACTGCTCCCATGCATCGACGGTCGCGTTCCGCGCGACTGCCAGGCAGTCGATCCAGCCTTTCTGTGCTTCGCTGGAGATGAACACGATCTCGTATTCCGTGCGCTCGAGCGGTCGAGGTACATCTGACTTCTTGTTCACCTGTGCGCCTCTGGTGCCGGGACAGGCTCGGGGGTTTCCAGGTAGTGCAGATCCGACCCGTCCACGCTGATCCGCGGATCGGCATAGGCGCGGGCCGTTTCTTTCCACGCCTCGAGCATGGTGCCGAGCCGGTCGACGCGCCCCACGATCTCGCCGCCATCAAGGCGGCTGCTGATTCTCGCGCCGAGGAGGTCGAGATCGTTCGCGAGGCGATCCACCTGGCAGCTGTGCGGGTGCGTCGGCGAAAGACGAACGGCGCCTTGCTCACTGAGCAAGGCGCCGTTCGTCGAGGTGATCTCTAGCGCGGGGCCATGCGCAGGGCGCCGTCCATGCGGATGGTTTCGCCGTTGAGGTAGTCGTGGGCGGCGATGTACTCGACGAGCTGGGCGTATTCGTCGGGACGGCCGAGGCGGGAGGGGAAGGGGACGCCGGCTTCGAGGCCTGCGCGGTATTCGGGGGTGACGCCGGCGAGCATGGGGGTGTCGATGATGCCGGGGGCGATGGTGTTGACGCGGATGCCGAACTGGGCGAGGTCGCGGGCGGCGGGGACGGTCATGCCGTGGACGCCGCCCTTGGAGGCGGAGTAGGCGATCTGGCCGACCTGGCCTTCGAAGGCCGCGACCGAGGCGGTGTTGATGACCACGCCGCGCGAGCCGTATTCGTCGACCGTTTCGGTCTTGGCGATGGCGTCGGCGGCCAGGCGCATCACGTTGAACGTGCCGAGCAGGTTCACGGTGATGACGGTGCGGAACAGCTCCAGATCGTGCGGGCCGTTCTTGGACAGGATGCGCCCCGCCCAGCCGACACCGGCACAGTTGACCACGATGCGCAGCGGCGCCGGGCCGTCGGTGACCTGGGCGATCGCGGCGGCGACCTCGTCGCCGCTGGTCACGTCGGCCGCGATCAGGGTGACACCGGCGGGGACGTTGTCGCCCGCGCGCTCGATGGACGCGGGAACGTCCAGGCCGAACACGGTGGCGCCCGCGTCGGCGAGGCGCTTGGCGGTGGCGGCACCGAGGCCGGAAGCCCCTCCGGTGACAATGGCGGCGGAACCCGAAATCTCCACAACGGTCCTATCTGTAGGTTGTCGGCGGCTTATTGTGCTGCCTGCCAATAAGGGCACCTTAGCGCGTGCGAGGTGTGGTCTGGAACACCCATCATGGGCGGTGCGGAAAACGTCGTGAACACCGGTGTTTACCGGTGGTAGCGTGCCTTCATGAGATCGTTCGCCGGTCCTACCGTGGCCGGACGCAAGGTCCTGATCACCGGAGCCGCACGCGGGATCGGTGCCGCGCTCGCCCGCAGGTTGGCCGCCAGTGGCGCGCAGGTCGCGCTGCTCGGCCTGGAACCGGACCTGCTGGCCGAAGTGGCCGCCGAATGCGGTGACGTGCCGTGGCGGTATTGCGATGTGGCCGACCGGGCACAGGTCGAGCGGGTGGTCGAGGCGCTGGTCGCCGAACTCGGAGGGCTCGATGTACTAGTTGCCAACGCGGGCGTCGCCAAGCAGATGGCGATGATCGGCGGGGATCTGTCGGTGCTGGAGGAAACCCTCGCCGTGAATGTGCTCGGAGTGGCGTACACGGTGTCGGCGGCGGGTGCGCATCTTTCGCATCCGCGTGGGTATGTGCTGATGATGTCGTCGATCTCCTCGGAGGTGCAGCTGCCCCTCGGCGGGGCATACAGCGCGTCGGCGGCCGCGGTGGCCTCCCTCGGCGCCACCCTGCGCGCGGAACTACGCTCGACCGGGGCGAAGGTGGGGGTCAGCTATTTCGCTGGCATCGACACCGACATGACGGTGCGCGGATTCGGAACGGCCGCCGCGCACACGGTGTTGGGGGAGACGAGTCTGACCGGGAACTCACCGGTCGGCCCCGCGGTCGTCGCGATGGAACGAGCCATCGCGCGGCGACGCAAAACCGTTGTCTCGCCCTGGTGGGTAGCGTGGGTGCGACCGTTCCGGCTGCTGGCCCAACTGGTCGTACAGCGGGTCCAGGGCGACCGCCTGGCCCGCGCCATCGACATCGCCCGCACCGAAGACGTCCCCTTCACCACCGACCAGCCAGCCCGACCCCGCAGAATGGAACGGCAAGCATGAGCGATTCGACCCTGCGGCAACAACTTCCGCGTGGCCGCCACCATCTCTCGCGCGAGGAAGTCGTCGCCTCGCAGCGTGAACGCATTCTCGTCGCGATGGGTGAGGCCATGACCGTCGGCGGCTACGTCGGCACGCCGGTGGCGGCCGTGCTCAAGCGCGCCGGGGTTTCACGGGAAACCTTCTACGAGATGTTCCGCTCGAAGGAGGACTGCTTCAACGCGGCCTTCGACCGGGTATCGAGCGCACTCGCCGAAAAGCTCCAAACCGTGATCGCCGACTGCGCCGACACCGACGCGCTCACCAGAATGGACCGCATCCTCACCGCCTACTTCGACCACATGATCGACGACCCCGCCTCGGCCCGGCTGTTCCTGGTGGAGGTCTACGCGGTCGGCCCATCGGCCATCGAAGCGCGGATGGCGCTGCAACACCGTTTCGTCGAGGTGGTTTCCACCATGCTCGGCGCCGAATCCGACGACCAGCGCTTCGCCTGCGCGACCCTGGCCGCCGCCATCGGCGCGATGGTGACCGGCCGGATCGCCGCCGACGACCCGGAAAGTCTGCGCGGGATCAAGGACCAGCTGATCGCCCTGGCCGGCCGCTCCGGCACGCTCTACGGAAACGCGTTCGCCTAGGGATCCGGCCGCGCCCCCTCGCAACTCCAGCGGGGCGTTCCGGGCCGTGCCCTCGTAACTCTGGCCGGGGTCTATGGGCCCGCCTACTGGTACGCGGAGCAGGTCACGAGGCCGCGCCGCCTCGCGTTCGGTTCACTTCGCGATGTCGACGAGTTCCCCGGTGCGCACCGTGGACTGCTCGCGCTTGCGCCACACGAGGACGCCGACACCGAGCACGGCGGGCGCGATCAGGGCGACCCCCGCCGAACCCCAACCGCCCAGCGCGGGCACGAACGCGTCCAGCACGGTCTTGCCCGCGAAGAACAGGAACAGCAGTCCCGATGTGATGGCGATGCCGCGCTCGGGCAGGTGCTTGCCTGCGATCTTGCCGACCAGAATCGCGAGCCCACCGGCGGCCACCATGCCCGCGACCGAGCCGATCCAGACCGCGAGCCAACTGTTGTTGGAGGCCAGCGCGGCGGCGGCGAACATCGTGCGGTCGCCGAGTTCGGCGAGGGTGAAGGCGGAGATGACGACGAGGAAGGCGTTGCGGGCGCTAGGCGGCTCTGGAGCTTGTTCGGAGTCATCGGTGCTGGTGAGCGCGTCGCGCAGGGTCCAGAGGCCGACCACCAGCAGGGTGAGCGCGGTGATGACGGCGATGGCGTTCGCGGGCAGCGCGGTGCCGAGGAAATGGCCGACGCCCGCGGCGATGAGGTTCACGGCGACGCTGGCGACGCTGATGCCTGCCAGCACCACCCACCAGCGGTAGCGCAGCGAAAAGGTCAGCGCCATGAGTTGCGATTTGTCGCCGAGTTCGGCGAGGAAAATGACGCCGAAGCTCAACAGGATCGTGGCGATCATGAATTCAGCTCCCAGGTGGATACTCCGGCCTGTGGCTGAGACGGGTGCGCCTTCAGCCACACCGGTCGACGGATCGGTTCGTGGCCGAAGGTCTCGCCCACCGGTGGTGACCGGTTCGCGCAGCCGGATCGCGCCTGTGGCGGCGACCAGTATGTCGACTGTGCGATTGCGGGCTACTCCCCTTCGCTGTCAACCACTGTAGTCCGGTTGCTCCGGGTATGCCAAGTCCGGGTAATCGAAATCTCAATGGCCACAATAAGTTTGGGTACGCGGCGGTGATAGTTCGGTTTCCCTGATTTCACCAGCCAGCACACCCGTTGCCGGTCGTTCGCCAGACCGGCTCAGGCGAAAGAGCTAGGCCGCCAGCAGCATTGCGAGCACGGCTGTGTCCGGATCGCTGATCAGATCCATCCCGACTCGGCTCACCAATGAGGTGATCGTGCCGTCCAGTTCGGCCTCGGCCCACGCCGCGCGATGTTCCAAACCCAGATGCGGCACGCCGGGCAGCAACACGCACCCCGACGCCGCGCCCGCGCATTCGGGCAACGACGGACGCGTCTCCGACGGCGGATGCAGCATCAGCAGCGCGGGCGGGGTGTGCGCGGCGAACCGGCCCGGCTGGATCGCCTCGTCCCCGAGCACCGGCCCCTCCGCCATCACCAACCCCACCGTCCCCGGCTCCGGATCGTCGGGCAGCTCCTCGCGCACCCCGAACACCGTGGTGGTCACCAGCAGGCCCGGCATCGACGCCACCCGCACGGCCAGCACCAGCACCTGCGCCCATTCCTTGGTGGTATCCGGCCACCGCCCCGACACCACGAACCCGCTCAATCGTCCCCGCGCCTGAAACGGCGTGATCCCGATCGGACCCTGTGTATTCATGATGGCCTCCCGAACTACCGGGGGCGACTATGCCCGTATGACAGGAATAGCCCCAAACCCATCTGGCACACAAGTACCACTGAGTGCCAGAACGGGCAAAAACGACAACAGGCCCGCATGCGAAATCGCACGCGGGCCTGCTGAGAGGCGCTATCAGCCGAAAATGAGGCCCTTGCCCTGCGTCACGGCGCGGGAGTAGCGGTCCTGCACGTCGGCCCAGTTGACGACGTTCCAGAACGCGGTCACGTAGTCGGCCTTGACGTTCTTGTACTGCAGGTAGAAGGCGTGCTCCCACATGTCGACCTGCAGCAGCGGGATGATGCCGGTCGGCACGTTGGCCTGCTGGTCGTACAGCTGGAAGGTCAGCAGCTTCTGGCCGAGGGTGTCGTAACCCAGGACGGCCCAGCCGGAGCCCTGCAGCCCGTTGGCGGCAGCGGTGAACTGCGCGCGGAACTTGTCGAACGAACCGAACTGGTCGGCGATGGCCGCGGCCAGGTCGCCTTCCGGCTGGTCGCCACCGTTGGGGGAGAGGTTCTTCCACCAGACGGAGTGGTTGTAGTGGCCACCGAGGTGGAAGGCCAGGTTCTTCTCCAGCAGCAGGATGGCTGCCAGATCGCCGGACTCGCGGGCTTCCTCGAGCTGCTCGAGTGCCTTGTTGGCGCCTGCGACGTAGGCGGCGTGGTGCTTGGTGTAGTGGATCTCGTTGATCTGACCGGAGATGTGAGGCTCCAGTGCGCCGAAGTCGTAATCCAGTTCCGGCAGCGTGTAGACGGCCACGATGTCCCTTTCCGTGTGTCGGGCTGTGTGCGCCCAGTTCGGACGACAACACCAACCATCATTCGTACACCCGCCCCGTGCAACCTCGCACACGCGGCTCCGCATTCCCTTCCGATCACCGGGAGGGAAACTCTGCGGTGAGGGTCGCGAATGCTACAGCGGCGGTGCGATGTCGGCCTTGGTGGTCCTGGCGTCACCCGTGGCGTGCGCCTCCCACCACCGCCGACCACCGTCGATGAACTCGCCCATCGGAATCTCGCGCCCGGCGGTGTCGGTCACCGAGATCTTGTCGAACCACACCCGCACATCGAGCTCGCGGGGGTCGATCCCCTCCTCCTGCGAGAACTCGATGACGTGAGCGGCGATGCGCTGGTCGAGCACCGTGTCGAAACTGAGCAGTTCGCTCCACAGCGTCCAACCACTGTCGTCGAGGTCGATGAACTCCCACCCGTGCAGCCCGCCGCCGCCGAAGCTCTGGATGGCTTCGTCGAGCTGGTCGAGGCTCAGCGGAAGTACGCGAGGGTCGACATCGTCCCAGCGCTGGATGCGCAACGAGGCCGCCACCCGGGTGACTCCGGTGAAGGTGAGCAGGACTTTCGTATCGATCGGTGCGGGTCCATCCGTGGGTAACGTCAGCACCTCTAGAGCGAGTTGCAGGCGTCCCGCCGCAGCATCCACTTCTACCCCTAGACACGTGGATTCGGACAAAGCGGTATTCAAGCCGTTGATGTCGAAACTGTCGAGTAGCCCCCTGCTCACGTTCATGCGCCCAGGCTACCGATCTGGCCGCCCAGATCCCAGGATTTAAGATTTTCTCTATTGATCTCGTTTTTATGGAACCGAATCGGGCCCGCTTGCGTCCAAGTAGATGTCGGGACCGGAATAAATCCACGAATCCCGACGTCAGCGGCGAGCGACCGCTCCGGGATGACATGGAGGGGAGTCCCGGATCGGTCGCTCCCGATGGATTTCACCGGGCGCCGCGCGCGGTTGCCCCCGCGTGTCCGCCGAAAGTGTGCTGGCCGATAGCTGACGTGCGCCGATCGCGGCGTACTCGCACAGCCTCGCCCCCCAACGCGCGCGACATGGCAGGATCGAGGCGTGACGAGCTCCGATGTCCCCACGGTGCCGGTGGGTGCGGTACCCGCCGCGTTCGACCACACGGACCCGGCGGCGGGCGCGCAGCTGCTCGACGTGCGCGAACCCGACGAATGGAACCTCGGCCACGCGCCGGGCGCCATCCACATCCCGATGGTCGACGTGCCGGCCCGCCTCGACGAGCTCGATATCGACGCCGAGCTCTACATCGTGTGCAGGCAGGGCGGCCGATCCATCGAGGTCGTCCGGTATCTCGCCCATATCGGGTACGAAGCGGTCAACGTCGCGGGGGGCATGGTGGCCTGGCAGCAGACCGGCCGTCCGGTGGTCGCCGACGGCGATCACGAAGCCAAGATCTACTAGTCCGGAAGCGGGGTGCGCGGGTGAGTTCGGTGGTGCAACCATGTGCACGCTGTGGTGCGCGGTGGGCCGTCCAGGGCACGCCGATGCACTGGTGCCCACGCTGCCGAGGGGTGCTGCTCTCGCCGGGCAAGGTCGACGCACCGGTCACCCAGCGCAACTACCGCTGGGTCGCGCGCCGACCCGACCACCGCACCCGCAAAGCGGGCGCAACCACCGTTGCCCCGCTCGGCCCCACCCCGCGCTACACGCAAACCCCGCGCTGGGGCCTGCTCGATGCGCCACCGTCGTCGGCTCGCATCCCGGAACGTCCGCTGCGCGGTCTCGCCGTCTACCGCGACCGTCTGCTGATCGTGACCATGATCGCGTTCCTGCTCGCCGCCCTCGCCGAATACGGCCGCTACCTGATCCTGTTGCAGAACCGCGCCCGGCTCATCCCCAGCTGGCTGCTGTGGATCTCCGACGCGACGGTGCTGGTGTTCGGCATCATCGCGCCGATCTGCGCGCTGGTGGCGGCGATTTCGCTGGTCGCCTGGCTGATCGAAGCCCGCACGATCGTGTTCACCGCCTACGGCAAGCGTGACCCGCGCAAACGGTGGACGCTGATCGCGGGCTGCCTGGTGCCTGGCGTGAATCTGATCTGGCCGGGTGTGTTCCTCACCGAGCTACTCGGCGACGACCCCGATCCACGATCGCATCGGGCCGTGCGAATCTGGTGGGCAGGCTGGGCATTCAGCGGACTGCTGTTGATCGCGGCGACGCTGTGGCGCGACGCGTCGACCCTGCAGGCCGAGGCCGACGGCGTCTCGTTCACCGGTTTCACCAACCTGTGCGCGGCCGGCTTCGCGGTGCTCACGCTGTGGATGGTGCGCACGCTGGAAGGCCGCGACCTGCGCGGTGACGTCCGGTCGGCGCATCGCTGGGTGATGGCGGCCGACCCCGCCGAGGTCGTCATCGCGCCCGTCGCGCCGGGTGCTGTGGCCTCCGACGATGGCACCCTCGCTTCGGTCACCGCCGGGCCCGACGTGGTCGACGATGCGGATTCTGTTCGGACAGGCGAGAATTCGCAGGAGGAGGTCGTGGCCAAGTGAGCCAGAGCAATCGCCCACCCTTCGTGGTTGCGCATCGTGGCGCGTCGGCGGCGAAGCCCGAGCACACCCTCGCCGCGTACGAATTAGCGCTGCAGGAGGGCGCCGACGGCGTCGAATGCGACGTCCGGCTCACCCGCGACGGTCACCTGGTCTGCGTGCACGACCGCACCGTCGACCGCACCGCCGACGCCACCGGCCTGGTCAGCGAACTGACCCTGGACGAGTTGCGCGACATGAACTTCGGCACCGAGGAAGAACCGCAGGGTGTGCTCGCGCTGAGCGACCTGATCGGCCTCGTCCTCGACTGGCGCACCCGCCCGACCAAACTGTTCATCGAGACCAAACACCCCGTCCGCTACGGCGCCCTGGTGGAGAACAAGGTCCTCGCCGAACTGCAGCGTTTCGGCATCGCAACGCCGGCTTCGGCTGATCATTCCCGCGCGGTGGTGATGTCGTTCGCGGCGACCGCGGTGTGGCGGATCCGTCGCGCGGCACCGCTGCTGCCGACCGTGCTGCTCGGCGAATCGTCGCGATTCCTCGGTGGCGGTGCGGCCACCACGGTCGGCGCGACCGCGGTCGGTCCGTCGGTGAAAACCCTGCGCGAGCATCCCGAACTGGTCGACAAGGCCGCCGCGGCGGGCCGGGCCACCTACTGCTGGACGGTCGACGACCCCGAAGACGTGACGCTGTGCGCGGATCTGGGCGTCAGCTGGGTCGCGACCAACCACCCCGGCCGCACGAAAGCGCTACTCGCCGAAGTCTGACGAAGAGGGGGCGCGGTAAGCGAACCCGCTGCTCGGCCATAAACTCCACCCGTGGGTAAAAGCAAGCGGAACAGTCCGAAGCCCGACAGTAATCGGGCTCAGCGTCTCGCGCAGCGGCGTGCGGCGCAGGAGCAGGCATCCGCGGCCGTATCACGGCCGTTCGAGGGGCTTGCCGCCGAATGTGATCTGGTGGCGCTGCGGGAGTTCGTGCCGTCGGCGACCGCGACCTTGAAGCTCGCGCCCGGTGTGGCCGCGCAGCGCGAGGTCACCCTGGCGACGGTGCTGCCCGGTGCGGTGGCCGCGCTGGTGCGCGCCGGTGACGAGCCGGTCGGCTTCGTCGGCACGCAGATGCAGTTCCGCGGCGATGACCCGTCGGCCGATATCGCGGCCGCGATCCTGTGGACCCAGTCGGCCGAGGCTGGCGAGTCGCTGAACTCGGCAGACGCTGTCGAAGGCGGTCCGCGCCTGGCCGATGTCATCGATCCCGGTGCCGATCTCGAGCTCACTGTGCACCAGGACTTCGACTGGTGGGTGCCCGAGGGCGTCACTCCGGATCCGCAGGTGGCGGCGACGATCGAGCAGGCCAAGCAGGCCATCATGCCGTCGGCACGCCTTGACCTGGGCCCGGATTCCGTCGGCGCGGCCTGGTGGGTCGACGCGGGCGAGAAGGCGCACGTGCGGTGGGTTCGTCCCGAGGACGAGGACGCACTGATGCTGGCGCTGGCTCGCGTGCACGCCACCGGCGGTCTGCACATGGGTGAGGGTTCGCGGTTCGCCGGTTCGTTCCGCACGCACGGCCTGCTGGTGCCGGTGTTCGATCTCGATCCCGAGATGCACCCGACCGAGTGGGAAGCGCCCGCGCGCGAATTCGGTGCTCGTCTGGCCGAAGCGCTGGCTTCGGAGGAGCCGATGACCACCGAAGAGCGTCGTTCGCGCGATGGCCTGCGTTCGCGTCAGGTTACCCTGCGCTGAACTTAATGAAACATGCCTCTTTCACAGAGCCGGTCGGCTAGGTTCACGACTGAACCGGACAATCGGTGATGAGGAAAGAAGAGGCATCGTGGAATTTCTTGGATCTATCGCCGGTCTGGCCCAGATTGTGATCGGCACCATCCTGGCCAACACCGGCTCGGGCGGTTCCGGATCCGGCTGGTGAAAACCGGCAGGTGAAACGCGAAAGGGATTCGGCTCGCTGCCCGCGAGCCGAATCCCTTTCTGCTGTTCCTAGACGCTGCCGCCGGCGACCGACGGAGCACCGGAGGCATCCTTCGGGGTGCTCAGCTCACGCCACATGAACGCTTCCAGGTCGAACAGGTTCGACCCGGCGCGATCGGCGATATTGAGCAGAGTGGTCATGGCGGCCACTTCCTCGACCTGTTCCTTCAGGAACCACTGCATGAACTGTTCGCCGAGGTAGTCGCCCTCTTCGCGAGCGGTGCTCGCCAGCTGGACGATCTGATCGGTGACCGTCTTCTCCTGGGCCAGCGCCAGTTCGATCGGCTCGCGGGCGGATTCGAACTTCGACTTCGCCGCATCGATGCCCGAGATCTCCACGGTGATGTC
Source organism: Nocardia sp. NPDC058705 (assembly GCF_042749305.1). Classification (NCBI taxonomy): domain Bacteria; kingdom Bacillati; phylum Actinomycetota; class Actinomycetes; order Mycobacteriales; family Nocardiaceae; genus Nocardia; species Nocardia sp. NPDC058705. Next base: position 10,506 of record NZ_JBHYRN010000014.1, on the reverse strand, counting down.
GCGGTCGACGAAATACTGCACGATCATCATCGCGTGATTTCGTTCTTCCACCGACTGTGCGTAGAAACGCTTGGCGAGCTGCGGCAGGTCGTTGTTGTCGAACCACACCGCAATCGCGATGTACTGGTGTTCGGCGTTGAACTCATGCCGGATCTGGTCTTGGAGCAGAGTGTGGAACTTGCTGCGCGGGGCTTCCGGATGAATCGACATGTGGGCAACATTAATGCTGGTCACATGGGGTTGTCATCCAAGTGCAGCCTTATTGAGGACAGTATTCCCTAACCAAGTATTTCCTAAGTTGCGCAGCGTTCCTCAGTTGAGCACGGGCGCGGTGAAGGCGAAGGCGCGCCTAATTCGCGCCCGCCATTCTGGGGGCGGTGGTATCCACGTGCACGGTTCCGCGCAGTTCGCGGCGGATGAATTCCTCCACGTCGAACAGGTTGTCCTGGCGGTCGAGCACGGTCAACAGTGTGGTCAGCCCGGCGACATCGTCGACCTGTTCGGCCAGAAACCACTGCATGAATTGTTCGCCGAGGAAATCGTTGGAGTCACGCGCGGCTGCGACCAACGCGGTGAGTTGTCCGGTGGTGACCCGTTGGCGCTCCAGCAGGAAACTGATCGCGGCACGCGGGGAGTCGAATTCCGAGCGCACCTCGTCGAGTCCACCGATCGTGATCGGCGCGTCGCGGTCGAGCAGGTACTGGACCATGCGCATCGAGTGCCCGTGGCTGGCGGTCGAGCGCGCGTAGGTCTGCCCGGCCAGCTCGGGGAGGTCTTGCGCGTCGAAGTAGACGGCGGCGGCCAGGTACTGATGAGCCGTGGTCAGGCCCACCCTGATCTGGTCGCGCAGGAGTTCGGGGAATGTCGAGTTCTGCGCCATTACTCGACGTTACCGCGTGAGCAGCTCCTCCGGAATCTGCTGATCGGTCGCGAGCGCCTCGAAGAAACCCGTGGCCCTCGCCTTGTCCCAGAGCAACACGTTGCCCACCTCGGTGTCGTCGAATCCGCCGATCGGCACGCTGGTGGTGACGGTCTCGCCGCGCATCGCCCAGCCGAGGGCGGCCAGGTTCCAGATGTGGTCACCGTCGTCGACCTTCAGCGAACCGGCGACGCCGGTGGCCATGGGCCACAACGCGAACGGATTGGCGAGGGTGCCCATGCCGGTGGCCTTCTTCAGCAGCGCCGCCATGAACGCCCGCTGCCGGTTCATCCGGTCCACGTCGGCGGTCGGCGTCGCGCGGGTGCGCACATAACCGAGAGCCTGCGGGCCGGAAAGTTTCTGACAGCCAGCGGCCAGATCGAGCCCGGCCAGCGGGTCGACGATCGGCTCGTCCAGGCACATCTCGATCCCGCCGATCGCGTCGACCACGCTCGCGAACCCACCGAAACCGATCTGCGCGTAATGGTCGATCCGTACGCCGGTGGCTTCCTCCACCGTCTGGACCAGCAGCGGAGCACCGCCGAGCGCGAACGACGCGTTCAGCTTGTCCTTGCCGTGGCCGGGAATGCTCACGTAGGAATCGCGCGGCAGGCTGACCATCGTGGTCGGGCCGGAGGACGGGATGTGCACCATCATGATCGTGTCGGTGCGCTCTGGTCCGGTGTCGCCGCCGGTCGCGAGTTCGGTTTCCTGCTCGGTGGAGAGGTCACCGCGACCGTCGGAACCGACCAGCAGCCAGTTGGTGCCGGGCGTATTGCTCACGCGGTCGCTGTAGTTCGGGAGCGCGGAGATGCGGGTCAGCGAGTTGTCCAGGTGTATGACCGCGGCGATCAGGCCGACGATCAGCGCCACGATGATCACCATGAACCAACGGAACGGATGACGTTTGCGCCTGCGTTTCGGCGGTTGCGCCTGTCGGCCCGGAGGCGCGGGCGGGGGAGTGCGGCGCGGCGGAAGACCGTCGTGATGGGGGACCGGGCGCTGCGTCGGGGCGTGATCGCGACGCGGAACCGGGCGCTGCGGCTGCGGTGCGCGCCGGGGTTCGACGCGCTCGTGCGGCATCTGCGAATAGGCCAGCGGCTGGTCACCGGAGTTGCCGCGGTGCATCACCTGCGTGGGTTCGATATGGGAGGCGCCGCGCCGAGGTGCCTGGTTGTACCGAACCGTCGGGCCGTTCTCCGGGCCCGGGTGCCCGTCGTTCACGGGGGGACGGCCGTAGCGCGGATCGCCGCTCTGCGGCGGCAGTGAGCGACCTCGCTGCGGCAGCGGCTGACCTTGCGGGGGCACTGGACGACCTTGTGCGGGCGCTGGACGACCTGGTGCGGGCACTTCGGGACCGCCGGGGCGGCCGGACGGCGGCACCCGGCGTTTACGGGGGTCCTCGCGGGGAGCGTCGCCGTTCATCACCGTCAAACTCTACTGATCGTGGGGAGCGCGAGTGGGTTCTGCGCGCACGGTCACTACTGGGATACCCCGCGCGAGGGTCACTGTTATCGCGAAACGCGGTGATGTGGTGAAACTCGCCGCGACACGCCGTGCATATCAGTGATCGGGCACGCCGATGCGCCGCGGGCGACCCAATCGCTGGGCAGCCCGTTCGAGCCGCTGATCCGGCGGTCCGCTAGGGCACATCGCGCAGGTGGACCGGGCATTCGGGAACACCGCGCCGAGGGCTGCGGCTGGACAGTTCACGGCAACCAGCCCACGCGCCCCCGCAAGAGGTTGTAGCCGATGTAGGCGACCGCGTCGATCGTCGCGTGCGCCAGGATCAACGGCCACAGCCGGTTGGTGCGCTGCCAATAGCGCCCGAAGATCACCCCCATCACGATATTGCCGAGCCCACCACCGAGCCCCTGATACAGGTGGTAGCTCCCGCGCAGCAGCGCCGACGCCGCCAGCGACGAGTTCTCCGACCACCCGAGCCTGCGCAGCCGAGTGAGCAGATACCCCACCACCAGCACTTCCTCGGCCACGGAATTCGCACACGCCGACAGCACCAGCACCGGCAGCCGCCACCACTGCTCCGACAGCGAACTCGGCACGATCGTGACGCTCACCCCCATCGCATGCGCGACCAGATACAGCGCCAGCCCCGGCACCCCGATCACCGCCGCGAGCACCAGCCCCGCCACGACGTCGCCGCGCCGCATCCGGGCCAGCCCGATCATCCGGGGCCCGATCCCGCTGCGCCACAACAGATAAAGCCCCAACGCCGCCCAAGCGAGCAACCGGGTGATCCCGACCAACTGGAACAACAGATCGAGTAGCGAGTTGTTCGACCGCGACGCATTCAACGCCACCGTCCGCCCACCCACTCCACCCGGCGACAACGCCGAATCCAGCAGCGACAACCCGGCACTGATCCCACTCAACCCGAAGGTCACCAGCAGCACGACCGCGATCTCCACCCGCAGCCCGAACCGCTCCCGCTCGCTCAACTGGCTCTCCGGAGGATCCACACGCATGCCGCGCAGTGTAAACAGCGACCGCGCTTCAGTCTGTTCCTGACGACTCGAGGTGAGCCGATCAGATGCGGCGTAGGCCGTTCAAGAACGGGCAGCCGGCCAGTACGCGGACAGCGCGGCTCAGCGACTGGATGTCATCGGCCGGGGTGGGAAACGGCAGGCGCACATCATGATCGCCATCATTGCTCTCGACCCGCAGGGTGAGGCCGTAGCGGTCGATAGCGAGCGGATGGACGATCCCCCCGCGCAGCCGGGTCGGCAGATGCCGCGCCAGCAGGGCGACCACATCGGCATGGTCCTCCGACATGTGTTGCAGCCAAGCACTTTCCAACTCGCAGAACGGATCGGCCGTAGCCCCGCGCAGATCGGCATGATCGACGGATTCGGCGCCGGCGGTGTCGGCCAGCACCGCCGAATTCACCACGATCCGCAGCAATGTCACCCCGTGTCCCACATCGAGCAGGCCGGGATGCGGGTACTCCTTGGCGATTTCGATGGCGAGCGCGCGCTGCGCCTGCGCGGGCACCTGCCGCACCCATCCGCGTAACCACACCAGCGCTCGCACCGGCTCGCGCAGTGGCAGCGGCGCGTGGTCGGTGAGTTCGAGGACCGCCGAGGTCTCGTTGGCCGTTGCCGCCAGCGCCGCCGCGAGCGAGGATTCGGGCACCGCGATCACCGCGTCGCCGCAACGGCGCAGGTGGTGCAGCGTGGTGGGGACGGGGTCGATCCCGGGAAGCGCGAGCACCGCCGTCTCGGCATGGGCGCACGCACTGCGCACCCGCTCGGCGGTGGTCGGCGCGAGGATCGTGGTGGGGCTCGACATGACAACCTCCGCGAACGTTTGATTAGGTAAACCTAAGCTAAGTTACAAATCCTCGCCACGCAAGAGGACACCCCGAACAACCGAGCCGATACGGTGGACCGATGACGCACGACGACCACGGCGACGCCCACCCCGCCCCCGCCGAACCCGTCCTGCTGAACCTCTCGGCCCCCGCCCGCCGCAGCCTGGTAGCCGACCTGGTCCGCCCCGCAGGCACTTCCCCCACCCCCGTCGACGTCGACATCCCCGACCCCGACCTCGCCGCCTTCCTGGCCGCGATCGCCCACGCCGACCACGGCTTCACCGCCCACACCACCAGCGGGCCCCGCGCCCTCGCGGTAGTCGCAGGCACCGTCGCGGCCCTCTGCGGGGAAGACATCCCGACCGCCCTGACCAGCCCCGACCTGGACTTCCTGAAGTCGTTGAAGCCCGCCGCGATCGAAGCCACTCGGACTGTGCTGCTGGGGATCGAAACGCCGGAGGAACAGGCGATTACCGAAGCGCTGCGGGTATTGGACCACTAGCCGCAGGCTCCGGTGGGGCGACCCGGCCCAGGATGTAGGCATCGGTCGCTACGCATCCCCGCCTACCCGGCCCAGGGTGTAGGCATGCGTGGCGACGTGCCTGGTCGTCGAGTCCGAAAACCCGGGTGCGCCAGCCGCTAGAGTTGCGGTGTGCCGCGTATTGCCTACTTCGGACCATCCGGGACTTTTACCGAGATGGCCTTGGCGAAGTTCGAGAGCTCGGGGGCCTTCGACGGGCCGGTCGAGCGGGTTGCCGCGCCGAGTCAGGGTGCGGCGCTCGACCTGATCCGCACCGGCACCGTCGATGGCGCCGTCGTGCCGATCGAGAGTTCCGTCGAGGGCTCGATCCCGGCAACCCTGGACTCCCTCGCCATCGGACCGCGCTTGCAGATCATGGCCGAAACCGAGCTCGAGGTGACCTTCACGATCCTCGCGCGACCCGGCATCGCGCTGGCCGATGTGCGCACGCTCGCGGCCTACCCGGTGGCGGCGGCGCAGGTCAGGGAGTGGGTGGCGCGCAACATCCCCGAGGCGCGCCCGTTCACCTCGGCCTCCAACGCGGCCGCCGCCGAAGACGTGGCAGCCGGCACCGCCGACGCGGCGATCTCGACCGCCCTGGCAGGCGAACGACTCGGCCTGGTCACCCTGGCCGCCGGCGTCGCCGACCACGACCAGGCCATCACCCGCTTCGTCCTGGTGACCCAGCCGGGCGTCGCCCCCAACGCCACCGGCGCCGACCGCACCTCCGTCGTGCTCGAACTGCCCAACGAGCCGGGCTCTCTGATGCGCGCGTTCGCCGAATTCGCCACGCGCGGCGTCGATCTCACCCGCATCGAATCGCGGCCCACCCGAACGGGCATGGGCACCTACCGCTTCTACCTCGACTGTGTCGGACACCTCGACGACCCGGCGGTCGCCGAAACATTGAAAGCCTTGCATCGCACCACCCAGGTCCGATTTCTCGGATCATGGCCCGCGACAGCACTTCTCGGCTCTCCGCCGCCGTCGGACGAACCCGCCGCTGAATGGTTGACGCAATTGCGAAAGGGGGTCGCGGACCTATGACCCGCGCGAAACTGATTCTGGTGCGCCACGGCGAGACCGAGGGCAATGTCGCGAAGATCCTCGATACGAAGGTGCCCGGCCTCCCGCTCACCGAACGCGGTGTGGCACAGGCGAAAGCTTTCGGCGCAAGCCTCGAGCGCGCACCCCAGGTTCTCGTGTCCTCGGACGCCCTGCGCGCCCGCCAGACCGCGAGCCACATCGAAGAGGCAACCGGCACACCGGCTCTCGTCCTCGACGGCCTGTACGAGGTTCAGGTCGGTGACCTCGACGGCCGTTCCGACGAAGAAGCCCACGAGCTGTTCCAGCAGATCTACCGCGGCTGGCACCACGGCGATCTCGAGTTCAGTCCTCCTGGCGGCGAAACGGGCCACGAAGTACTCGCCCGCATGCTGCCCGTCCTCCACGGCCTGCGCGAGGAGTTCCTGACCGACGACGCCGACGGCGACGTGGTGGTCGTGAACCACGGCGCCGCCATGCGTTTACTCGGCAGGTGGCTGGCCGGGGTGGCACCCCCGTTCACCACGAACAACCACCTCGACAACACCGAGACCATCGAACTGCTCCCCACCGAAGACGGCGGCTGGGAATGCCTACGCTGGGGCAAATTCACCCCGCCGTTCACGATCAAGGCAGACCCTACCGCCGACGACCCGATGGGCTGAACGCTCCGGCTGCGCCTCCGGTTCGCGGCTAACTTGTGGGGGCGTAGGCGTGGATGGTTGCGGTGGGGGTGGATGGTTGCGGTGGGGGTGGATGGTTGCGGTGGGGGTGGGCTTACGCCGGGTTACTGGCTGCCGCGGTAGGGAATTCGGATCGCACCGGTAGTGACTCGATGAGGTCGGCGACTGCGGTGCGCAGGCGGGCGTTGGTGCCGCTGGCGATGGACGACCACTTCACTCCGTCGTCGGCGACGCTGGCGGTGATGATGAATCTGCCTGCGCGCGTGTTGAATACGGCGATGTGGTTGTCCTGGATGTCGCGGGTGCCGTCACCGTAGGCCACGCCGACGATCTCGGCGTAGGAGTGGATCTCCACCAGTGCCGAGGCCAGCGCCTGCGCGTCGGTTGTCGGGTTGCCCACCTTGCTCAGGCGCTTCGCGGTGGCGGACACGTCACCGGTGTCGCCGAAGATCGGCGCCAATTGTTCGGTGGGCGCGTTCATTCCGTACAGTTCCAGCGCTTCGACCGGCCCGAGTGCGTGCAGCACCGCGGCGGGCAGGTCGAGTCCGGCGTCGTCGATGACGTAGGACTCCGGCCCGCGCAGGGCGACGACCGCGCGGTCGTCGCCCTGCGCCAGACAGAATCGGTTGACCTGGCCGGCCACCACCCACCGCAGCGCGATGATCCACTGCGGCCGGTAGAGCACCCGCAGCCGTTCGGCGAGCTCGGGTGCCACCACGTCGCCGAACAGCAGTTCGCGTTCGGCGAGGGTGTCCTGCGCCACGTTCATAGCGGCGTCGTGCGCGGTGACGTTGTCATACCGGCCCATGGCGTCGAGCACCACGGGCATCTCGTCGAATTCCAGTTTCTCCAGGAGGAACTGCATGTCGTCGAGCGAGAGCACGACGGCGCCGAGCAGCGAACCTCCGCTGCCCGAGCCGAGAACCGTCACTTGGCCGATCCGGTGAGGTCGGCGCCGATCACACCTTCGGCCGCGTAGCGACCGTCGGTGAACTCGTCGGTGCGCACGTAGTCGACGCCATCGTGCTCATCGTCTTCCTCGCCCTTCTGCCGGTTGCCCATCAGCGGGTTGCCCGCCGCACCGGTGTTGCGCACGGGTGCGGCATCGGCGCGGTTGACGACCGTTTCCGACACCGGCGCGCTCGCGGTCGCGTTGGCGGCGGGCGCACCCCAGCCCTCCGGCAGCTTCAGCGCGCCCGCGCTGACGCCACCGAGGCTGGCCGACGTGGTGCCCATGCCACCCACAGCGGCACCGGCGGCGCCGACACCCGCTGTCATGGCGGGCGCGACGGCGGTGGTGCCGGCGGGCGCGGTGACCGCCGAGATCGCGGAGGCGCCGACCTGGCCGACCGTGCTGACGCCGCTGGTGACCACGCCACCGGCGGTGTTGGCAGCCTGGGTGGCCGCGCTGACCACACCGGGGTTGGACGCGATGGCCTGCACCGCGGCGGCCGCGGTCTGCAGCGGATCGCCGCCACCGAAGTCACCCTGCGCGGAGCCCGCGCCGTTGGCGATCGCGGGCGGCATCGTGAACTCGCTGGGGATAGCGACGGTGGCCGACGTGGCGGCCTCGTAGGTCTCCATCACCAGCGCGGCGCGGATGTCCATCGCGTGCTTGACGACCTCGGCCGCCTCGAACGCGCCGGACACGACACCGGGCGGGTTGGCCGAGGCGACCACCGCGGTGTTGGTGGCGAGGATCTCGGGCAGGCTCGGCATCGCGATGGAGGCGACGGTGTAGGCGGTGGCGTTGGACGCGCACTTGGCGCTGGCCGCCGCGGCCGCGACGCCCTGCTGGCTGGCCCAGCCCGCGAACGGCGCGAGACGGGCGAGCACGGCGATGCCGTTGACGCCCTGGAGGCCGACACCGACCTCGGCGATCACGCGCGTGATGGTGAAGGCGGCGTCGCCCCACGCGGCGGCCAGCGTGCCCCACGAGGTGGCGGCGGCGCTGATCGGGACCGCGTGTGCGCCCGCGTTGAGGGTGGTGGAGTTCACTTCGGCCATACGAGGCAGCCAGAACACCCCGGTGATCCCTGCGGTCATGCTTGTTTCTCCCCTGGGTACATTGTCGCGGCGACGAGGTAAATTGTCGCGCGGGCGACGAAGTTGATGATCGACGACGAGTTCGGTGCGACTACACCTGGACGGCGTTGATCGTCGCCGCGCGAGCGACGTCTTCCCCGATATGACTGGTCAGCTGCGAGCGCAAGGTCGCGGCCGCGTGATGCAGTTCGAGGATCGCCTGCGCGACCGAACCGTCGTGCTTGCCCGCTGCGGTGTTGAAGTGCGACGCCGCGAGCAGCGACACCTCTTCGGCGCCGGACGGCAGCACATGCGTGGTCGGCCCGGCGAGCCCGGCCGCGATGGCGAGGCGCTCGGCGAGCAGATCCAACTCCGCGGATGCGGCGAGGACGATTTCAGGTGCAACGAGAACGTGTCCAACCATGACCCGACTCCTTCTGGTGGCGGCTATCGGGAACCACGAGAATTCCCCCTACGAGTACTAGGACGCGAGGGCGGGTCATTCGGTTCCATCGATTCCCCACCCAATTTCGCTAACCCCATCCCAGCTCATGCAACCGGTCGTCGTCAATCCCGAAATGGTGTGCTATTTCGTGGATCACGGTGATCGCGACTTCCTCGACGACTTCGTCGTCGGTGTTGCAGATGTCGAGAATAGCCTCTCGATAGATCGTGATGGTATCCGGCAACGATCCGGCGTAGTAGCTGTCGCGCTCGGTGAGGGCGATCCCGTGGTAGAGCCCCAGCAGCGACGGTTCCTCGTCGTTTCGTGGCTCCACCAGCACAACAACATTGTCTATGGCACTGGACAGCTCTGCCGGGATCTGGTCGAGGGCATCGCTGACCAACTCCTCGAAACGCGCCGCCGGCATCCGCTCGGACAACGTCACCTCGGTTGGGGCTGCGGCGGCAGCGGCGCGGCGCCGGGCAGCGGGGCCGGGGTGGATCGTCCGGAGTTCGGCGGGGGCACCGGAGCCTGTCCGTCGATCAGGATCTCGCCGCGGGCGGAGCCGACGACGGTCGCGAAACCCTCACGGTCGGCACCTTTTCCGAGCCAGCAGTCCAGTTTGTGGCTGCCCGCGAGCCAGCTGGCGGGCTCCAGGTAGTCGAAGAACAGGGTCAGCGTCTTGTTGCGGATGGCGTCGGGGCTGCCGAGGTAGTCGCCGGAGAGGCGGTTGCATTCTGCTTCGACGAACTTGTCCTGCTCGGACTCCGACGGCGGCCCGCCGGTGAAGTTCGTGGACAGGTCGACGGTGCCGACGATCTCCACCGAGTGCGGCTGGGCGCAGTCGACCGGGTCGGTGGGCAGGTTCTGATTGATGCCGAGGCAGGTGCCGACGGCGTTGACCTTCGACTGGTCGCTGTCGACCAGGCTGCCGGTGGTGGCCGGGCTCGCGGTGGTCGCGGCGACCTGGACGCCACACCGCAGCGTCCGGTCGCCGTGCTGCCATCCGGCCGGGCTCGGCGACATCACGTTCACCATGAACTTGCCGCGCGGGTCGAACCGCCCGCCGAGGTACTTCTGCACGGCGGTCACGCAGTGTTCGTCACGCAACTCGGTCATCCGCAGTGAATCGGGGTGCCGGGTGCCCTCGGCGAACTCACGCCCCGGATAGGCGCTGAGGTCGATGACACCGGCCACCTCGAACAGGTGCTTGTCGGCGCAGTTCACCTTCACCAGGTCGCTGCGGTCGGGCTTGGACCAGGTCAGGCAGTCGCCCTGCGCGGCGCTGCTGAACTCCTTGTCGCGCACCACCGGCGCGGCGCCGGGCTGATGCGCCTCCACCTTGTCGGTGTCGAAGCCCGCCACGGTCATGGTGACCGTGGCCGCGAGGATCGCCCCGAGGGCGGCTATCAGCAGCCCCCAACGCAATTTCGTCGCGGACAGTGTTTTTGGAGCGCTGGCGCGCTCGAGGTCGCGGCCCCTTGTGTCCCGTCGATCAGGCACCGTTGCTGGGTGCGTCGTGGCGGTGGCCACGGGACC